>JAQGMV010000486.1 GCA_028292225.1 Betaproteobacteria bacterium
GCATCACGTCCGTCACGTCTTCGGGCAGGACGTAATCGCGCCCGCGCAAATAGGCCAGTGCCCGCGCACCCTCGATGAGATGGATCGACGCGCGCGGGCTCGCGCCGAACGAGATGTATTTCTGCAGATCCTTGATGCCGTATTTCTCGGGGTTACGGGTCGCAGCGACGACACGCACTGCGTACTGGATGAGCGACGGGTCGACGTAGCCGTTGCGGCATTCCCTCTGCAGGGCCGAGAGCTGATCGGTCGTCGCAACCGACGAGACCATCTTGGCCACGCCAGTCACGCGCTCGACGATGACGTACTCTTCTTCCTCGGTCGGATAACCCACGAGCACTTTCATCATGAAGCGGTCGACCTGCGCTTCGGGCAGCGGATAAGTGCCTTCGGTCTCGATCGGATTCTGGGTCGCCATCACGAGGAACGGCTCGGGAACCTTGTGGGTCTCGCCGGCGATCGTCACTTGGCGCTCCTGCATCACTTCGAGCAGCGCGCTCTGCACTTTCGCCGGCGCGCGGTTGATCTCGTCCGCGAGCAGGAGATTGGTGAACACGGGACCGAGCGAAGTCGTGAATTCGCTCGTCTTCTGGTTGTAGACGCGGGTGCCGACGAGATCCGCCGGCACGAGGTCGGGCGTGAACTGGATGCGCCTGAAGGTGCCTCGCACGGTACGCGCGAGCGTTTTCACGGTGAGGGTCTTGGCGAGGCCGGGCACGCCTTCGACCAGCAGATGGCCCTGCGCGAGGATGGCGACGAGCACGCGCTCGAGAAAGTGGTCCTGTCCGACGACGACTTTCTTGACCTCGTACAGGACGCGCTGCATGAGGCTCGCGATCTCTTCGCGACTCAGCTCGGTGTTTTCCATGACACTCCCCTGGTGGTTGGCGTGACGCTAGAACGGCGACACGCCGGCGGCCGACGCCGCGTTCTCGATCGGCACCGCGAAACCGATCCCGATGAACACCGCCTGCTTGGCGGGATTCAGGATGCCGGTCACGATGCCGACGACTTCTCCGTCGGTGGTGAATAGCGGACCGCCCGAGCTTCCGGGGTTCGCGGCGGCGTCGAACTGAATGAGGTTGGTCAGCAGCCGCTTGCCTTCGGGCGAGCGATATTCGCGCCGCAGGCCGGAAATCACGCCTGAAGAAACCGAAGGGCCGATGCCGAACGGGAACCCGACTGCGACCACTTCGTCGCCGAGGCGCAGGTCGGCGGTGGAGCGCAGCGTCGCCGGGACGAGATCGTCGGGAACGCTCGCGGTCCTGATCACCGCGAGATCGTGTTCCGGCCGGGTGCCGACGATGGTCGCTTCCGATTCCATCCCGTCGGAGAACACCACGCCGAGCCGCTTGGCGCCCGCGACCACGTGCAGGTTGGTCAGGATCGTCCCGTTGTCGAGGATGACGACGCCGGTGCCGACGCTGCGCTCGACGTCCTTGTCGGGCTCGTTCTCACCGCCGAGCCCGCGAACCCGCACCACCGAGCCTTTGAGGAGATCATAAGCGCGCGCCGCACGCGAGGGCAGCGGCTTGGTCTCGAGCGTGCGTAGCACCGCCGCGTCGATGTCTTGCTGCGTGAGCGGGCGCTGCGACGGCGCGAGCGCGCCGTGGCTCATGACGATCACGAGCGCGAACGCCGCGCCTGCGGCAAGGCCCAGAGGAAGCGGGTGGCGGCGCAGAAAAGACCGGACGCGGCCGGGTGCGCGAGGTGCGGCATGGGCTGCGGCCGTGGGTTCGGGGGCGGACTCGGGCTGCTGCGGTTCTGCCGCGGCCGCAGGAGATCGGCGGAGCCGGTTCGAAGTGCTGTAGAGTGCGACGCGTTTCATGGACGTCCGTCCGGCTTGCTGATGCGGGAAATATCCTGCAAAGCAACATCCTGGCCAGCGGCCGAAACACACCGGCGCACCTCGAAGCTTACTACTGTTGCACCCCGTGCCGCGTCGGCAAACCTGCTGAGTTTTTGCCGCCCCATGTGCTGGCGGCGTGCCACATCGTGGTGCGCGATGTGGACTTTGCGGGGCTCAGCCTGCGGAGGCGGTTTTCGCTTCGCGCCGCCCGCTTAAGCTACTTACATCCGCACGCCGGCTGCCGGGTGCACATGTCGGCGGTGACCTGCCCGGGCGCGCACTGAGCGGTCTCCAGGGGGCGGCACGTGATCGCGCACGATGCGCAGCTTCCGACCGCGGGCGCTTTGCACGAAGCGCCGGTCTCCACCTTCTTGTCTTTGTCTTTTTTGGCGGCATGCGATTTTTTGCGGCTGTGCTCTTCCGCCGCCGCCGCCGGGTTGACCACGAGCAATGCCGCGACGACTGCGATCATCAGAGACCTGGTCATGTGCCCTCCGCGATAGAAACCACACCCGTTCGTGAAGTATGAGCCGCTCAGTAGCTCGTCGGCCAGTTGCGCAGCAGGTGCTCTCCGACACCGCTCTTCATCCGCAGCCGGTGGACCTGCAGCGTGCGGATGAGGTAATCGCGTGTGTCGCGCGGATCGATCACGGTGTGCGCCTCATAGAGCTCGGCGAGCCCCCATGCCGACGTGTCGCGCTCGACTTCGGCCTTGAGCTTCTCGAAGCGTTCGGGATCGTCCTGGTATTTCACGCCGTACAGCACGTTCACCGACACCGCCGGGTCCATGAAGCCCAGATCCGCGCTCGGCCACACCGCGACCTCGTCCGCGTTCTTGCCGCCCGCCATGTTGATGAACGCCTGGCCGTAGCTCTTCCTCATGATCACGGTGATTTTCGGCACTGTCACCAGCGTCATCGCGTTCATCCAGTTGATGACCTTCCCGGGCATTCCGCGGAGCTCGCCTTCGACTCCGATCAGGAAACCCGGCACGTCGACGAGGAACACGAGCGGTATGTTGAACGAATCGCACAGCACCATGAAGCTCGTGACTTTCTGGCAGGCGTCGGCGTCGAGCGCCCCGCCTTTGAACAGCGGGTTGTTCGCGATGAACCCGACCGTTTTGCCGTCGAGGCGCGCGAGCATCGTCGTCGCGGACTTGCCGTAGCGCTCCTTGATCTCGAAGGGGGAGCCCTTGTCCGCAATCGCCGCAATCACTTTGCGAACGTCGTAGACCTTGTTGCGCGACTCGGGGACGATTTCGAGCATTTTCCTGCACGCCTCGTCCGAACCTTCAGGCACGGCGCGCTCGGGGGGCGCTTCCATATTGTTGCCCGGCAGGTACGAGAGGAATCGCTTGATGGCGTCGATCGCCTGCTCATCGGTGTCGACTGCCATGTCGGCGAGGCCCGATACGCCGGTGAGCAGCTTCCAGCCACCGAGGTCTTCGGCCTCGATCGGCCGGTTGATCGCGATCGAAGTGACGTTAGGGCTCGCGATCGCCATGATCGCGCCTTTGCGCATCACGACGAAATCGGACATCGCCGAATACCATGTCGAGGAGCCGTAGCACTGCCCGAGCAGCGCCGAGCACCACGGGGACTCGCGCAGCCGCTGGTACTCGGTCGGGTCCTGCGCGATGATCGCGCGGCCCGCCGCGCCCATGCGGTCGGGCATGCGCGCACCGCTCGATTCGCCGAGCAGCACGAGCGGCATGCCGCGTTTGGCTGCGACCTGCTTCACGTGCTTCATCTTCTTCATGTTGATGACGGCCGACGACGCGCCGAGCACCGTGAAGTCGTTCGACACCAGTGCGATCTCACGCCCGGCTATGCGTCCGAAGCCGGCGATCTTGCCGTCCGCGGGCGTCTTGTGTTTCACCTCCGGCCGTATGCTTTTCGCGTACAGGCCGGACTCGATGAAGCTGCCTTCGTCGATCAGGTAATCGATGCGCTCGCGCGCGTTGAGCACGCCTTCGGCCTTGCGCTTGGCGAGCTTCTCCGCGCCGCCCATCGCCAGAGCTTCGGCGTTTCTTTTTTCCAGGTCCCCGATCATGTCTTCGAATGCCACTGCTGTTTCCTTTGTCTCGTTATCCCAGCCTCGGAGCGATCGACAGATCGCCGAAGGAAAGGAGATTCAAGGAGGGAAACCCTGGTTTCCCTCCTTGGCGTTACCGGCCTCGCTTTGCCCGCAACATGGCGCGCGCAATCACGAGTTGCTGTATCTGGCTTGTTCCTTCATACAGGCGGAATAAACGCACGTCGCGGTAGAAGCGCTCGACCGCGTATTCCTGCATGTATCCCGCTCCGCCGTGGATCTGCACCGCGCGGTCCGCGACTCGCCCGACCATCTCGGAGGCGTACAGCTTGCAGCACGCGGCCTCCATCGTGATCGACTCGCCGCCGTCGCGCTTATTCGCCGCGTCGAGCGTCATGCTTTTCGCGGCGTAGAGCTCGGTCTGGCTGTCGGCGAGCATCGCCTGCACGAGCTGGAACTCGCCGATCGCCTTGTCGAACTGCCTGCGCTCCGATGCATAGCTCAGCGCTTCGTCGAGTATGCGCGTCGCGGCGCCGACGCAGACCGCCGCGATGTGCAGCCGCGCCTTGTCGAGCACTTTCATGGCGGTCTTGAAACCGATGCCCTCTACGCCGCCGATGATGTTTGCCGCAGGCACGCGAACGTTCTCGAAAATGACGTCGGCGGTCTGCGCGCCGCGCTGCCCCATCTTGCGGTCGGGTTTTCCCACCGAAAGACCGGGCGTGTCGCGCTCGACGATGAAAGCCGACACGCCGCTCGCGTCCTTCGTCTTGGGGTCGGTTCTCGCCATCACCGTGAAGATGCCGGCCTGGGGCGCGTTGGTGATGTAGCGTTTTCCCCCGTTGATGACGTAGTGATCGCCGTCGCGCCGTGCGCTGGTGGTGAGCGAGCCCGCGTCCGAGCCGCTGCCGGGCTCGGTCAGGGCGAAAGCGCCGATCAGCTCGCCGGCCGCAAGGCGCGGGAGGTATTCGTTCTTCTGCGCTTCGGTACCGTCCAGCACGATGCCCACCGAGCCTATGCCGTTGTTCGTTCCGGCGATCGATCGAAACGCGGGCGAGGCTTTGCACCACGCGAACGCGACCCGCACTTCTTCTTCCATCGTCAGGCCCAGGCCTCCGTACTGCTCCGGGATGGTGAGGCCGAAGAGGCCCATGCGGCGCATCTCGTCGAGGACGTCGGCAGGTATCGCATCGGTCTCGGCGACCTCGGCTTCGCGAGGAATGAGGCGCTCGCGTACGAAGCGCTCGATGGTGTCGAGCAGGACGTTGAAAGTTTCGGGGTCTCGGATCATTTAAAGGGTCGGTCGAGCTTGATGTCCGCATTCTTCACCATCTTCGCCCACTCCACGAGTGTCGTGCTTCATCCGGGCGGTGAATTCGTCGGGCGTGCCGGGTTTGGCGGGTAGGCCTGCGCCGCGACGGAGCCGCCGACAGTGGAAAGGATTGCGATCGCACTGGCGGCAAGGATTCGTTTCATGTGCTCACTATTTTGTCAGGAGGAGCTCACTCACCTTTTATCCCGGCAGCTTTGATCACTTTGTCCCACTTCGTGATCTCGCTCTGGACGAAAGCGGTGTATTGCTCGGTGGTGTTGCCCACCGGATCCGCGCCGACTTTGGCGAGGCGCTCGCGCAGGTCAGGTGACTTGATCGCGTTCACGAACTCGGTGTTGAGGCGCTCGACGATTGCACGAGGCGTCTTCGCCGGCGCCGAGACGCCGAACCACGCGGTCACGTCGAAGCCCGGGACTCCGCTTTCCGCGACTGTGGGGATGTTCGGCTCTGCCGCCGAGCGCTTCAGGCTCGTTACAGCCAGCGCGCGCAGCTTGCCCGCGCGCGCGTAGCCGATCACCGTCGGCAGGTTGCCGAAATAGACCTGGGTCTGGCCCGCCATGAGCTCGATCACTGCGGGGCCGCCGCCTTTGTACGGGATATGCACCCACTTGACCCCCGTCATGTGCTGGAAAAGCTCGGCGGAGAGGTGCACCGTCGAGCCGGTGCCTGACGAGCCGTAGTTGATCTGTCCGGGCTGCTTCTTCGACACCGCGATCAGCTCCCGGACGTTGCGCACGGGAAGCGACGGATGGACGACGAGGAGGTTGGGCACTTCGGCGATGAGGGTGATGAAAGCGAAGTCCTTCACCGGGTCGAAGTTGAGCTTCATCAGCGCCGGATTCGTCGCATGCCCGGACGCGTTGAGCAGAATCGTATAACCGTCGGGGGTCGCCCGCGAGCCTACGTCGGTCGCGATCGCGGTATTCGCGCCGGCGCGATTCTCGACGACGATCTGCTGGCCGATCAGCTCGGAGACTTTTTGCGCCGCGAGGCGCGCGACGATATCGTTGGTGCCTGACGGCGGAAAGCCCACGAGGAATCTGATGGGCTTGGTCGGATAGGACTGTGCGTGGAGAGCCGGGGCACCCATTGCACAGCAGGCGACAGCAAACGCGCAGAGCGTTCTTTTCATGACGACCTCCTCAGTTATCCATTTCCGAGCGCTGCACCGCGGCCTCGCTACTTCGGTTCGAACCCTTCGAGATATACCGGGCCGGCCATCGTTCCGTCGACCGCCTTGCCGATGATGCCGTGCGAGAGATCCTTGATGGCGACGAAGATCACGTCTTCGTCCGGCGTCGATACGAGTGTATGGGGCGCATTCGCCGGGATATAGATGAGCGTGCCCGCGGGCGCGTCGATCGGCTTTCCGTTGACGGACCCCTGAAGCGTGCCTTTGACGACGAGGTTGAACTGCTCGTTCGGGTGGCTGTGCATGCGCGAACCGGTCCCCCGGGGTTTGTGTATGTAGCCGACGAGCATGCGCTCGCCTTCGACCACACCGCCGTGCGAGGTGGAATAGCCGGTGCCGGCAGGCACTTTATCGAGCTCGGCGAAGTTGTATTGATACGCGTCTACGCCGCCCTTGACCGCGCCTTCGGTTTTGGTCGTGATCTTCGTCGCTGCTGTTGTCATGGCTCCTCCTCGTTCGTGAATCGTGCCCGCTATTGAAGATTACGATTCACCCTTTACCATTTGCCATATACGGGTCTTAAAGATAATCGACGATTTTCCAGTCGCCCTGCTTCACATTCACCACGTTCTTGCTCCTGCCCGGACGGCGGTCAGCGTAGACGTGGCCTTCCTTCATGACGATCCGGATGTTCTGTTTCTGCTGAAGGCACGCGATGTCGGCCAGCGGGTCGCCGTTCACCGCGATGATGTCCGCGAGCTTGCCGGCTTCGATCGTCCCGAGCTCGTGCCCGAGCTTGATCGCCTGCGCGGCGTTGCGCGTGGTCGTGAGTATGGCGTCCATCGGGCTCATTCCGAGCTTCACGTAGATCTCGAGCTCGGCGGCGTTCGTTCCCATGTGCGGCTCGAAACCCATGTCGGTCCCCATCGCGATCTTCACCCCGGCCTTGTACATCTTCTGGAAGGTCTCGAAGCAGAAAGGCTGGAGGTATGTCATTTTCTTCAGCACGAACTCCGCCGTTCCGACTTCGCGCCTCAACCGGATCGCATGATCGGTCCGGTGCGAAAGCGTCGGGGTCACCGGCACACCCGCGGCGACGATCATGTCGATCGTCTCGTCGTCGCTGAAGACCATGTGCTCGATCGTGTCGGCGCCGGCTTTCATCGCCATGCGCTGCGCCTGGGTCGTGAAGCAGTGCACCGCGGTGATCTTGTGCAGGGCGTGAGCCTCGTCGACGATCGCGTCGAGCTCTTCCTTCGTCATGTTGCGGATGTCCGGCTCTTCCTTGTCGGTTCCGCCGCCGCCCGAAGCGCAGGTCTTGATCACGTCGGCGCCGGCGAGCAGGTTCTTGCGCGCGAGCTTGCGCAGCTCCCACGGCCCGTCGGCGGTGTTGAAGCCGAAGCGGTACATGGCGCGCGGCTGGATGAGATCGAGGTGCGAGCCGGTCATCGTGGTGAACGCGCCGATCAGCATGCGCGGACCTTCGAGGATGCCGGCGTTGATGGAATCGCGAACCGCGCACATCTCGTCGACGAGCAGCCCTCGCGGCCCGTTCATGCCGAGATCGCGCAGCGTGGTGAAACCCATGTCGAAACAGTTCTGCGCGTGGAAGAGCGCATACATCTGCTGCAGGTGCGGCATGATCTCGAACTGCGCGACCCGATGGTTGTGGAAAGACATGCAGTTGAACATCGCGGTGTGGATGTGCAGATCCATCATGCCGGGCATGAGGGTGCAGCCTTCGGCATCGACGACTTCGGCATCCGGCGGCACCTGCGCCGCGAACTGCTTGTCGTCGCGGCTTCCCACACACTTGATGTGCTTACCCTGCACCACGATCAGGGGATTTTTAAGCGGTGTGCCGCCGGTGCCGTCGATCAGCGTCGCACCCTTGATGACTTTCAGCGGACCCGCCCCCGCATCGCTCAGAAACTCCTGCGCCTTCACTTAAGATCCTCCTCCTCGTTCGCACCGGCGTGTTGCACGCCGGCAGCGGTGCTGCCTCGGCTGCGATTTAGCCGGCAAACCCTTTCATCGCCGCGACGAACTGTGCGTAGGCCGCGGGATCGATCGTTTTTCTTGTAAGTGTCGGCGAGTAGTCGAACGCATCGAAAGTGCGCTCGATCTCACGCCGGTCCATGTCGCGGGCGATGAACACCAGCCGCGAGCGCCGGTCATCGGTGGGCCACGCGTCGAGCACGACCGGCTCGTGGACGACGGTCTGCACCGCGTGCACGACCACCGGATCGCCCTCGACGTTGAGCAGGCCTTTCACTCGAAGCAGGTTCGCGCCGCGCAGGCCCGAGAGCATGTCGAGCCACATCATCAGGCCGGCTCGACGGATCGGCCGTTCGTGGTACAGGCAGAACGCGCTGATGTGCGAGTCGTGCCTGTTCACGTCGGCGTGCGAGCGATGCGAGTGAGCGTGCGCGTGCCGCGCTTCGTGCAGCCAGCGCTCGACGTCCTCGCCTTTGGCTGCCGGCTCGTAGACTCCGCCGCGCAGAAATACCGCGGGGTCGATTTCGCCGCGAACGACGTCGTGAAGCTCGGCGCCGGGGTTCAAGCGCGTAAGGCGCTCGCGCAGCGAAAGCACCGCGGCCGGCGCGGCGAGATCGGTCTTGCTGATCAGCAGCGCGTCGGCCACTGCGGCCTGTTTGACCGATTCGGGATGGGAGTCGAGCTGCGCTTCACCGTGAACCGCGTCGACGAGCGTGACGACGTCGTGGAGCCGGTAGACGCCCTTGAGCGCTTCGTCGGCGACCACGGTCTGCAGCACCGGCACGGGGTCCGCCAGGCCGGTCGTCTCTATGATGAGATGCGAAAACGGCGGAACCGCACCGCTTTCGCGCTTCGCGTGCAGATCGGTGAGCGTCTGAACGAGGTCGCCGCGCACCGTGCAACAGAGGCACCCGGTGTCGAGCAGCACCATGTTCTCGGCCGGAGCGGACACGAGCAGGTGGTCGATGCCGACTTCGCCGAACTCGTTGATGATCACTGCGGCACGCTCAAGCGCCGGCTGCAGCAGCAGGCGGTTGAGCAGCGTGGTCTTACCGCTGCCCAGAAAGCCGGTGATGATCGTGACCGGGACTGGCACTTGAAGAGGGTGAGGGGAAGCCGGGGGTGAAAAGCGAGAGCGCCGACTGTAAGCGGCTTCGCGATTCAGGGTCAAGTGACCCGTCGCGACAGCAGACGGAAGGAAAGGGGGGTTACGGAGGAAACCTTGGTTTCCCTCTGTTCGTTCACCGGCGAGCGCGCGTAGCGCGAGGAGCCCAGCCCAGTCACCCTGAGCGTAGCGCAGCGAAGTCGAAGGGCGTGGCGATCCCGTGTCGCGCGCAGCATCAAAGAAAAGGCGGTTCTCGTAGCGGCGCTCTAGTCGGACGAGGATCGCCGCCAGCGCCTTGCGCTCACGTCTCGCGCGATACGCGCAAAAACAAGGGCGCCCCTCGGGGCGCCCTTTATGCCGCAGCTGCCGTTTACGCGGCCTTCGCCTGCTTCTCTTCAGCGTCCGAGTATTTCCCGGTGGACGCGAGGCTGTTCATGCGCGAGCGGTGCAGCAGCGCGGCCTGGCCCACCGCGACATTCGCCGCAGCGCCTTTCCACGCCTTGAGCGACGGCGCCTGCAGCGCACGACCGTACGAGAACGACACCGGCCACGGGAGCTTGCCTGCGAAATTGCGGTTCATCGCGTTCAGGTGCGCAGTCGCGAGCTCGTCGCTCTGGCCGCCCGACAGGAACACGATGCCCGCGACTGCGGACGGAATGGTGCGCTTCAGCGTGCGGATCGTGCGCTCGGCGACTTCGTCGACGCCCGCCTGCTGCGCACAGCTTTTCCCGGAAATCACCATGCTGGGTTTCAGCACCGAGCCTTCGAGCAGCACCTTGTTGAGATAGAGAGCGTCATAGAGCGAATTCAGCGTCCACTCGGTGACCTCTTCGCAGCGGTCGATGGTGTGATCGCCATCCATCAGCACTTCGGGCTCGACGATCGGGACGATGCCGGCTTCCTGGCAGATCGCCGCGTAACGGGCGAGCGCGTGGGCGTTTTCTTCGATGCAGGTGCGGCTCGGGATGTCCTTGCCGATGGTGATGACCGCCCGCCACTTCGCGAATTTCGCGCCGAGCTTCGCGTATTCCTGGCAGCGCTTGGGAAGGCCGTCGAGGCCTTCGGTGATCGTCTCGCCGGGGCAGAAGGCGAGCGGTTTGGCGCCGGCGTCGACCTTGATACCGGGGAGGATGCCGTTCTTCTTCAGGAGATCCACGAAAGGCGTGCCGTCAGCCGACTTCTGGCGCAGCGTTTCGTCGAACAGGATGACCCCGCTGATGTATTTGCCGAGATCCTTGGTGGTGAACAGCATGTCGCGATAGGCCCGGCGGTTCTCTTCCAGGTTCTCGACCTTGATGTCGTTGAAGCGCTTCTCGATCGTGCCCGTGCTTTCGTCGGCCGCGAGTATGCCTTTGCCGGAAGCGACCATGGCCTGTGCGGTCGCGATGAGGTCCTGTTGTGATGCCATGACGGTTCTCCTGCGAGTGGATTCGAACTGAATAGGGACGTGAAGCGGGCTCGTATTCTAGCGCTTCCGTTTTGAGGCTCGCCACGGGCAGCCGCGCGCGGCTGCTGCGGCTGGCTTGCGTTCGTCTCGGCAATTTTACGCGGTGCGGTGCTCCCCCACTTTCACGATCTTCATGGTGTTGGTGCCGCCCGCTTTCCCATAAGGCTCGCCGATCGTCAACAGGATGTAGTCGCCGTTCTTCACCGCGCCGCGTTTCAGCAACTCGTCTTCGGCGAGCTGGAGCGCTTTCTCGGGGTCGCGGGCGCCTTTGAATTTCACCGGGTAGACGCCTTTGAAGAGGGTCACCTTGCGACGCGTTTCGGCCATCGAGCTCATGGCGTAAATCGGCACCGTCGTCGCAAAACGCGACATGAGCAGCACGGTCTTTCCGCTTTGGGTCATCGCCGCGACCGCTTTGATGTTCAGGTTGTTGGCCGTGAACATCGTCGCGCGGGCGATCGATTCCTCGACGTCCGACGGCGGGGTCTCGCGGCGCCGCTCGAGGAGAAAAGGGTCCTCTTTCTCCGCTTCGACGCACACGCGCGCCATCGCGGCGACCGTCTCGACCGGGTACTCGCCCGCAGCCGTCTCGGCCGAGAGCATCACGGCGTCGGTCCCGTCGAGCACCGCGTTCGCGACGTCGGAGACTTCGGCGCGCGTCGGAATCGGGCTGCTGATCATCGACTCCATCATCTGGGTCGCGGTGATGACCGCTTTGTTCTTCTCGCGCGCGAGCCTGATCATGCGTTTTTGCAGCGCGGGTATGACCGCGTCGCCGACTTCGACCGCGAGATCGCCGCGCGCGACCATGATCGCATCGGAGGCGTCAAGGATCTCCTCGAGCGCGGTAATCGCCTCGGCCCGCTCGATCTTCGCGACGATGAGGCTGTTGCCGCCTGCTTTGCGCATGAGGTCGCGAGCCCAGCGAATGTCGTCGCCCGAGCGCGGGAACGAGATGCCGAGGAAGTCCGCCTCGAGCTCGGCGGCGGTCACGATGTCGCGCATGTCCTTCTCGGTCAGCGCAGGCGCGGTAAGGCCACCGCCGCGGCGGTTGATCCCCTTGTTGTTCGACAGCACGCCGCCCATCTCGACCATGGTGCTGATGCGCGAGCCGCGCACGCCGGTGACGTCGAGCACGATGCGCCCGTCGTCGAGCAGCAGGGTGTCGCCTTTGCGCACATCCTTCGGAAGATTCTTGTAGTCGAGGCCGACGCCGCTGATGTCGCCGATCTCGCGCTCGGCGTCGAGCACGAAGCTCTCGCCGCTCTGGAGCGTGACTCGGCCATCGCCGAACTTGCCGATGCGGATCTTCGGGCCTTGCAGGTCGACGAGCACGCCGACCGCGCGGCCCGCGCGCCTGGCGAGCGCCCTCACGAGCTCGACGCGCTTCTTGTGCTCGGCTGCCGTGCCGTGGGAGAAATTCATACGCACGACGTCGAGGCCCGCCTCGATCATGCGCGAAAGGACCTGCGGATCGCTCGATGCGGGACCGAGCGTGGCTACGATCTTGGTGCGGCGTGGAATCATTGGGTCGCTCCCCGTTGTTCGAGAATTTCGATCGCGGGAAGCTTCTTGCCTTCGAGAAACTCGAGAAAAGCCCCGCCTCCGGTCGAGATGTAAGAGATCTTGTCCGCGATGCCGTACTTGGAAACCGCGGCGAGGGTGTCGCCGCCGCCGGCTATCGAGAACGCGTCGGAGTCCGCGATCGCCTGTGCGATGCGCTTCGTGCCGTTGCCGAACTGGTCGAACTCGAAGACGCCGACCGGACCGTTCCAGACGATCGTGCCGGCTTTTTTCAGCGACTGCGCGAGCGCTTCGGCAGTGTCGGGGCCGATGTCGAGGATGAGATCGTCGTCCACGACTTCGGTCGATGGTTTGGTCGTCGCCTGCGCCGTCGCCGAAAATTCCTTGGCGCAGACGACGTCGGTCGGCACCGGGACCGAGCCGCCTTTTGCTTCCAGTATTCCGGAAATCCTGCGAGCCTCGTCGACGAGCTCGGGCTCGGCGAGCGACTTACCGATCTTGCGGCCGGCGGCGAGCAGAAAGGTGTTGGCGATCCCGCCGCCGACGATGAGCTGATCCACTTTCCCGGCAAGGCTCGCGAGGATGGTGAGCTTGGTCGACACTTTCGAGCCGCCGACGATCGCCACCAGCGGGCGTTTCGGCTTGTCGAGCGCGCGAGTCAGCGCGTCGATCTCGGCCGCCATCAGCGGACCGGCGCACGCGACCTTTGCGAAGCGCGCGATGCCGTGGGTCGTCGCCTCGGCGCGATGAGCGGTGCCGAAAGCATCGTTCACATAGATGTCACACAACGCCGCCATTTTGCGCGACAGCGCGTCGTCGTTCTTCTTCTCGCCTTTGTTGAAGCGGCAGTTCTCGAGCAGCACCGCTTCGCCGGGCGCCACTTCCACGCCGTCGAGCCAGTCGCGCCTGAGCGGAACGTTTTTCCCGAGCAGTTCCGACAGACGTTTCGCGACCGGCGCGAGCGATTCGGCTTCGTCGAACACACCTTCCCTGGGCCTGCCCAGATGCGACACGAGCATCAGCCGGGCCCCCTTGTCGAGTGCGTAGCGAATACCGGGCAGCGCGGCGCGGATGCGGGTGTCGTCGGTGATCTTGCCGTCCTGCATCGGCACGTTGAAGTCTTCGCGCATCAGGACCCGCTTGTCCGCGAGGTCGAGGTCGGTCATTTTCAGGATTGCCATGGCTGACGCTATGAATCGGTGAAGGGTGGAGGGGGTAAAGGCGTGAGGGTAGCGCAAAGCGCTTCAGAAGCGAAAAGCGGGCCGTCGGCCCGCTTTCCACTGATTAGTCGCCACGCATCGATTACTTGGCGCTCATCAGTGCCATAGTAGTGTCGAGCATCCGGTTGCTGAAGCCCCACTCGTTGTCGTACCACGCGAGCGCTTTTACGAGGACGCCGTTGGAGACCTTGGTCAGGCTCGCGTCCACGATGCTCGAAGCGGGATTGTGGTTGAGGTCGCTCGAGACGATCGGCTCCTCGGTGTACTCGAGGATGCCTTTGAGCTCGCCGTCTGCGGCGGCTTTGAGGATCGCATTCACTTCGTCGACGCTGGTCGCGCGTGCCGCCGTGAACACGAGGTCGACGAGCGAGACGTTCGCGGTCGGCACCCGCACCGAGAAACCGTCGAGCTTGCCGTTCAGTTCGGGGAGCACCAGGCCCACTGCTGCGGCGGCGCCGGTCTTGGTCGGGATCATGTTGAGCGCGGCGGCGCGGGCGCGGCGCAGGTCTTCGTGATAGACGTCGGTGAGCACCTGGTCGTTGGTGTACGAATGGATCGTCGTCATCAGGCCCTGGAGAATCCCGATCTTGTCGTGCAGCGCCTTGGCGAGCGGCGCCAGGCAGTTGGTCGTGCACGAGGCGTTCGAGATCACGGTGTCGCTCGCCTTCAACGTCTTGTGATTCACGCCGTAGACGACCGTCGCGTCGACGTCCTTGCCGCCCGGTGCCGAGATGATGACTTTCTTCGCGCCGCCCTTGATGTGCGCGCCCGCTTTTTCCTTGGTCGTGAAAAATCCCGTGCACTCGAACACGACGTCGACGCCGAGCGAGGCCCACGGCAGCTCCGCGGGATTGCGCTGCGCGAGTACCTTGATGCGGTCGCCGTTCACCACCATCGAGTCGCCGTCGACCTGCACCGTGCCATGGAACTTGCCGTGCACCGTGTCGTGCCGCGTCAGGTGCGCGTTGGTCTGCGCATTGCCCAGGTCGTTGATCGCAACGATCTGGATGTCGTGGCTCTTGTCGCTCTCATAGTGAGCGCGAAGGATGTTGCGGCCGATGCGGCCGTAGCCGTTGATGGCGACTTTGATGGTCATCGTGCTTCTCCGGATATAGGTGGAGTCGGTTGAATCAGGCGAGTACCTGCTTGAGCGTTTTCACTACGTTCTCTACGGTGAAACCGAAATACTTGAAGAGGTCCGCCGCGGGCGCCGACTCGCCGTAGCGGTCGATGCCGACGACGCCGCCTTCGAGGCCGACGTATTTGCGCCAGAAATCGGTCACGCCCGCTTCGACCGCGAGACGCGGCACCCCGCGCGGCAGCACCGAGCCGCGATACACCGCATCCTGCCGGTCGAATACCGTCGTCGACGGCATGGACACGACGCGAACCGCGATGTTCTCGGCCGCGAGTGCTTTCTGCGCGTCCATCGCGAGCGCGATCTCGGAGCCTGTCGCGATGATCACCGCGCGCGGTTTGCCGCCGGCCGCGTCGGAAAGAATATAGCCACCGCGTGCGATTTCTTCGAGCTGCGCCTTCGAGCGCTGCTGGAAAGGCAGGTTCTGGCGCGAGAGCAGCAGGCTGCTCGGCCCGTCGCGGCGCTCGATCGCGGCGATCCATGCGACAAGAGTCTCGGCACTGTCACAGGGGCGCCACACGTCCATGTTCGGAATGAGGCGCAGGGTCGCGGCGTGCTCGACCGGCTGGTGCGTAGGCCCGTCTTCGCCGAGGCCGATCGAATCGTGAGTGAAGACATGGATCACGCGCTGCTTCATGAGCGCCGCCATCCGCAGCGCGTTGCGCGCGTAATCGGAGAAGGTCAGGAAGGTCGCGTCGAAGGGGATCACGCCGCCGTGCAGCGCGAGGCCGTTGGCGATCGCGGCCATGCCGAACTCGCGCACGCCGTAATAGATGTAGTTGCCGCCACCGGTTCGACCGACCGGCTTCGAGCCCGACCACATCGTCAGGTTCGATGCGGCGAGGTCCGCTGAGCCGCCGACGAGCTCGGGCAACAGCGGTCCGAGCGCTTCGATCGCGTTCTGCGAGGCTTTGCGAGTCGCGATATTTTCGGCTTTGGCGGTGACTTGTGCGAGGAGACTCTCGCGCTGGCTCGCCCAGTCGGGCGGAAGCGCTCCTGAAACGCGGCGCTTGAGCTCGGCCGCGCGCTCCGGGTGTTTCGCCTCATACGCTTTCAGCTTCTCGTTCCACTGTGCTTCGAGCGTGGCGCCTCGGCTGCGCGCGTCCCAGCCTTCGTAAATGCTTTCCGGAATTTCGAAAGGGGGGTATTTCCACCCGATCGCTGCCCTCGTCGCGGCGACTTCTTCCGCGCCGAGCGGAGAGCCGTGGGCTGCGCCGGTGTTGGCTTTTTTCGGCGCGCCTTTGCCGATGATCGTCTTGCAGCAGATCAGGCTCGGGCGCAGCCGCTCGGCCTTCGCCTTGACGATCGCCGCATCGATCGCCTGCGGGTCGTGACCGTCGACGCCGGCGATCACGTGCCAGCCGTAGGCCTCGAAGCGCTTCGGCGTGTCGTCGGTGAACCACTGCTGCATCGACCCTTTCTCCGAGTCGATCGAGATCCCGTTGTCGTCCCAGAATGCGATCAGCTTGGAGAGCCCGAGTGTTCCCGCGAGCGAGCATGCTTCGTGGGAAATGCCTTCCATCAGGCAGCCGTCGCCGAGGAACACGTAAGTGTGATGGTCGACGACGTCGTGGCCTTCGCTGTTGAATTCGGCACTGAGCACGCGCTCCGCGATCGCCATGCCGACCGCGTTGGCGAGACCCTGCCCGAGAGGACCGGTCGTCGTTTCGACACCGGGCGCGTACCCGTGCTCAGGATGTCCCGGCGTTTTCGAATGGAGCTGGCGGAATTTCCTGAGCTCGTCGATCGGCAGGTCGTAGCCGGTGAGGTGCAGCAGGGAGTACAGCAGCATCGAGCCGTGCCCGTTCGAGACGACGAAACGGTCGCGATCGGGCCATTGCGGGTTGACGGGGTTGTGACGCAGGTGACCGTTCCACAGCACTTCGGCGATGTCTGCCATGCCCATCGGCATGCCCGGGTGACCGGAGTTCGCCTGCTGCACGGCATCCATTGCGAGCGCGCGGATCGCGTTCGCGAGTTCGAGACGGGAGCTCATGTGTTCCTGAGGGGGGAGGAGCGCGGAAAAACCGCGATTATACCGACCGGTCGCACCGGGGACACCCTGCGTGCATGCAGGCCTGGGGCCTGACGCTGCAGACGCCTGCTCCGCGCCCTGCTTTGGCTAGGTCTCTTCCATTTTGCGCGTGACCCGGATCCCGAGCTGTTTGAGCTTGCGATACAGGTGGGTGCGCTCGAGCCCTACGGTGTCGGCGACGCGGCTGATGTTCCCGCCTTCTTTCGCGATGTGGTACTCGAAATACACGCGCTCGAAAGCGTCCCGCGCGTCGCGCAAAGGCAGGTCGAAAGCCACGTCCTGCGCCCGCTGGCGCGCCGGGTCGGCCTGGGGAAGGGTGCGCTCGACGTCCTCGAGCGCGATCTGCTCGCCCAGCGCGGTCTGCGCGAGGGTCTGCACGCTCGTCTGGAGCTGGATGAGATTGCCCGGCCAGTCGTAATTGCGCAGCGCGTTCAGCGCGGCGGTCGAAAACTCCCGCGGCGGCACTTCCTTCGCCTCGATCATCTGGGACAGGACCAGATTCGCGATATCGGGGACGTCCTCGCGGTGCTCACGCAGGGTCGGCACGCGTATCGTCGTGGCCGAGAGCGCGGCGTACAGCCGGCTGTCGAAAGCGCCCGCCGCGACCAGATCGGCCAGGTGGCGGGTCGCTCCGGCGACCACTCTCGCGTTGTAGCGGTCGAGCTTCGAGAGGAGGAGCAGCAGACCTTTTTGCTCGACGCGGGTGAGTTCTCCGACCTCGTGAACGAACAGCGTCCCTTCGCGTGCCTGTGCGAGCAGATCGAGCGGGGCTTCGGCGAGCTGGCCAGTCGCCTCGAGGGCGAGCCACGGGGTGTTGCGCGCGTGAAGAAAGCGCGCGCAGAGCTCGATCCCGCATCCGGGCTCGGCGAGCAGAAGGACCGGCGTGCGCAGGTTCGCGACACGCTCCAGGCGCTGCTTCAACTCGTTGACCACGCCCGCGCGCCCGAGCGCGGCGAGCGACAGGCTCGCCTGCGGCTGCTCGCCGCCGTGCTTGAGCGCCCGGCCGACGGTCGCGAGGAGCTTCTGCAGTGCGATCGGCTTTTCGAGAAAATCGAATGCGCCGATTCGCGTCGCCTGCACCGCGGTGTCGATCGTGCCGTGGCCCGACATCATCACCACCGGCATTGTCAGCAGCCCCGCGCTCGCCCACTCCTTGAGCAGCGTGATGCCGTCGGTGTCGGGCATCCAGATGTCGAGCAGGACGAGGTCGGGGCGGGTACGGCTGCGGTAGGCGCGGGCCTCGCCGGCGTTCTCGGCGCAGCGCACCACGTAACCTTCCTCCGAAAGAATCTCGGAGAGCAGCTCGCGGATTCCCATTTCATCGTCGACGACCAGGATCTGTTGCATAGGCAGGTTTTCCCGTTCGCTCTTGTGTCAGGCCGCGGACTGCGCCGCAGCTTCGCGGGCAGCCGCAGTCGGCAGCGTGATCGTGACGCGGGCGCCTTGCGGCGCGACATTGGCAATTGCAACGTGACCGCCGTGCTCTTCTACGATCTTCTTGACGATGACGAGCCCCAAGCCCGTGCCTTTGGGCTTGGTGGTGACGTAAGGCTCGAACGCGCGCTTCATGAGGTTCTCGGGAAAACCGGTGCCGTTGTCCGTGACCTGGAAGCGCACGCTGTCGACTGCGGTTTCGGTGCGTATGACGATCCTGGGCTCGGGCGCGTCGATCAGCGCGTCCTGCGCGTTCTGCAGGAGGTTGTGCACGACCTGCCGGAGCTGCGATGCGTCTCCGATGATCGTTGGAAGCGCCTCGCCGAGCTCGAGCGCGATGCTCGAGCCCAGCGACTCGTACAGCGTGAGCACCTCGCGCACCACCGCATTGAGATCGAGCTCGCGCATGGCCGGCTCGGGTGTACGCGCGTACTGGCTGAACGCGTCGACCATCCGCTTCAACGCCGCGACCTGGTTGACGATGGTGCGGGTGGAGCGCGTCAGCATTTCGGCGTCGGCGGGGCCGAGCTTGGGCGCGAGCTTGAGCTCCACGCGCTCGGCCGAAAGCTGTATCGGGGTGAGCGGGTTCTTGATCTCGTGCGCAAGACGCCTCGCCACCTCGGCCCACGCGGCGTCGCGCTGCGCCTGGAGCAGATGCGTCACGTCGTCGAACACCACGACATAACCGGTCTCCGCGCCGGCGGACAACCGCGACCCCCGCAACAGCAACACCTGTGTCCCATCCCGGACTTCACGCTCGATCTGATCCTCCCACTCTCCCGGCTCGTCGCTGGCAAAAGCCGTGCGCAAAGCCTCGGACAGCGGGGCGAGCGAAGGATCGAGGGCGTCCCACGAGCCGAGCTCGCGGTCGATCAGCGGGGAGCAGTCGAGCCGCAGGATCTGGTGCGCGCTGCGGTTGGCCGAGCGCAGCTTGAGCGTGTCGTCGAAGGCGAGCACGCCGGCGGAAAGATTTACCAGGATGCTTTCCAGGTGCGCTTTCGCGTGCGCGAGCTCGGCTTCCTTGCGCTCCGCTTCGGCACGCGCTTCAGCGAGCTGCAGCGTCATGGTGTTGAACGACCGCGTGAGCATGCCGAGCTCGTCGCGGCTCGGATCGGCGGCGCGCTGGCTGAAGTCGCCCTGCGCGACCGCCCGAGTGCCTTCGACGAGCACGTTGAGCGGCGCGGAAAGGCGGTTCGCGAGCAGGAATGACGCACCGAGCGCGGAGAGCAGCGCGAGCAGGAGGGCGAGGGTCAGGGTGATGCCGTACAACCGTTTCAGGCCGCGCCTCGAGAGCTGGAGCTCCTGATACTCGCTGTAGCCCGACTGCACCGCCTCGGCATCGCGCCCGAGCTCCTGCGGTACCGGCTGCAGAAGCTGCACTGCGCGAGCTTCCTCGTTGAGCGAGATGACGTTCACCGGGGCGATCACGCGCAAGTACAGGCCGCGTTCGGGTATCTGCTCGATCGCGGCGTAACTCTGCTGCATCCTCAGCTTGCGCAAGGCCATGGGGCCGGGCGCCTCCGGCGAGATGGCTGCCCGCCCGCCGCCCGATACCGCAATGAACTTGCCGCGCTGGGTGTACAGCGTCGCCTCCTCGACCCCCGCCTGCTGTCGCAGCGAGTTGAGCAGCGCGAGGTGCTCCAGCGGCGGCCGCATCGACATCGCGAGCGCCATCGCATCCGCTTTCGCCGTCAGGTCTTTCAGCCTTCCGTCGAGGGCGTTGCGCCCGATGTTGAGCCCGGCTTCGAGCGCCTTGTCGATGCGCACTTCGAACCACGACTCGATGCTCTTGCTCAGGAACTGCACCGATACGCCGTAGATCAGCGCGCCGGGCAGTATGCCGACCAGCGCGAACAGCACCACCAGGCGCAGCGTCAGCTTGGCGCCGAACACTCGCGCGCGGAGCTTCTGGCGAAGAATGTAGAGCTGGTAGCCGACGAGCGCCGCGAGCACCAGCGCGATCCCTCCGTTGAGCGCGAGCAGGACCGGGTAGCGCTCAGCGAAGAGCGTGGTATTCGCGGCCGCCGTCGCGAGCAGGAAGAGCGTCACGGCCGCGAGCGCCATCGAGGCGACCAGCACGTAGCGCAGCCATGCCGGCGCTCTTATGGGAGTGGCGCCGAGGGCCGCGCGTTTCACGGGGTAACCGTCCACCGGAACCAGTCGGAGCTGACCTGCCACTGGCTCGACCCGAGCGCGTTCAACTGGAAGGGCTTCGGCAATTGCGAGGTGTCGAGCCGGAAGCGCAGCGCAGCAGTGTACGTGGTGTCCTTGCCCAGCCCGCCCTGAATCTCCTGGCGCTTGCGAACGCGGCTCATCACCTCCAGCGCTTCCGACAGGGTCGAGAAGTTCTGGTACAGGTGACCGACACCGAGCCGGTACTGGCGCGTGAGCGCGTTATACGAAAGCCGATAGTGCTGCTGCAGCGACACGACCCGGTCGTTGAACCAGTACCAGCGCGGCCGTATCAGCTCGAACTCGAGCAGGAAGTAGATCGGCACGCCTTTGTTGACCGCCTCCTCGAGCGTCGGCGTCAGCGTGATGTCGAACTGCGCATCGAGCACGAAAGCGTTGTCTTCGATCGTGACCGTTGGCTTTTTGACCTCGATGCCTTGCGCACCGGCGGGCGCGGTGAATAACGTGGCAATGGCGGCAGCGGCGACCAGCCAAAGCGCCAGCAGCGCGCCGAGCAGCTCAAGCCTTCTGCAGCAGCGCGTAGAAAAAACCGTCATGCTGTTCGTCCGGAAGGATCTGGCCCGCGAGCTGTTGTGCGTTGGTATGCGGCCCGGGCAGAGTCAGGTGTCGCGCGTCTTGATGGCGAGCGAGGAAATGTTCGATCTGCTCTTGGTTTTCCTCGCGAAAAACCGAGCACGTCACGTACAGCAATTTACCATCGATGGCGAGCGGCTGCCAAAGCGCGTCCAGGATCTCGCTCTGGCGCGCGGCGAAGCGCGCGATGTCATGCGGACGCCGCAGCCACTTGATGTCGGGATGACGGCGAACCACCCCCGACGCGGAGCACGGCACGTCGGCCAGTATCCGGTCGAACTCGACGCCGTCCCACCACTGCGCCGGCTGCGCCGCGTCGCCGCAAACGATGCGCGCATTCAGGTTGAGGCGTGTGAGATTCGACTGAACGCGCTCGAGCCGCGCGGGGTCGTTGTCCAGGGCGATCAGATCGACCTCTCCGATCTCGAGGATGTGCGCGGTCTTGCCCCCGGGCGCCGCGCAGGCATCGAGCACGCGCGAGCCCGGCTGAACGTCGAGGAACGGCGCCGCGTACTGAGCGGCGGCGTCCTGGACCGACACGTCGCCTTCGGCGAAGCCGGGAAGGCGCTCGACCGGCACCGGCCGCTCGAGCATGACCGCACTGCCGCCGAGCGCGCGAGCGGCGATGCCTTCGCTTTCGAGACTCGCGAGATACGCATCCACGCTCAACCGCCTCGCGTTCACCCGCAGCGTGAGCGGCGGATGGAGATTGGCGTTTGCGAGCATGGCCTCGGCGAGCGAAGGATGCTGCGAGCGCAGCTTGTCGATCCACCACTGCGGATGCGAATAGCGGCCGCGGTCGGTTTGCCGGGCCTCGACCAGCAACGCGTCGCGCTTTCGAAGGAAGTTGCGCAGCACCGCGTTGACCAGTCCTTTGGCAGCCGGTGCGTTCAGCGCGATGCACGCGCGCACCGCGTGATCGACGATCGCGTGAGGCGCCGCCCGGGTGTGAGCGAGCTGGAAGAGGGCCACACGCAGGAGATCACGCACCCGTGCATCCTTCAACGGCCGCTCGAGCAGCAGGTCGAGCATCGCGTCGAGCTGACCGAGGAAGCGCAGCGTCCCGTACGCGATGTCCTGGAGCGCACCGCGGTCCTGCGGCGTCAGGCTCGGACGGCCTGAGACCGCGCGCAGCTCGGCGTCGAGGCTGCGTCCGGCGAGCACGTTCGCGACGGCACTCGCGGCAAGCCGCTGGACTTCGTCCATCAGGCGCCGAGCCGATCGCCGGCGTGCAGCGGGCTGCCGGCAAGGAAAGACGAAGCCGGCAGGCGTTTACCGCCCGCGCGCTGCAACTCGATCACTTCGAGCGCACTGTCACCGCCGCACGCGACGAGCACCCCCTCCTTGTCCGCGCTGATGATCGTCCCCGGGGCGGCGGCGGCCGCGTGCTCGCGCACTCTCGCGTGCCAGAGCTTCAGTACCGAGCCGCCGCAGGTCGTGCTCGCGCCGGGCACCGGATTGAACGCGCGGACTTTGCGCGCGATCGCCGCTGCGTGCTCGCTCCAGTCGATAGTCGCTTCGCGCTTGTCGAGCTTCGCGGCGTAGGTGGCGCGAGTCCCATCCTGCGGCTGCGGCACCCCGCCCTCGGTCTCGAGCGTCTGCACAATGAGGCGCGCGCCCATCGCCGCGAGCCGGTCGTGCAGGGTCTGCGCGGTGTCCTCGGGTGCGACCCCGGTCGTTTCCTCGAGCAGCACCGGCCCTGTGTCGAGCCCCGCGTCCATCTGCATGATGCTGATTCCTGTTTTATCGTCGCCGGCGAGGATCGCCCGCTGGATCGGCGCCGCGCCGCGCCAGCGCGGCAGCAGCGAAGCGTGAATGTTGATGCACCCGCGTCGCGGGATGTCTAGCACCGCCTGCGGCACGATGAGCCCGTAGGCCGCGACGACCATCGTGTCGGGCTGGAGGCTCGCAAGCGCCGCCTGTATCGCGGGATCCTTCAGCGTCCCCGGCTGCAGGACCGGCAGGTCGAGGGTCTGCGCCAGGCGCTTCACCGCCGACGGCGTCGGATGCAGGCCGCGCCCTGACGGCCGGTCCGGCTGCGTGAGCACCACGGCGATCTCGTGGCCCGCGCGATGGAGTGCGGCCAGCGCAGCCGCGGCGAAGTCCGGCGTGCCGGCAAAGACGAGTTTCATGGGAATCGAGGTCGGGGAGGCGCGGGCTGCGGGGTCGCAGCCGCGCAAAGTCGCGAGGCCGCGGCTACATCGCCCCGCGTTGCTGCTTCTTCATTCGGGCGGCGATGCGCTGCTGTTTCAGGCGCGACAGGTAATCGACGAATACCTTCCCGTCCAAGTGATCGATCTCGTGCTGTATACATACGCCGAGCAGCCCGTCGGCTTCGAGCGTGAAAGGCTCGCCCTGCAGGTTGAGCGCCCGCACTTTGACGCGCTCGGCACGCCGGATGAGGTCGTAGACCCCGGGGACCGAAAGACAGCCTTCCTCGGTCTCGCATTCGCCGCTCGCTTCGATGATTTCGGGGTTGATGAACGCCTGCAGCTCGTCGCGGGCGTCGGAGATGTCGATGATCAGCACACGCTCGTGCACGTCGACCTGGGTCGCCGCGAGCCCGATCCCGGGCGCGGCGTACATGGTTTCCGCCATGTCGCGCACGAGTTTGCGGATACGGTCGTCGACGACCCGCACTTTCGAGGCAACTTTGTGGAGCCTGGGATCGGGATAATGCAAAATGGGTAATAAAGCCATAAAAAACTTGCCAGTCTAGGCAGCTAAATGCAGAATTTAATCCACTACGTCAGGATTGCGGCCCGCCCGCCACGCGTACAATATAGGGCGCGAGACAGGTGTGGTTCAAATTGGGGTGCGCAATGAAAAAAGCAATTATATCGCTGATTTTCCTGCTGTCTTTGTCGGCGCAGGGGTTTGCGGCGACGACCAGCGACCTGCAGCCGAACGCACCCGACCGCTATGTCGTCGTGCCCGGGGACACGCTCTGGGGTATCGCCACGAAGTTCCTGAAGGACCCGTGGAGATGGCCCGAGCTGTGGAAAATGAACCAGTCGCAGCTACGCAATCCCCACCGCATCTATCCGGGCGACGTGCTGGTGCTCGACCGCCGCGGCACCCAGGTCACGATGCGACTCGACACCTCCCGGGTCGGGCCGCGGGTGCGCATCGAGCCTCGCGACGCCGACGCGATACACGCGATCCCCCCCTCGGCGATCGAGCCTTTCCTGTCCAAACCGCTCGTCGTCTCCGAGAAAGAGCTCGACAGCGCACCTGAGATCGTCGCAACCCAGGAAGACCGTGTGGTGCTCGGCGCCGGCGGCATCGCGTACGTAAGAGGGCTCGCCGGCAGCAAAGTATCGCGCTTCCAGATCTTCCGCCGCGGCGACCCGCTGATCGATCCCGAAACCAAGCAGAAGCTCGGCTACGTCGCGATTTACGTGGGGGAAGCCGAGATCACCCGGCCCGGCGAGATCACCACGATAGAGATCACCAAGGTCGCGCAGGAGGTCTACCGCGGCGACCGGCTGCTTCCCATCCCGCCGGACAAACCGATGTTCGGCTATGTCCCGCACGCGCCGCAGGCGAAGGTGCAGGGCCGGGTCGTCTCGACCTACGGCGGCCTCTGGGAAACCGGGCCGCTGGCGATCGTCGCGCTGTCCAAAGGCTCGCGTGACGGCCTGGAGGTCGGGCACGTGCTCGCGCTCCACCGCGACCTTCGCAGCGCGCGGTATGCCCAGCGTACCGAGCCGCTGTTCGGGCGCTCCGGACCGACCGGGAACGACGACCGGATCCCCTACGTGCCACCGGAGGTCGCGTCCCGCGACAGCCCGCTCTACGCCACCGAGCCGCCGATCAAGCCCGCCGAAGTCCAGCTGCCCGCCGAGCGCTACGGACTCGTGATGATTTTCCGCGTGTTCGACCGCGCATCCTACGGACTCGTGATGCAGGCGAGCCGGCCCGTCGCCGTCGCGGATATCATTTCCAACCCGTAAACCCCGCGGCTCCGGCCCCGGGGCTCGCGCGCCGCAGGCCACCCCGCCGATGGACCTCGACGAAGAGCTTGAAGCGTGGGTCGCACTGAGCCTCACACCGGGGCTTACGGACGAGAGCTTCAGGCGCCTGCTCGTCGCGTTCGGCGGCCCCCGGGCGATCATCAATGCCACCCGGGCGGAGCTCGCGAGCGTCATCCCCGCCCGCGCAGCGGCCGCGGTCGGCACGCCGGCGCCTCGCGAGGCGATGCGCGCCGTGGGAAGCTGGCTCGACGACCCCGGGAACCGCGTGCTCACCCTGGCGGACTCAGTCTATCCGCAGGCGCTCCTGCAGATCACCGATCCGCCGCCGCTGCTGTACGTCAAAGGCCGGGTCGAGCTCCTCAACCGCAGGTCATTCGCAGTGGTCGGCAGCCGCAACGGCACCCGCCAGGGCAGTGATCACGCCGAGTCGTTTTCGCGCGCCCTTTCGGATGCGGGGCTGACGATCGTCAGCGGGCTCGCGCTCGGAATCGACGCGGCGGCGCATCGAGGCGGGCTCGCCGGCGCCTCTTCGAGCATCGCGGTGGTCGGCACCGGTCTTGACGTCGTGTATCCCGCGCGCAACCGCGACCTCGCACACGAGCTCGCACAAAAGGGCTGCATCGTGTCGGAGTTCCCGCTCGGCACGTCGCCCGTCGCGGGTAATTTCCCGCGCCGTAACCGGTTGATCAGCGGCCTTACGTGCGGATGCCTCGTCGTCGAAGCGGCGCTTTCGAGCGGCTCGCTGATCACCGCGCGCCTCGCCAATGATCAGGGCAAAGACGTGTTCGCGATTCCGGGCTCGATACACTCGCCTCTGTCCAAAGGCTGCCACAGTCTCATCAAGCAGGGCGCTAAGCTCGTCGAAACCGCGCGGGACATACTCGAAGAGCTCGGCATCGCGGGCGTGAGCGTGAAGCCCGACGAACCCGCACCGGAAGGTGAAAACGATGCGTTGCTCGACGCGCTCGGCTTCGATCCCTGCGACATCGACACGCTGTCGGTACGCAGCGGAGTGAGCGCCGAGCTCGTGTCGGCGCGGCTCACGCAATGGGAGATCGACGGCCTCGTCGAAGCGCTGCCCGGCGGACGTTACCAGCGCGTACGTTAAAGTACGCGCATACGCTTGCTCGCGCGATTCGCGCGGTACGCGCGTTGCTGAGGCGTGCGATAGCGATTCGTGAACTTTTCACGAAGAAGCCGGTCGCTTGCACTGCAAGGGCGTTTGTTCTTATCATCGTGCGCTCTTTTCGTCGTCCTCGCGCTGCCTCGTAGTCTCTTTGCGACCTGCGCACGCGCATTTTCCAATCACTCTAACGAATTCCTCCGGGCCCCAATCAAACAATGGGAAAAAAACTGATCATCGCCGAAAAGCCTTCCGTGGCCGGTGATATCGCACGCGTGCTCGGCGGCTTCAAGAAGCTCGACGATTATTTCGAGAACGACGAGTACGTCGTCTCGTCGGCGGTCGGGCATCTGCTCGAGCTCGTCGTGCCTGAAGAGTACGACGTGAAGCGCGGCAAATGGTCTTTCGCGCATCTTCCGGTTATCCCCCCGCATTTCGATTTGAAACCGGTGGAGAAGACCGAAGCGCGCCTGAAGGTGCTCACCAGGCTGCTCAAGCGCAAGGACGTCGACGCGATCATCAACGCGTGTGACGCGGGCCGCGAAGGTGAGCTCATCTTCCGCTACATCATGCGGCACGCGAAAGTCGCGAAGCCGATACAGCGCCTGTGGCTGCAGTCGATGACTCCCGCGGCGATCCGCACGGGTTTCGAGCAGCTGCGCGCCGACGCCGAGCTGCTCCCGCTCGCCGATGCTGCGACATGCCGTTCGGAATCGGACTGGCTCGTAGGCATCAACGGCACGCGGGCGATGACCGCGTTCAATTCGAAGAGCGGCGGTTTTCACAAGACTCCGGTCGGGCGCGTGCAGACCCCGACGCTTGCGATCCTGGTCGAGCGCGAAGAGAAGATCAAACGGTTCATCTCGCGCGATTACTGGGAAGTGCACGCCAGTTTCGGCGTGGCCGCGGGTGAATATCCCGCCCGCTGGATCGACGAGCAGTTCGCCCGAAAAAAAGGCGAAGAGGACCCCGACGTGCGCGCTGAGCGCATCTGGGATGAGAAGCGCGCGATCGAAATCAGCAGCCGCTGCGAAGGCAAACCCGGCGAGATCACCGAAGAGAGCAAGCCGACGACCCAGCTCTCGCCGATGCTGTTCGACCTCACGAGCCTTCAGCGCGCGGCGAACGGCCGCTTCGGTTTTTCGGCGCGCATGACGCTGTCGATCGCACAGGCGCTCTACGAGAAGCACAAGGTGCTCACGTACCCGCGGACCGACTCGCGCGCCCTTCCCGAGGATTACATTCCGACGGTCAAGGAGACGCTCGAATCCCTCGTCGGCGACGGCGGCGGCAAAGCGCGCAGCGCCGAGCACCCGTACGGCTCGTTTGCCGCGAAGGTTCTCAAGAACGACTGGGTCCGCCCGAACAAACGCATTTTCAACAACGCGAAGATCTCGGACCACTTCGCGATCATTCCGACCGCGCTGCCCCCGAAGCATTTGAGTGAGACCGAAGCGAAGCTGTACGACCTCGTGGTGCGGCGCTTCCTGTCGGTGTTCTATCCGGCGGCCGAGCATCTCGTGACCACGCGCATCACACGCGTAGCCGGTGAGGCGTTCAAGAGCGAAGGCAAGGTACTCAAGCAGGCCGGCTGGCTCGAAGTGCACGGCAAGGAAGTGCAGGAAGACGATGACGCGAATCTCGTCCCGGTCGAGAGCGGCGAGATCGCGAAAACCGAGACGGTCAACGTGGTCGCGAATCAGACCAAGCCGCCTGCGCGCTATACCGAAGCGACCCTGCTCACCGCGATGGAAGGCGCCGGCAAGCTCGTCGAGGACGAAGAGCTGCGCGAAGCGATGAAAGAGCGCGGGCTCGGCACGCCGGCGACGCGCGCGGTCATCATCGAAAAGCTGATCGCGGAGGAATACGTGATTCGCAACCAGCGCGAGCTTCAGGCGACGCCCAAAGCTTTTTCGCTGGTCACTCTGCTTCGCGGCCTCGAGATTCCCGAGCTCACCTCACCGGAGCTCACCGGCGAATGGGAATACCGGCTCAAGGAGATGGAGCAGGGCAAGCTCTCGCGCAACGAGTTCATGCACGGCATCGCGGAGATGACTCGCCATATCGTCGACCGCGCAAAAGCGCACGAAAGCGATACGGTTCCGGGCAATTACGTGACGCTCGAAACAAAGTGCCCGAAGTGCAACGTGGGCGAGATCAAGGAAAACTACAAGAAGTTCCAATGCCAGAACTGCGACTTCGCGCAGTGGCGAATTCTCGCCGGACGACAATTCGAGCCGCGCGAGATCGAAGATCTCATCCGCGAGCGCAGGATCGGCCCGCTTCAGGGTTTTCGCAGCCGGCTCGGCAAACCGTTCGCCGCGATCATCAAGCTCAACGACGAGTTCAAGCTCGAGTTCGATTTCGGGCAGCAGCAGGGCGAAGGCGACGGCGAGCCGATCGACTTTTCGGGGCAGGAAACGCTCGGTCCGTGCCCGAAGTGCGGCTCGAACGTATACGAGCACGGCATGGCGTACATCTGCGAAAAGGCGGTCGGCGCCGAGCGCGCGTGCGATTTCCGCTCGGGCAAGATCATTCTTCAGCGCCCGATCGAGGTCGAGCAGATGAAGAAGCTGCTGATCGAAGGCAAGACCGACCTGCTGCACCGCTTCATCTCGAAGAAAGGCCGGCCGTTCTCGGCTTTCCTGGTGAAAGGCCCGGATAACAAGGTCAGTTTCGAGTTCGCGCCCAAAGTCGCGAAGATCCCCACCAAGGCCCCGCCCAAGAGCGCGGCAAAGGCGGCAGCGGCTGACGATGACGACGCGCCCGTCAAGGTCGCCAAAGCCAAGGCCCCCGCCAAAGCGAAAGCCGCCCCGCGCGCGCGCAAGACGGCTACGTAATACAGCGCCGCAGCTTCACCGCGCGCTCAAAAGCAGAGGGCCCACTCCGATAGAGTGGGCCCTCTGCTTTTGCGAGCTCAACGTCAGAATGGATTCCGGATCACTCCGTGCTGCCGCGCGGTCCGGAATGACGAGCCTGGTTATCGGTAGGTAGCCGAAGGATGGGGGGTTACGGAGGGAAACCTCGGGTTTCCCTCTGTTCATTCACCGAGCCGCGGCTGCGGGCGACTCGTCGCCCGCCTGGCTTCATCACCGCGGCAAGGCGACGCCTAAACGTCTATGTTGCGTGCGCCCAGCGCATTGCTCTCGATGAAGTTCCGCCGCGGCTCGACCTGGTCTCCCATCAGCGTCGAGAAGATCTCCTCCGCGGTGATCGCGTCGTCGATCTGCGTGCGCAGCAGCCTGCGGGTCATCGGATCCATCGTGGTCTCCCACAACTGTTCCGGGTTCATCTCGCCCAGGCCCTTATAGCGCTGGGTCGAGACGCCGCGCTGCACTTCGCTGAGTATCCACTCGATCGCGTCGCGGAAATCCCTGACCGGGTGCAGATGCTCGCCGCGTTTGACGTAGGCGCCTTCACCGAGGAGCCCGTGTATCACCAGCGCGGTGCGCTTGATCTGGGCGTAATCCCCGCCCTGCAGGAAGTCGGCGTCGATGTAGCCGTGGCGAACCACGCCATGCTGGGTGCGGTTGATCGCGAGCATGTAGCGCTCGAGCTTTTCGTCGAACCTGGGCTCGACCGAGAGATTGGGATCCGCCAGTAATGCCGTCAAAGCTCTCGCGCTTTCCTGCGCGTGGGCCTCGTCGGAGACATCGAGCTCGGGCGCGCCTTTGAGCAACGCGTACAGCACTTCCTCGTCGATGATGCGGCTCTCGCGCTGAATCACGGCTTCGGCGAGCAGGTATTCCTTGGCCATCTCTTCGAAAGCCTCACGCGAAAGCGGCGTGCCGTCCGCGGAGGGGAAGAGCTCGGCTTCGGACAGCGCGAGCTTGAGCAGATACTGCTTCAGCTCGTGCTCGTCCTTGAGGTAACGCTCCTGCTTTCCGTGCTTCACCTTGTAGAGCGGCGGCTGGGCGATATAGATGTGGCCGCGCTCGATCAAGTCAGGCATCTGGCGGTAGAAGAACGTCAGAAGCAGGGTACGGATGTGCGAGCCGTCGACGTCGGCGTCGGTCATGATGATGATGCGGTGATAGCGGAGCTTGTCGGGCGCGAACTCTTCCTTGCCGATGCCGGTACCGAGCACGCTGATGAGGGTCGCGATCTCCTGCGACGAGAGCAGCTTGTCGAGCCTTGCGCGCTCGACGTTGAGGATCTTGCCTTTGAGCGGCAGGATCGCCTGGTTCTTGCGGTCGCGGCCCTGCTTGGCGGAGCCGCCCGCCGAGTCGCCCTCGACGATGTAGAGCTCGCACAGCGCCGGATCGCGCTCCTGGCAGTCGGCGAGCTTGCCCGACAGTCCGAATGAATCGAGCACCCCTTTCCTGCGGGTCAGGTCGCGCGCCTTGCGCGCCGCTTCGCGCGCGCGCGCCGCATCGATGATCTTGCTGCTGATGATCTTGGCGTCGTTCGGCTTCTCGAGCAGGAACTCCATCAGCTTCTGCGCGACGATTTCCTCGACCACCGGGCGGACTTCGGACGATACGAGCTTGTCCTTGGTCTGCGAGGAAAACTTGGGATCGGGGACTTTGACCGACAGCACCGCGGTCAGCCCTTCCTTCATGTCATCACCGGTCGTTTCGACCTTGGCTTTTTTCGCGAGCTCGGTCGCTTCGATGAACTGGTTGAGCGTTCGCGTCATCGCGGCCCGCAGCCCGGTCAGGTGGGCGCCGCCGTCGCGCTGCGGGATGTTGTTGGTGAAGCACTGCACCGACTCCTGGTAGGAATCGTTCCACTGCATCGCCACTTCGACCGTCATGCCGTCCTTCTCGCCGCTCGCGTAGAAGATCGTCGGGTGCAGCACGGTCTTCGCGCGGTTCATGAACTCGACGAAACCCTTGATGCCGCCGCTGAAAGCGAAATTCTCTTCCTTGCCGCTGCGCTGATCGACGAGCTTGATCTTCACCCCGTTGTTCAGGAACGAGAGCTCGCGGATGCGCTTGGCGAGGATCTCGTAGTGGTAGGTGACGTCGCCGAAGATCTCCTTCGATGCCAGGAAGTGCACTTCGGTGCCGCGACGCTCGGTCTTCCCGGTCACCTTCAACGGGCTGACGGCTTCGCCCATCCGGAATTCCATGGCGTGCGCCTGGCCGTTGCGCTTGATCGTGAGGCGCAGCCATTCGGAGAGCGCGTTGACGACCGAGACCCCGACCCCGTGCAGGCCACCGGAAATCTTGTAGGAATTGCTGTCGAATTTCCCGCCGGCGTGCAGCTCGGTCATCACGACTTCGGCGGTCGAGCGCTTGAGCTCGTCTTCGGGGTGGATGTCGGTCGGGATGCCGCGACCATTGTCCATGATGCTGATCGAGTTGTCGGGGTGGATCGCGATCGTGATGTCGTCGCAATGCCCCGCCAGCGCTTCGTCGATCGCGTTGTCCACGACCTCGAAGACCATGTGGTGAAGACCGCTGCCGTCGCTGGTATCACCGATATACATCCCGGGGCGTTTGCGCACCGCGTCCAGGCCTTTGAGCATCTTGATGCTGCTCGCGCCGTAGTCCTCCGAGCTCTTGGCGTCGTCCTGCTGCTTCTGAGCGGCCGATCGGGGATCCGGCTGGTTCCGGCCAGCGTTCTGCGCGTCGTCCGTGTTCGGAGTCGCCGCATTCTGGGCGTTGTCGCCGTCGCTTTTCGGCGAGTCGTTCTGTTCGCTCATGGGGACCTTATGGACTTCGGTTAGATACGCATCGGCATGACGACATACCGGTAATCAGGGCGCTCGGGGAGCGTGACCAACATGCTGCTGTTCGCGTCGCCGAAAGCGCAGTCGATCGTTTCGCTGTCGACGTTGTTCAGCACGTCGAGCAGGTAGGTGATGTTGAAGCCGACATCGAGCGCGTCTGCGGTGTAGTCGACTTCGAGCTCTTCCTGCGCTTCTTCCTGCTCGTTGTTGGTACACGAGATGCGCAGGCTGCTCTCCATCAGCATCCAGCGCACGCCTCTGAATTTCTCGTTCGAGAGGATCGCCGCGCGCTGCAGCGCCTGTAACAGCAGCATACGATTGACAGCGATATGCCTCTGATAGTTCGACGGAATGACCCGGGTGTAGTCGGGAAATTTACCGTCGATGATCTTGGTCGTGAGCTCGATCGGCCCGAAGGTGAATCTCACCTGGTTCGCGAAAATTTCGATGCTCACCGGCTCCTCGGTGTCGCCCAGCAGCCTCGAGAGCTCGAGTACGGCTTTACGCGGCAGGATGACTTCGCGCTTTTCGTCCTGCTTGCCGATTGCCCCGCTCGCGTAGCTCAGACGGTGACCGTCGGTGGCCACGACCCGCATCAGCTCGTCTTCGAGCACGATCAGCATGCCGTTCAGGTAGTAGCGGATATCCTGTTGCGCCATCGCGAACTGCACGAGGGCGAGGAGATCGCGGAGCTCTTTCTGCTGCAGCGTCACCCTGGTGAGCGCGGCGCCGGAATCTCCGAGCAGCGGGAAATCGGCCGCCGGCAGGGTCTGGAGATTGAACCGGCTCTTGCCGGCTTTCACCTGAAGGCGGTTGTTCTGCGCGTCGAGCGCGATGCTCGTGCCGTCGGGCATGGAGCGCAGGATGTCCTGGAGCTTGCGCGCCGATACGGTGAGCTGTTGCTCGTCGGCTCCGCCTTTGCCGACTTCGCAGCGGGTCGAGACCTGGATCTCGAGATCGGTCGCGACGAGCTGGAGATGATCGGCTTTCTTGTCGAGCAGAACATTCGAGAGGATCGGCAGGGTGTGGCGCTTTTCGACGATGCCGGTTACGGCCTGAAGGGGTTTCAATAACGCGTCGCGGTCGATCTGAAGAAGTTTCATGAATTTACTTCTTTAAATTAGTAGGTCTAATAGACACTGCGCAAATCTGTGCATAACCGTAAGAACCTCAACAGGTTCACGGTGTTGCGCGCGTGCCGGCGTATGTATGACGCCGCGTATGGAAAAGGGACGGATTGTGGAGCGTTTGCGAAGCTCACGCCCGAACACGGGTTATCCACAATGCCTCCCACGCTTTTCAACTGCGTAATACCTTCAAGAGCGAGGTCACGTCGCGCGTGATGTCGCTGTTGCTCGACTTCAGCTCGGCGATCTTGCGGCACGCGTGAAGCACTGTCGTGTGATCGCGGCCGCCGAAAGCCTCGCCGATGTCGGGCAGGCTCAACTGCGTCAGCTCCTTCGCGAGCGCCATCGCCACCTGGCGCGGCCTCGCGATGTTGCGGCTTCGCTTCTTCGAATACATCTCGGCGACTTTGATCTTGTAGTAATCCGCGACCGTCTTCTGGATGTTCTCGATCGAGATCTGGCGGTTCTGCACCGCGAGCAGGTCCTTCAGCGCTTCGCGGCAGAGGTCGATCGACAGTTCCTGGCCTGAGAAGCGCGAGTAGGCGAGCACTCGTTTCAGGCCGCCTTCGAGCTCGCGAACGTTCGACTGGATGTGCTTGGCAAGAAAGAATGCAACCGCTTCGTCGAGCTTGAGCGATTCCGCTTCGGCTTTCTTGAGCAGGATCGCGACCCGCATTTCGAGCTCGGGCGGTTCGACCGCAACCGTCAGGCCCCAGCCGAAGCGGGAGATCAGGCGGTTCTCCATGCCCGAGATTTCCTTCGGGTAGGTGTCGCAGGTGATGACGACCTGCTTGTGAGATTCGATCAGCGCGTTGAACGCATAGAAGAACTCTTCCTGCGTGCGGCTCTTGCCGCTGAAGAACTGGATGTCGTCGATCAGCAGGAGGTCGAGCGAATGGTAGTAACGCTTGAAGTCGTCGAAAGCCTTGTGCTGGTAGGCGCGCACCACGTCGGAGACATACTGCTCGGCGTGGATGTAGCGGATCTTGCTCTCCGGCGCCCGCGACAGCAGGTGGTTGCCGATCGTGTGGATGAGGTGGGTCTTGCCCAGTCCCACGCCGCCGTAGATGAAAAGCGGGTTGTAAGCCGTGCCGGGACGTTCGGCGACCTGTGTCGCCGCGGCGCGCGCGAGCTCGTTCGCCTTGCCGGTGACGAAGGTCTCGAAAGTGAAGCTCGGGTTGAGCCTCGATATGTCGCGCGAAGGCTTGGGTTGCGGCACTTCGGCTGCGGCAGGAACGTCGATCTGCGGCGCAGTCTCTTTTTCGGCGAGCAGCAGGCGGATTTCGACCGGACGCTTCAACTGCTCGGCGGCGAGCTCCTGGATCCGGCCGTAGAACTTGTCCCGGATCCACTGGAGCACGAAGCGATTGGGGGCGACCAGGACCAGCGTGTCTCCCTCCGCGTGAAACCTGAGCGGCTTGATCCATGTCACAAACTGCTGAGGGGGGAGTTCCTTCTCGAAATGAGACAGGCAATAGCGCCAGAAGCTGTTCATTACGCGGGGGCTGTAGCTTGTTTTAGGCCCTGGGAGAGGGCGGGTGGAGCGGAGGTTGATTTTACGCCGATCGAGGCGAGTTATCCACAAGCCGGAAAGGTCTTTGGACGTGGGCGGGCGCGTGGTGTGTCGAGGTGGAATCGATTGACACGTCAGTAGGATACGGGTTGTAATACCGGGTTTTTCAGCCCCACCTCCAAGGCCCCGAATCATGAAGCGTACATATCAACCCTCCAAAACCCGCCGCGCGCGCACTCACGGTTTCCGTGTGCGCATGAAGACCAAGGCCGGCCGCGCCATCATCAATGCCCGCCGGGCCAAGGGACGAGCCCGCCTCGCCGTTTGACGCACTGTGCATCTTGACGGCCTCCGCGCGGGCGGGCGTGTTGCGCCAGCCCCGCGAGTTCGAGGCCGTCCTGCGGTCGGGGGTGCGCGTCTCGACCCGTAATTTCGTCGCGCGAGCCCTCGCCAACGGGGTCGACCGGCCCCGGCTCGGAATGATCGCGGGCAAGAAAGCCGCTTCACGCGCCGTCGATCGCAATCGAGCCAAACGACTGATCCGCGAAATGTTCCGTTGCGCCTCTTCGGGCTTCGGGGCATACGACGTGGCCATACAGCTGCGCAGTGATCTGCGCAGCCACGACAACGAATTCGTGCGCGCCGAGTTGCGTCACCTGCTCGATTCATTGGCGCGCCGTTGCGCCGCTGACGCCGCCCGAGCGCCTACTCCCGGGACCCCGCCCGGTACATCACCCCGCACCTCACCTGACAGGCAGTAGCGATGGACTCACAACGCCTCATCCTCTTGATCGTGTTCTCGATGTCGCTGTTCATGCTCGTCGACGCATGGCAGCGCGACAAGCAGCCGGTCGTGGCCCAGCAGCAGGGCCCTGCGAGCGCGCAGAAAGACGCGACGCTGCCTCCGGTACCGACGGACAAGCTGACACCACCCACGGCGGCCGCGACGCCGCAGGCGCCCATAGGGGCGCTAGCAAACGGAACGACCATCAATGTCGAAACCGATCTGGTCAAAGCCGAGATCAATACCATGGGCGGGGACTTGAGACGCCTCGAGTTGAAACAGCACCGTGACGTCGAAGACCCCAAACGAAATTTCGTCCTGTTCGAACAGCGCCCAGATCACGTCTACGTCGCCCAGTCCGGCCTCATCGGCGGCGATCTCCCGAATCATCGAACCGCATATACCGCCTCGAGCACCCAATACAAGCTTGCGGACGGCTCGAATGACGTCGAAGTCCGGCTCGAAGCGCCGCCGGTCAACGGCGTCAAGGTCGCGAAGATCTACCGCTTCCATCGCGGCACTTATCTGATCGACGTCGCTTTCGAAATCAGCAACGGCAGCGCTGCCGCGGTTCAGCCTCACGGCTACGTCCAGTTCCTGCGCGATGACAAAGCGCCCGCAGGGGACTCGTCGATGGTGCCCACCTACACCGGTGTGGCCGTCTATACCGAGAAGGAGAAGTTTCAGAAAGTCGCTTTCAAGGATATCGAGAAAGGCAAAGTCTCGTATCCCAAGACCAGCACCGACGGCTGGATCGCGATGCTGCAACACTACTTTCTCGCCGCGTGGTTGCCGAAAAACGGCACTCAGCGCGAGTTCTACACGCGCCACGTCGACAACGGGCTGTATACCGCGGGAGTCGTGGTACCCGCGCCGGCGGTGCAGCCGGGCGCGACTGCGACACTCGACATTCCGCTGTATGCGGGGCCGCAGGAGCAGGACAAGCTCGCGAAACTCGCCCCCGGGCTCGATCTTTCGGTCGACTACGGATGGCTCACGATCATCGCGGTACCGCTGTTCTGGGTGCTCTCGTGGATACACGGCTTCGTGGGCAACTGGGGCGTGGCGATCATCCTGCTGACGGTGATGATCAAGCTCATCTTCTACCCGCTGTCCGAAGCGAGCTATAAGTCGATGGGCAAGATGCGGGTTCTCGCGCCGAAGCTCCAGCGGCTGAAAGAGCAGTACGGCGACGACAAACAGCGCATGCAGCAGGCGATGATGGAGATGTACAAGACCGAGAAGATCAATCCGCTCGGCGGGTGCTTGCCGATCGTGGTGCAAATCCCTGTGTTCATTTCGCTTTATTGGGTTTTGCTCGCGAGCGTGGAGCTCCGCCACGCGCCTTTCATCCTGTGGATCCACGATCTCTCGCGGCCCGATACTCTATTCGGTGTGTGGTTCGGAATGCCAGTCGGGCTCCTGCCGATCCTGATGGGCGCGACCATGATCATCCAGACCCGCCTGAATCCGGAGCCGCCGGACCCGGTCCAGGCGAAAGTCATGAAGATCATGCCGATCGCTTTCAGCGTGTTCTTCTTCTTCTTCCCCGCGGGTCTCGTGCTCTATTGGCTGGTCAACAACATCCTGTCGATCCTGCAGCAATGGAACATCAACCGCCGCCTCGGGACAGCCCCGAAAGCCGGGACGAAAGCCGCGCCGAAGAAAAGCTGAGCGGCCCCAAGTGCGGGCATAATCAGGCGCCGTGGCTGACCGGGAGACCATTGCAGCAATCGCGACCGCCCCCGGCCGGGGCGGAATCGGGGTGGTGCGAGTTTCCGGCAGGGGACTCGGCGGCTTGGCGCAGGCGCTGACGGGTTCAAAGCTTCCTCCGCGCACAGCGGTGGTCAAGCGCTTTCACGACGCACACGGCGTCCCCATCGACGAGGGGATCGCGCTTTACTTTCCGGCCCCTCATTCGTACACCGGCGAAGACGTGCTCGAGCTCCAAGGGCACGGCGGTCCTGTCGTGCTGCGCCTGCTGCTTCAGCGCTGCATCGAGCTCGGCGCCCGCGTCGCCGAACCGGGCGAATTCACCCGCCGCGCGTTCCTGAATGGAAAGCTCGACTTGGCCCAGGCCGAAAGCGTCGTCGACCTGATCGACGCGACGACCACCCAGGCTGCCCGCTGCGCAGTCCGCTCCCTCCAGGGGGAATTTTCCTCCCGCATACACGTGCTGACCGCCGGGATCGTCGAGCTCCGCATGCTCGTCGAGGCCATCCTCGACTTCCCGGAAGAAGAGGTCGAAGCGCTGGATCGTACCGACGCCCAGAACCGCCTCGCCCACGTGCGAGCGGCGCTTGCCGACGTCCTCCAGGCGGCACGCCAGGGCAGCCTCATGCGTGAAGGCCTGCATGTGGTGCTCGCGGGACCGCCGAACGTCGGCAAATCGAGCCTCCTCAACCGGCTCGCCGGCGAGGACCTTTCTATCGTGACCGAGGTGCCCGGCACGACACGCGACACGATCCGGCAGGTCATCGATCTCGGCGGGGTGCCGGCTTATATCATCGACACCGCCGGATTGCGCGAATCCGACGATCCTGTCGAGCGCATCGGCATTGAGCGCGCGTGGAAAGCGATAGCCACTGCCGACGCGATCCTGCTGCTGTCGGACGCAACCGCCGCGTGCGAGCCGGACGACGCGATCGCATCACGGCTTCCGGCCGACATTCCCCGCATCCATGTGGTCAACAAGATCGACCTGGGGACGCTGTCCGCGCGCTCGGAGGCCCGGGGCGGCGAATCCCGCATCTGGCTTTCGGCCAAGACGGGGGAGGGCGTCGACGAGCTCCGGCAGGCATTGCTCAACGCGGTGGGATGGGAGGGCCATGGCGAAACCGCTTTTCTCGCCCGCGAGCGTCACTTGAGGGCATTGCACGCAGCTGCGACCCATCTTGGTGTGGCCGCCACCCACGCGGCGCAGCTCGAGCTTTTCGCCGAGGAGCTGCGCCTCGCGCACGACGCCCTGGCCGCGATCACCGGCGAATTCACCGCAGACGATCTCCTGGGCGAGATTTTCTCGCGCTTCTGCATCGGGAAATAGCGCTATGTTTCACGTGGAACACGCGGGCGGCTTGGACGCGTACGTTTCACGTGGAACATCCCCCCGCGGCGCGCGTTCTAATCCGCCTCGAAATCGGCTATCATTCGCCCCCGCGTTGACCCTTGGTGGGCATCGCGTCCCGCTATGTCGCAACCCATTGAAACCTTTGACGTAATCGTTGTCGGCGGAGGTCACGCCGGAACCGAGGCGGCGCTCGCAGCCGCGAGGATGGGGCGTTCGACTCTACTGCTGACGCATAACGTCGAAACCCTGGGGGCGATGTCGTGCAACCCGTCGATTGGCGGGATCGGCAAAGGACACCTGGTCAAGGAAGTCGATGCGCTCGGCGGCGCGATGGCGTGCGCGACTGACGGGGCGGGAATCCAGTTTCGCATCCTGAACTCGCGCAAGGGCCCTGCGGTGCGCGCGACCCGGGCGCAGGCCGACCGGGTCCTGTACAAACACGCGATCCGCAGCCGGCTCGAAAACCAGCCGAACCTGCGCATTTTCCAGCAGGCGGTCGATGACCTGATGCTCGAGGGCGATCGCGTCGTCGGCGCAGTGACCCAGATCGGCGTCAGATTCCGCGCCCGCTCGGTGGTGCTCACGACCGGCACCTTCCTGTCCGGACTGATCCACGTCGGGATGCAAAGCTACGAGGGCGGCCGGGCAGGGGATCCGCCCGCGGTCGGCCTCGCACGGCGCCTGCGCGAGCTCGAGCTGCCGGTCGGGCGGCTGAAGACCGGTACGCCGCCGCGGATCGACGGGCGCAGCATCGATTTTTCAGTCATGACCGAGCAGCCCGGAGACGATCCGCCGCCGGTGTTCTCCTTCATGGGCTCGAGCGCCCAGCACCCGCGCCAATTGCCGTGCTGGATCACGCATACCAACGCTGCGACCCACGAGATCGTGCGCGGCGGGCTCGACCGCTCGCCGATGTTCGCAGGCGTCATCGAAGGCATAGGCCCTCGCTATTGCCCTTCGATCGAAGACAAGATCCACCGCTTTGCCGACAAGTCCTCGCACCAGATTTTCCTTGAGCCCGAAGGACTAACGGTCAACGAGTACTACCCCAACGGAATTTCGACGAGCCTGCCTTACGACGTGCAGCACGCGCTGGTGCGCTCGATCAAAGGGCTCGCGAACGCCGACATCACACGTCCCGGCTACGCAATCGAATACGATTACCTCGATCCGCGTGCGCTGAAAAGCTCGCTCGAGTCCAAGGCGATCGCCGGGCTTTTCCTCGCGGGCCAGATCAACGGCACGACAGGCTACGAAGAGGCCGCAGCGCAGGGGTTGCTGGCGGGGCTGAACGCGGCGCTGGCCGCGCGCGGCGATGAAGCGTGGAGCCCGCGCCGCGACGAAGCGTATCTCGGCGTGCTCGTCGATGACCTCATCACGCGAGGGGTGTCGGAGCCGTATCGGATGTTCACGAGCCGCGCGGAGTACCGGCTCTCGCTGCGGGAAGACAACGCGGATCTGCGACTGACTGAAACCGGCCGCCGCCTCGGGCTGGTCGACGATGCGCGCTGGATCGCGTTCGAAGCCAAACGCGAAGCGATCGCGCGCGAGCAGGAGCGCCTGAAGACGACGTGGGTGCATCCGAAGGTGGTCGGCGCTTGTGATGCGCAGCGCGTGCTCGGACAGCCGCTCGAGCGCGAATACACCCTCGGCTCGCTGCTGCGCCGGCCCGACGTGTCGTATCCGGCGCTGATGACTCTCCCGGGCGCAGGCCCCGGTGTCGCCGATCCCCAGGTCGCCGAACAGGTCGAGATCCAGGCCAAGTATTTCGGCTACATCGAGCGGCAGAAAGAAGAGATCGAGCGCAACGAAGGCCAGGAAGGCGCGCGGCTTCCGGCCGACCTCGACTATTGCACCGTGCGCGGGCTCTCGATCGAGGTCCAGCAGAAGCTCAATCAGCACCGGCCGGAGACCCTGGGGCAGGCTGCTCGCATCTCCGGCGTCACTCCGGCGGCGATTTCGATCCTGCTCGTGCACATGAAGCGCGGATTCGCGCCCGCCGAACAGAAATCGGCATGATCCTCGAGGACGGGCTCGCCGCGGAGCTCAAAAGCGGGCTCGCCGCGCTGCGGCTCAAAGTTGCGGGCGAGACCGAACGCAAGCTCCTCGACTACGTCGCGCTGATCGCGAAATGGAACCGCGTGTACAACCTGACCGCCGTGCGTGAGCCGTCGAATATGCTGACTCATCATGTGCTCGACAGCCTTGCGGTCGCGCCGCATCTCACCGGACACATCCTGCTCGACGTCGGCAGCGGCGCAGGCCTGCCGGGCATACCGCTCGCGATCGCAAAACCGGATCTGCACGTGACCCTCCTCGACAGTAACCGCAAGAAGACGACGTTCCAGCAGCAGGCGGTGATCGAGCTCGGGCTTCAAAACGTCGAGGTCGCCAACTCACGCATCGAAGCGTGGAACCCGGGAGCACAGTTTGACATTGTCATATCGCGCGCTTTCTCCGACCTCGCGCAGTTCGTCGCGCTCGCAGGCCCGTGCTGCGCACCCGGCGGCGGCCTCGCCGCAATGAAAGGCATCTATCCGACCGAAGAGCTCGCGCGCGTGCCGTCGAGCTTTGCCGTCACTCGAGTCGTGCCGCTCGGAGTCCCCGGTGTCGAAGGCGAAAGGCATCTCGTGCTGATGCGGCGAGCGCAGCCGAACGGAGTGGATGCCGCAGAGGCCCGGGTATGAGTCGCGTCGAGACCCGCGTATGACCCGCACCCTCGCGATCACCAATCAGAAAGGCGGCGTCGGCAAGACGACCACCAGCGTGAATCTCGCCGCGAGTCTCGGCGCGGCCAAGCGGCGCGTGCTGCTGATCGACCTCGACCCTCAGGCGAATGCGACGATGGGCAGCGGCATCGACAAGCGCGCGCTCAAAGCGACGGTGTACCAGGTGCTCATCGGCTCCCAGGATGCCGCGTCGGTGAGGTTGCGCGCGCCTTCGGGCGAGTATGACGTCCTGCCGGCGAACCGCGAGCTTGCGGGGGCCGAAGTCGAGATGGTCGATCTCGAGCGCCGCGAAGTGCGCCTGAAAGAAGCGCTCGAATCGGTCGAAGGCGAGTACGACTTCATCCTGATCGACTGTCCGCCGGCGCTGAATCTGCTGACGTTGAACGGCCTCACCGCGGCCGACGCGGTCATGATTCCGATGCAGTGCGAGTATTACGCGCTCGAAGGTTTGAGCGATCTGGTGGCGACGGTGAAGAAAGTGCGCGCGCACCTCAACCCGCGCCTCGAAATCGAAGGCTTGCTGCGGACGATGTACGACCCTCGCAACACGCTCGCGCAGCAGGTCTCGGCGCAGCTCCTCCAGCATTTCGGCGACAAGGTCTACCGCACGGTGATCCCTCGCAACATCAGGCTCGCGGAAGCGCCGAGCCACGGCGTGCCGGTGCTCGAATTCGACAGAGCGTCCAAAGGCGCGCAGGCGTATCTCGCGCTCGCAGGCGAGATGCTCAACCGCACAGCACAGGCAGAACAGGTGTCATGATGGCAAAACCCAAAGGGCTCGGACGCGGTCTCGATGCGCTGCTCGGCGACGACGACCCGCCGGTCGCGGTCGAGAGCGCGGATGGCTTGCGCACGCTCGGCGTCGACGAGCTGCAATCGGGCAAATACCAGCCTCGATCGCACATGGAGCAAACCGCGCTCTCCGAGCTCGCAGAATCGATCAAGAGCCAGGGCGTGATGCAGCCGATCCTCGTGCGGCCGCTCAAAGCCGGCGGATACGAGATCGTCGCCGGAGAACGGCGTTGGCGCGCGGCGCGGCTCGCCGGCCTCACCACCGTGCCCGCACTGGTCAAGGAGATCCCGGACCAGCAGGCGCTCGCAGCGGCCCTGATCGAAAACATCCAGCGAGAGGACCTCAACCCGCTCGAAGAAGCGATCGGCATCCAGCGCCTGACGCAGGAGTTCGGTCTGACTCACCAGGCGGTCGCCGAGACGCTCGGCCGCTCGCGCACCGCGGTGACCAATCTGCTGCGCCTGCTCGATCTCGCGCCGCCGGTGCGCGAGCTCCTCGGCCAAGGCCGTATCGACATGGGCCACGCACGGGCGCTGCTCGCGTTGCCGGTTGCAAAACAGATCGAGCTCGCGCGCGAAGCTGCGGGCAAGGGCTTGAGCGTGCGCGAGGTCGAGCAGCGCGTGTCCGCAGCGCTCAAAACGCCGCTGCAAGCGCAGCGCCCGCGCGCCGACCGCGACGTCGCGCGGCTCGAGGAAGAATGGTCCCAGCGCCTCGGCACCACTGTACAGATCAAGAGCTCGGGCAAGCGCGGCGGCAAGCTCGTGCTGTCCTACCGCACTCTCGATGAGCTCGACCAGTTCCTCAATAAGCTCGGCTGACACGCCGCGCCGCCTTATGCATTGCCTCGCGCGGTGTAACGGCAGCCACTCGAGGTTTTGACTCGGGGCGTCCCAGCCGCGTATAATTCCGCGGTTTTATTCGCGGGTGAAACGGTGCCTCTCCTTATCGAGGGCAAGCCAATCCGCACCGTCCTCAAGTGGCAGTTGTACGCGACCGTCGCTTCGATGCTCATCGCCGGATTGTGGTTGGGACGTCACGGGGCGCTGTCCGCGCTGGCCGGCGGCTTCATCAACGTCGTGGCGGGCGCGGTGTTCGGGTTGGTGGCGACACACAGCAGGAAAAGAACCGCCGGCGAAGCGCTCGTCGGGCTGATGCGGGCTGAGGGCGGCAAGGTGGCTCTGATCGTCATCCAGCTCTGGCTGGTACTGGCGTATTACAAACAGATCATGCTCGGTCCGTTCTTCGGCACGTTCGTCCTGACGGTGATTTTTTTCAGCATGGCGATTTTCGTCCGCGAACGCGGGCAGGTTAAGCGGTAACGGCGGAACTCAAAGCGGAATTCAGATGGAAGCACAGGAACTCAATCCGACGTCGTACATCGGGCATCACCTCAAGAACCAGACGATCTCCTTCGGCGATTCTCCGTTCTGGACATTGCACATCGACACGCTGGTCACTTCCGCCGTGCTTGGCGTGATCGCTTTCGGTTTCCTGTGGCTCGTGGTGCGCGGCGCGACCGCCGGCGTGCCGGGCAAGCGCCAGGCTTTCGTCGAGCTCGCGGTCGGGTTCGTCGACGACCAGGTCAAAGGGATCTTCCACGGCAACCGCAATTTCATCACCCCGCTCGCGCTGACCGTGTTCGTCTGGGTCATCCTGATGAACGCGATGGATTTCCTCCCCGTCGACGTGATGGCCTGGATTTACGAGCACGTCTTCCACCAGCATTACTGGAGACAGGTCCCGACCGCCGACGTCAACGCGACTTTCGCGCTCGCGCTGTCGGTATGGGTGCTGATGATTTTCTACAGCATCAAGGTCAAAGGCTTCGGCGGCTGGATACACGAGCTTTTCTGCGCGCCGTTCGGTGCCAACCCCCTGCTGTGGCCGGCGAACTTTCTGTTCAACATGGTCGAGTACATCTCGAAGCCCCTTTCGCACTCGCTGCGGCTGTTCGGCAACATGTACGCGGGCGAGCTCATCTTCCTGCTCCTGTGGGTGTGGGCCGCGACCGGCCTCGTCGGTACCGTATTCGGCGCCATGCTCGGCGTGGGCTGGGCGATCTTCCACATCCTGATCGTCGCGCTGCAGGCGTTCATTTTCATGATGCTCACCGTCGTTTATCTGTCGATGGCTCACGAGAGCCACTGACGCTGTCTCCGCACTCGAACTCGTCCCAATAATCAACCCGCTTCAGCAAGAAAGGAAATCAGATGGAAAAGATGCAACTCATGGCCATGATCCAGGCGTACACCAGCATCGGGATCGGCCTCATGATCGGCCTCGGCGCCGCCGGCGCCTGTATCGGCATCGGAATCATGTGCAGCAAGTTTCTCGAGGCCGGCGCGCGCCAGCCCGAGCTGATCCCCGCGCTCCAGGCCAAAGTGTTCCTGCTGCTCGGCCTGATCGACGCCTCGTTCATCATCGGCGTGGGTCTCGCGATGCTGTTCGCTTTCGGTAACCCGCTGCTCGCGGTCGTCAGCTAAACCAGACAGTGGCGCCGCGTAGCCGCGGCGCTCCACAGGCTATGAATATCAATCTGACATTGTTTGCGCAGGCCGCGACCTTCGCGATCTTCATCTGGTTTACGGCGAAGTTCGTGTGGCCGCACCTCGCTCGCGCGATCGAAGCCCGCCAGAAGCACATCGCGGAGGGACTCGCTGCGGCCGAGCGCGGCAAGCAGGACCTGGAGCAGGCCGCGGTGCGCACCGCCGACATGGTGCAGAAGGCGAAACAGCAGGCGCAGGAAATTCTCGCGCAGGCCGAAGGCCGCGCCACTCAGATCATCGAGGAGGCGAAAGTCGCCGCAGGCGAAGAAGGCTCGCGGCTGCTCGCCGGCGCCAAGGCCGAGATCGACCAGGAGGTCTCGCGCGCGCGTGAAACCCTGCGCACGCAGGTTGCGGAGCTTGCGGTTGCCGGCGCCGAACAGATCCTGCGCCGCGAAGTCGATCAGAAAGCTCACGCCGACCTGCTCGCCGGCGTCCAGAGCCAGTTGTAAGGCACCCATGGCAGAACTCGTTACCGTCGCGCGGCCTTACGCCGAGGCCACTTTCAAGCTGGCGCTGGAGAATCGCAACCTCACAGGCTGGTCGGACATGCTGTCGCTGCTCGACGGCGTCCTGAGCGACCCGTCAATCGCCGCGCATGTGAGCGACCCGAATCTCGACGCCGCGGCGCTGGAGAACCTGCTGCTCGGCGTCCTCGGCGACAAGCTCGACGGGCAGGGCCGCAATTTCCTGCAGGTCCTCATACACAACGGGCGTCTCACGCTGCTGCCGCAGATACGCGCGATGTATGAAGAGCTCAAGCGCGAGCACGAAGGCGTCGTCGAAGCCGAGATCGTTTCGGCACTCCCGATGAGCGACGATCAGGTTCGCAGCCTCGTCGCGGCGCTCGAAGCAAAGCACGGCCGCAAGGTCAACGCCCGGGTCGAAGTCGATCCCGAGCTGATCGGCGGTGTGCGCATCGTCGTCGGCGACAAAGTGATCGACGCCACCATACGAGGCAGGCTGGACGCGATGGCGGCCGCCCTCGCTCATTGATAAAGCGGCAAGGTTCACGCCGCAAAGACCATTAGGACGCGGCATGCCTTACGCCGCAAAACGATTCGGGCGCCGCAGCCCTACGCACAGCACATGACGGCCGCTACACAGCCCCATTAGGAGTCAACATGCAACTCAATCCTTCCGAGATCAGCGAGCTCATCAAGAGCCGCATCAAGAACCTGGGCGGCACTGCCGAGGCCCGCACCCAAGGCACCGTCATCTCGGTGACCGACGGCATTTGCCGCGTCCACGGCCTCGCCGACGTGATGCAGGGTGAGATGCTCGAGTTTCCCGGCAACACCTTCGGCCTCGCGCTCAACCTCGAGCGCGACTCGGTCGGCTCGGTGGTGCTCGGCCCCTACGAGCACATCACCGAAGGCGACATCGTCAAGACGACGGGCCGGATTCTCGAAGTGCCGGTCGGTCCCGAGCTGATCGGCCGCGTGGTCGACGCGCTCGGCCAGCCGATCGACGGCAAAGGCCCGATAAACGCGAAGATGACCGACGTCATCGAGAAAGTCGCGCCGGGCGTGATCGCGCGTAAATCGGTTTCGCAGCCGGTGCAGACGGGGATCAAGGCGATCGACGCCATGGTGCCCGTCGGCCGCGGCCAGCGCGAGCTGATAATCGGTGACCGTCAGACCGGCAAGACCGCGGTCGCGGTCGACGCGATCATCAACCAGAAAGGCAAAGACCTGTTCTGCGTGTACGTCGCGATCGGCCAGAAAGCCTCGACGATCAAGAACGTGGTGCGCAAGCTCGAAGAGCACGGCGCGATGGCGTACACGATCGTGGTCGCCGCTTCGGCGTCGGACTCCGCCGCGATGCAGTACATCGCCCCGTATTCCGGCTGCACCATGGGCGAGTACTTCCGCGATCGCGGCCAAGACGCGCTGATCGTTTATGACGACCTGACCAAGCAGGCTTGGGCGTACCGCCAGATCTCGCTGTTGCTGCGCCGTCCCCCGGGCCGCGAAGCGTATCCCGGCGACGTGTTCTATCTCCACTCGCGCCTGCTCGAGCGCGCAGCCCGCGTGAACGAGGATTACGTCGAGCGCTTCACCAAAGGCGAAGTCAAAGGCAAGACCGGCTCGCTCACCGCGCTTCCGGTCATCGAAACCCAGGCCGGCGACGTGACCGCGTTCGTTCCGACCAACGTGATCTCGATCACCGACGGCCAGATCTTTCTCGAGACCGACCTCTTCAACGCCGGCATCCGTCCCGCCATCAACGCGGGCATCTCGGTGTCGCGTGTGGGCGGTGCGGCGCAGACCAAGGTCATCAAAAAGCTCGGCGGCGGCGTGCGCCTGGCACTCGCGCAGTACCGCGAGCTCGCGGCGTTCGCCCAGTTCGCGAGCGACCTGGACGAGACGACCCGCAAGCAGCTCGAGCGTGGCCGCATGGTGACCGAGCTGATGAAGCAGCCGCAGTACCAGCCGATGCAGGTCGTGGAGATGGTGCTGACGCTGTTCGCCGTCAATAACGGCTTCTTCGACGATATCGACGTGAAGA
>JAQGMV010000201.1 GCA_028292225.1 Betaproteobacteria bacterium
TCAGCGCGGGGCTGCTCGGCCTGGTGCGCCCGTCGGACATCGGCATGCGCGCAGCGCTCGTCGGGGACACCATGCCGTCCGGGCAGATGGTCGGCGCGATGAGCATACAGCGCACGACGCAGGATTCGGCGAAAGTCGTCGGCGCGCTCACCGGCGCGGGCCTGGTGGCGCTGCTCGGGATGGGCGCGGCCTATATCGTCGTCACCGGCCTCTATGCCCTGAGCGTCGCGCTCACGCTCAAGGCCGGCAGCGTGCGCGCGAGGACCCATCCGAAAAGATCATCGGGCGCGATCGAGCGGCCGTCGGCGTGGCGCGACCTCAGGGAAGGGATCGCTTACGTGCGGCACACGCCGACGCTGCTTGCGGTCATGTGCCTCGCCTTCCTCCTCAATCTCACCGCGTTCCCGCTCTTCAATGGGCTGCTGCCGTACGTGGCGAAAGAGGTGTACGACACCGACCGGGTGGGACTGGGCTATATGGCTGCGGGCGCAGCGTTCGGCGCGCTGCTGGGCTCGATCGCACTGACGCGGCACGGCGGCTCGATAAGGCCCGGGCGGGTGATGATCGCGGGAGGATTCGTCTGGTATGCACTGCTGCTCGTCTTTGCGCAGGTCGAGCACCAGGCGATCGGTATCGGCGTGCTCATCGTCGCGGGGTTCGCGCAGAGCCTGAGTCAGGTGCCCATGTCGGCACTTCTGTTACGCACGTCGGGCGACCCGTTCCGCGGGCGCGTGATGGGGATACGGATGCTTGCGATCTACGGCAACATGCCCGGCCTGCTGCTCGCCGGGCCGCTGATCACGCATTTCGGCTACCGCGCCACCGCGTCGCTCTACTGCGGCATCGGCCTCGCCTTCGCGCTGCTCATCGCGTGGCATTGGCGGGCGGACCTGTGGCTGCGCAACGCGCCCGCCAACAACCGTTAATCGCGTTAATCGGGGACAGACCCCGATATTCACATTTGTGAATATCGGGGTCTGTCCCCGATTAACGTGGGGCTGGGCCCAGCTTGTGTCAGCGGTTACACCAGCCCCGCTGCTGCAAGCAGGCTCGTGCCGCGCTGCTCGCGCGACGCGCGCCGGCCGCGGGCTTCGCGGCGCACCGCCGCGGCGGAGACGTATTGCGGCGGTTGCGGGTCGTTCTTCGCACCTTCGATGTCGAAGAGGCGAACGACGCGCGCGTTCTTCGGCTCGGGCGGATGTGCCGGCATCAGCACGTCCATGAGGCTGTGCCCGCACGCGCGCCCGCGTGAAACATATTCGTCGTCGCGTCCGAGGTCCTCGGCAGCACCCGTAGCGTTCATCTGCGATCCCATTTGTTTTCTCCTACTTTTCTTGAACCGTTATGGGCAAGCCGCTCGAATCCCTCTTCGCGGCGCCTCAACTACCCTGTACCTACCCTGCACGCACAAGATAACGGCGCGTGCGCCGTACACAGGAAGACTTTTCTCACGACTTCCGGGGATGCCCGACTGAAGGTCGGAAAAAAACGACGAGCGGCACAACCCTGTGGCGTTTAACGGCGAAAAGCGCGTCGACCTGAGGGCGGTGTACGGGCGGGAGGCAAAAGCATCAACCACGAAGGACACGAAGGGGCACGAAGGAAACCTTTTATGACCGGGCCGGTTTTGCCGTCCTTCGTGCCCCTTCGTGGTCCATCTTTGTAACCGGGGTACCTGAGCTACTCGGGCTCACCCGCACGCGACTTCATGACCTGGAGCTGCGACACGGGCTCTGCGGTATTACCCCACGCGCCGCGGATGAAGGTGACCACCGCCGCGATGTCGGTATCGCTCAGCACATGCGCGAAAGGCGGCATCCCGTAAGGACGGGGATTGGCGGCCGTCGCGGGAAGGTAGCCGCCGCTGAGCACCACGCGGACGAGATTGGCAGCGATGCCCATCGTCACCGCGCGGTTTCCCGCGAGCGCCGGGTATGCGCCCGGCGCACCTTCGCCGTCATCGCCGTGGCAGCTCGCGCAACTCTGCTCGTAAATCTTCGAGCCTTTCGCGCGCACCTCTTCGGAAATCGGGGACAGACCCCGGTTTTCGGCTTCCGCCGCGCTACCGGAGCTTTGCGGCAGCGCCTTGAGGAACACCGCCATGGCGCGCAGATCGTCCTGCGACAGGTACTGCGTGCTGCGGAACACGACTTCGGCCATCGGCCCCATCACCGAGCCTTTCTCCGATACGCCGGCCTTGAGCAGGTCGACGACGTGGCGCGTTTCCCAGCCGCCGACGCCCGCTTCCCTCATCGAGGTCAGCGACGGCGCATACCACCCCTGCATCGGCACCAGCCCGCCGGAGAGCTCGAGATTCTCGTCGGTCGCGCCGAACGCATTGCGCGGGCTGTGGCATGCGACGCAATGTCCGAGACCGCGCACGAGATATGCGCCGCGGTTCCAGTCAGCGGCTTTCGACGAATCCGGCGCAAACGTCTCGGGCTCGAAGAAAAGCGCGCGCCACACCGCGAGCGCGGCCTGGCTGTTGTACGGAAACCGCAGCGCGTGAGGCCGGTTGGCCTGCTGCGCCGGCGGGAGGCTGAGAAGATAGGCGAAGATCGCATCGGAGTCTTCGCGCGTGACCTGCGTGTAATTCGGATAGGGAAAAGCCGGATAGAGCAGCCGCCCGTCTTTCGATCGCCCGTTGTGCAGCGCGCGCCAGAAATGCGCGGGGGTCCAGCTCCCGATGCCGGTCTTCAGATCCGGGGTGAGGTTGGTCGACATCACCGTGCCGAAAGGCGTGCGCACGCCTAAGGCGCCTGCATACGCCACGCCGCCGCGCGCCGTGTGGCACGCGATGCAGTTGCCTGCGCGGGTCAGGTATTCGCCGCGCTTGATCTGCTCCGGCGTCGGGGAGAAAGGCGCGGCATTGTCGGGAATGCTGTCTTCGCCGCGAAAGTTGAGCGCCGCGACGATTGCCGCGAGCACGACGACGACCAGCACAAAGCCGATTGCGATGCGTTTCGCGTTCATTTCGTCACGCCGCCGCAGTCGAGCGGAAGCTTTGCCGTCAGGCTCAAAGCCGGCTTCGAATCCGCGGGCACCGGCTGCGACGCAAGCCAGCTCGTGACCGCGCCGACTTCTTCGGGCGTGAGTTGCGCCGCGATCTTCGCCATGCAGTCGGGCGCCTGCGCGCGGCGCTCACCCGATTTCCAGTGCCCGAGCTGCGCCTGGAGGTAGTCGCGGGGCAGGCCGAGCAGGCCGGGGATCGCCGGGTTCGCTCCGGTGAGCCTGTCGCCGTGGCATTGCGCACACGCAGGAATATCGCGGGCAGCATCGCCCCGCCTCACCAGCGCCTCGCCGCGGCTCAGCAGTTGCGGCGACGCGCTCGAAGTCTGCGGCGGGGGATACGGAAGATCGAGAGCGGCGAAGTATTGCGCCATCTCGAACAGGTACTCGTTCGTCAGGTGCTCGACGAGGTAAGTCATCAGCGCATAGGTGCGCCGGCCGTCGCGAAAATTTATGAGCTGGTTGTAAAGGTAACCGGCGGGCTTTCCGGCGATGCGGGGGAAGTAGCCTTCATTGGTCGCCCGCCCTTCTTTCCCGTGACACGTGGTGCACGGGACGGTGCGCTGCCCGATGGTGTCGGGCACTTTGAGGGGCTGCGCGCCCTGGGCAGCACCGGGCATGAGAAGAGCGGCGCAGACGAGCGCGATGCTCAACGCGAGACTACGCCCCGCGCGCGGGTCGATGACAGGGAACGGTGGGTTCATGATCCGGAGCTTGCCACAGGAAATCGCGCGTGGCCCGCAAGGGATGTTCCTTGCGGAGAAATCGGGGACAGACCCCGATTTCCACACCCGTCGGAAATCGGGGTCTGTCCCCGATTTCCGGCCTGATTCGGATCAGCGTGCGCCGGATCCCTCGAAGAGCGCGCGCATGCGACCATCGAGCGATTGCGCTGCGGCATCGGCCGGCGTTCCGAATGCGCTCGGCACGTGCGGGGACGCGCCGAGCTCGAGCAGGCTGCGCGCCGCCGGGTAACGGCCATGAAGGACCGCGCTGAACAGCGGGGTCGCACCGTTATCGCCCGGCGCATCGACATCGGCGCCCGCACCGGCGAGCATCTCGATCGCCCTCACGTCGCCCCAGTAGACCGCGTAATGCAGCGGCGTGTCGCCGCAGGCATCGCGCGTGTCCACCGTGATGGCGGCCAGCCTCATCACCTGGGCGATGTCCCGGAGCAGCATATCGAGGTTCCTGCACACCGCATGGCGAACCTGAGACATGATCTCCGCCAGGTCCTGCTCCTCCGATGTCGACGCACGGTACATGAAACCGAGGATAGAACCGGCCCATGCCCGGCGAAATACGCCGCATGGCTTATGATCGAAGGGCCTAGGCCGGCCGTCCCGGCGTCTCCTACAATGACCGGCACTGACCGACGAGGCTTTCAGGAGAATGGCAATGGCTTTTCTCGCCGCACGATTGCCCGGGTTGGCGCTGGCCGTGTGCGCGTCCTTCGCCGCGGCGCAGACTTACCCGGCCAAGCCGGTACGCTTCGTCGCGCCCTACCCCGCAGGCGGCGTCAACGACGTCGTTGCGCGCGTGCTCGCCGAGCGTCTTACGCAAAGCCTCGGTCAGCAATGGCTCGTCGAGAACCGTCCGGGACGCGGCGGCAATATCGGCACCGACTTCGCCGCCAAAGCGGCGCCCGACGGCTACACGCTGCTGCACGGCGGTATGGGCAGCCTCACGCTCGGCCCCTTCCTCGGCAAAGTGCCTTACGACACGATGCGTGACTTCGCAGCCGTAACGCTGACTGCCCGCGCGCCGAACGTCATCGCGGTGCATCCGTCTCTGCCGGTGAAGTCGCTGAAAGAGCTGATCGCGCTGGCGAAAGCGCAGCCGGGAACGCTCAACTACGCGACGAGCGGCATCGGCAGCACGCCGCATCTGACGGCGGCGCTTTTCGAGTCCATGGCGCGAGTGCGCATGACGCACATCCCGTACAAAGGCGGCCCTCCGGCAACGGTCGACGTCATCGCGGGCCAGGTGCCGGTCGGCTTCATGCCGATTTCAACGTTGCTGCCCCACATCAGAGCGGGCAGGCTGCGTGCGCTCGGTGTGAGCGGCACGCGGCGGTCGCCGACCTTACCGGAGGTGCCGACCGTCGGCGAAGCGGCGCTCGCGGGTTTCGAAATGAACCCGTGGTTCGGCGTGCTCGCCCCGGCGGCCGTACCGCGCGAGATCGTCACAAAGCTCAACGCCGAGCTGGTGCGGCTGCTGCGAGTCCCCGAAGTCGGGGCACTGCTCGCGTCCCAGGGCGTAGAGGCTGCGTACTCGTCTCCCGAGGAGTTTGCGGCCGTGATCAGGTCGGACCTCCGGACCTGGCCCAAGGTCATACGCGAGGCCGGAATCCGCGGCGAGTGACGGTCAGGCAAACGCGGCTTGATGTACTATCGCCACTCGCTCGGTATTTCACTGGAGTATCCCCTGATGAAGAACCTGATCGCCGCGGTCTTTGCGGCCGGCATGCTCATAACCCCCCATTTGCAAGGTGCAACGATGTCAGAAGCAAAAACGACCACGACGACCACAGGCCTGAAGTACGAGGACGTGAAGCTCGGAACCGGCGAAGAAGCCAAAGCAGGCAAGACCGTGTCGGTGCATTACACCGGCTGGCTCACCGACGGCAAGAAGTTCGATTCGAGCAAGGACCGCGGACAGCCTTTCGAATTTCCGCTCGGCGGCGGACGCGTGATCAAAGGCTGGGACGAAGGCGTTCAGGGCATGAAAGTCGGCGGCGTGCGCAAGCTCACGATCCCCGCGAGCCTGGGCTACGGCAGCCGCGGCGCCGGCGGCGCCATCCCCCCCGACGCGACGCTGGTGTTCGAAGTCGAACTGCTCGGAGTGAAGTAACCGAGCGCCTCGAGGTTGCTTCGTCGCAACCGCTCCTCGCAATGACATTAAACAGGTCATCGCGAGGCGCGGTGCACCCAAGGAAGGGAGGTTCAAGGAGGGAAACCTTGGTTTCCCTCCTTGGCGTTCACCGGGCCCCTCGTCCGCACTCAGATGAGGGCCTATGGGCCCTCATCCGCAGGGTGGCGAAGCTTGCGCAGCGTATAAGGCTTCGCCGGCACCCGCTTCAGCGCGTCCTCGTCCATGTCGATCCCGAGTCCCGGGGCGGTGGGCAGGTCGATATAGCCGTTCTTGGGTTTGAGCTGGTTGCGGCAGATCGTGTCGCCGAACTCCACGAAAGGCAGGAAATATTCGGTGATGATGAAGTTCGGCATCGTCGCCGAAGCGTGCACGGTGGACGCGAGCGCGACGGTCGTCGAGTTGTAGTTGTGCGGCGAGACCGCGACGAGGAAAGGTTCGGCCATCGCGGCGATCTCTTTCAATTCGAGGATACCGCCGACGCAGGCGACATCCGGGTTGAGGATGTCCGCTGAGCGCTTTTCCAGCAGCGTCCTGAAGCCGGTCTTGGTGTAAGTCGCTTCCCCGATCACGACCGGCACCTGGATCTCCCGCCTGATGTAGGCCATTTCCTCTGCGAATTCGGCCTGGCAAGGTTCCTCCATCCAGTAGAGCCCGACTTCGGCCAGCCGCTTGTTCAGCCGTATCGCGTGCATCGGCGCGAGCCTGCGATGCTGGTCGATGAGAATGTCCACGTCGGGACCGACGGCGTTGCGGATCGCCTTGATGACCCGCACCGCGCGCTCTTCATGCTCTTTCGGGATCCACGTGCGCCACGGCGCAGGCAGCGGATCGAACTTCAGCGCGGTCCAGCCCTGAGCCACGACTTTCTCGGCCGCGCGCGCGTAATCGTCCGGCTCTTTCATCCCGTAGCTCCAGCCGTTCGCGTACACGCGGATCTTCTCGCGCACCTTGCCGCCGAGCAGGTTGTACACCGGCTGCTTGCACGCCTTGCCGACGATGTCCCACATTGCCTGCTCGATTCCGCTGATCGCGCAGAAGAGCTCGACCGATCCGCGACGCGCCGCATAGTCGTCGAACGCGAATTGGGTGAAGTGCTTGATGTCGAACGGGCTGCGGCCGACCATGTAAGGGCCGAGCGACTCGAGCTGCGCCATCACCGCGCGGTCGCGGTCGTACTGCGAATATGCCTCGCCCCAGCCGTGGATGCCTTCGTCGGTCTCCACCTTCACGAAGATCAGGTTCTTGCGCCAGCCCGGATGGACTGAATAGCTCTTGACTGCGGTGATTTTCATATCGGCTCTCGAAGTTACGGGTGCTCGGTTTAAGACGCGGCGGGCGCGCCGATCAGCTTGAAGATCTGCTGAAACTTTTCATAGTCGACCTTAAGCCGCGCCGCGAATTCCGCCTGCGTCCCGATCCACGGCTCGACCGCCTGGTCGGACATCATCCTGACGAGCTCGGGCTTGCGCAAAGCCCTGTTCGCTTCGGCCTGGAGGCGGTCGGTGATCGCTTTCGGCGTGCCCGCGGGGGCGAAGAGGCCGACCCACGGATTCATGTCGTAGCCGCGAACGCCGGCCTCGGCGATGGTTGGTAGATTCGGCAATATCGTCGAGCGCTTCGCCGAGGACGTCGCGAGCGCACGCAGCCTCCCGCTTTTGATGTGCGGCAGCACGATGCCGATCGTGGAGATCGACGATTGCGTTTCGCCCGAGGCGAGCGACGCCGCCACCGGCGCGCCGCCTTTGTACGGCACGTGTATCAGCTTGATCCCCGCCATCGATGCGAACAGCGCCATCTGCACGTGCAGGCTGCCGCCCTCGCCGTTCGACGCGTAGGTGATTTCCGCCGGGCGTGCCTTGGCGAGCGCGATGAAATCCTTCACCGACTTCACCGGAAGCGACGGATGAACGACGAGCACGCCGGGTTGCGCCGCCAGGAAGCCGATCGGCTCGAAATCCTTGAAGGTGTCGTACGGAAGCTTCTTGTACGCGAAAGCGTTCGACAGGTGCGACGACGAATGCACCATCAGGGTGTAGCCGTCGGGCGGCGACTTCGCCACCAGCTCCGCGCCGATGACGCCCGATGCGCCGGCGCGATTGTCGATGATGAACTGCTGCGCCATCGCGTCGGAGAAGTCCTTCATCACGAAGCGCGCGACGATGTCGTTGGTGCCGCCGGGCGGGAAAGGAACGATCACGCGCACCGGTTTGGACGGATAGCTCGCCTGAGCCCATGCGCCGGTCGCGC
>JAQGMV010000518.1 GCA_028292225.1 Betaproteobacteria bacterium
TCTGTCTGTCGGTCGACAGCGTCGATGCGACCGCGCAGTCGCTGGCGGCGAACGGCGCCCGCGTGCTCGGAGACGGCAAGCCGCAGCACAACGTCCATGGAGAGCGCATCGCATTCGTGCATCCGAAGGATTTCCTCGGGGCGCTGGTGGAGCTGGAAGAGCACTCTGAAAAAGCGTAAGTCATGAGGAGGCGTGATGAAAAGCTACGAGCTGGCGGTGGGACGTGCAGCGACGTGTGCAGCGCTGACACTCGCAATCGGCACACATGCAGCGCAGTCTCCGGAGCAGGCTTATCCGACCAAGCCGATACGCCTGCTGGTGCCGTTCGCACCGGGCGGTGCGACGGACATCATCGCTCGCGTGCTCGAGCCCAACCTCGGTAAGAGACTCGGCCAGCAGCTCGTCATCGACAACCGGACCGGCGCCGCAGGCAACATCGCGGTGGAGCTCGTGGCGCAGGCGCAGCCGGACGGATACACCCTGCTCGTCGGCAACATCTCGACCAACTCGATCAACCCGTTCCTGTTTTCCAACCGGATCAAAGTCGACGCGCTGCGCGATCTCGCGCCGGTCACCAAGCTCGTCGCGATTCCGAACTTCATCCTCGGCAGTCCGAAGCTGCCCGCGAAGACGTTAAAGGAAGCGATGGCGTACGCGAAAGAGCGTCCGGGACAGCTCAACTTCCAGGCGCCGCTCGGTTCGTATTCGCACCTCGACATGCTCGCGCTGACTTCGGCCGCGGGGGTGAAGATGGTGCACCTGCCTTCCAAGGGCGCGGGTGAGACACTCTCTGCCATGCTTCGCGGCGACATCCACATCACCGAGTCGAACGTCGCATCGAATATCGGCGCGGTGAAAGACGGCCGCATCAGGGCGTACGCGGTCACCGCCGAACAGAGGCTCAGCGATCTCTCCGATGTGCCGACGATGGCCGAAGCCGGTTTCCCGGGCATCGGCAGCCTGAACTGGAACGGTATATTCGCCCCCGCAAGAACCCCGCGTTCGATCGTGGCGAAGCTACACGCGCAGACGGTTGCCGCCATGAAGGACCTCGACGCCGACGGCTCGCTGGCAAAACGCCAGCTTCCGGTGAGCCTGAGTGCATCACCCGAGGAGTTCACCGCCTTCGTGCAGTCGGAGGCGAAGCGGTGGCGCAAGATCATCAAAGACAACAATGTAAAGATCGACTAGCGTCGATTACATCGTTGTCCGTGTTTATTAACGAACAGAAGGGAAACCCGAGGTTTCCCTCCGTAACCTCCCATCCTTCGGCCGTCTACCGACAACTGAAATGCGGAGCGCCCTCATGCACCTACTGGAGTGAGTAAATGTCCGAAGCAGCACGAATCAAAGCCCCCGACCTCGAAAGCTTCATCGCACGCGCGTTCGAAGCGGTCGATGTGCCCTGCGCCGATGCGAAATCGATCGCCGAGCTCATGGCGCGCGCCGACGTGAACGGCTCCGAAGGCCATGGCGTCTTCCGCCTGCCGCAGTACATCCGCCGCATCAAGGGCGGCGCGGTGAACGTTCGGCCGAACATCCGCGTCGAGCGCGAAGCGGCGGCGATGGCGCTCGTGAACGGCGACAACGGCATGGGCCATCTCGTGATGAAGCGCGCGACCGAGACCGCGATCGCCAAAGCGAAAACGGCAGGTGTGGCGTGGGTCGGCGCGCAGTGGAGCAATCACGCGGGGCCCGCGTCGCTCTACGCGAGCATGCCGATGGAGCACGACATGATCGGGCTTTATCTGGCGGTGGGGAGCGCCAACCACCTTCCCCCGTGGGGCGGTCTCGACATGCTGCTCTCGACCAATCCGCTGGCGGTGGGCGTGCCCGCCGGGGAAGAAGCGCCGATCGTTCTCGACATGGCGACGACGGTCGCCGCGTACGGGAAGGTGAAGACCAAAGCCCAAAGGGGCGAGACGATGCCGGTGGGCTGGATGATGGACCGCGAAGGCAAGCCGCTCACCGATCCGAAGCGAGCCAACGAAGGCTTTCTCCTGCCGATCGGCGATTACAAGGGGTACGGCCTCGCGCTCATCATCGGGCTCCTCGCCGGTACGCTGAACCGCGCGGCGATGGGAAAAGAGGTCGTCGACTTCAACGCCGACGACACGACGCCGACGAATACCGGACATGCGATCGTGGCGATCTCGATCGAGGCTTTCGGCGGCGTCGACGAGTTCAAGCGCAGCGTCGACGTGCTCGTGCGCGACCTGCGGGCATCGAAGCGGCTGCCGGGAGTGGACCGCGTCTGGCTTCCCGGCGAGCAAAGCCACGCGAAGCGCGCTGACCGATTGCTGAACGGTGTGCCTATGCCCGCCGCACTGCTCGCGAGCCTCAGGCAGCTCGCTGTCGAGCTCGAGATAGCGCCGCTCGCGTAAGTTGCAGCGGTTTACCCGCAAATACCGAGCTCGAGCTCGCCGCGTCGCTTCATCCACGCTTTGCGCTCAGTGCCCTTGTAGTGGACGACGTGGCGGCCGCTGACATCTTCGCTCTGCGTCGCGGGCGAATAGTTGTAGGCGTCGCACGCGAGCTCGAGGATCCGGATCGGGGCGGCTTCGGCGAGCGCCTTGACCGCGTACTGATCGCCCCACCAGCGGCGGGCCTCTTCCGTATAGCTCTCGCAGACGCGCCACGCGTTGCGCCAGAAATCCCAGCCGCCGCGCGTGCTCAGCATGACGCCGGTGTTGTACGGCATCACCTGCGCGACGTCGACGCCCGCCGGGTCGGTGCCGATCGCCTCGCGCCGGGTGAGCGCGATGTCGAACGGCGTTTCGAAAAGCGCGCCGAGGTCCTTCTGCACGATGATGTCGGTATCGAGGAAAATCGCGTCGCAAGGCTCGAGCCGCGCGAAGTGCTCGAGCCTGTAAGGCATCAGGTGAACGCCGTCGTAGCGCAGCCTTACGACCTCATCCACGTCGGCGATCGCCGGCGTGCTCTCATCTGTGAGATGCACGACCTGCGCATGCGGCATTGCCCGACGCACCGATGCGACCATGATCCGGGGGAGCAGCGCATCGTTACCCACGTGAACAAACGCAACCGTGATCATGAGGCTTTCGATGTGCCTGTATGCGGCGGAGCGGGCGTTAGCGAGCCGAAGGAAAGGCGGTCACGGAGGAAAACCATGGGTTTTCCTCCGTGGCGTTCAACGACGAGCCGGAAGGTGGAGCGATTGCTCAACCTTCCGGCTCGTCGACAACACCGTTGCGCAGTATGCCGATGCCCTCGATCTCGCATTCGACCACGTCGCCCGCGCGCAGCCACCGGTCGGGGTTTGTCAGCCCGCGGCCGCCCGGGGAGCCGGTCGCAATGATGTCGCCGGGAAGCAGGCTGATCTGCGAGAAGTAGGAAACCAATTTCGGGATTGAGTGGATCATGTCGTGCGTGTTGCCGTCCTGCCGTGCTGCGCCATTCACGCGAGTCTGAATCCGCAGGTGCATCGGATCGGGTATCGCCTCGCGCGTCACGAGCCACGGGCCCAGCGGTGCGAATGTGTCATAAGTCTTGCCGAGGAGTACGTTGCCGCTCTGGCGTTCCCTTGCCACGATGTCGCGCGCAGTGACGTCATTCAGGACGGTGTAGCCCGCGACCACGCTGTACGCCTCCGCTTCGGTGATGTGCTTGCAGCGCTTGCCGATGACGACCGCAAGCTCGGTTTCGAAGTCGAGATCGCTGCACGCGCGCGGCTTCACGATGTCGCGCTCCGGGCCGGTCACGGCGGACAGGCTTTTCATGAAAGCAGTGGGAAGCTCGCCGGGCACTCCGGACGTCGCGCGCGCATGACCGGGGTAGTTGTGGGCGACGGTGAGGAGCTTGGACGGGCGCACCGGCGCGTACAGCCGGCACTCCGAAAGGGGTATGAAAAGCGGCTCGCCGCCCAGCCCGGACGCGCCAGGCGAGGTTTCGACGAGCCCGGCGAGATACGAATACGCGTCGCCCAGCGCGCGCCACGCCGCTTCCCCGCCGTGCAGGAACTGGGTGATATAGGCGGGCATGTAGAGCTCCGCGAGCTCGCGGCCTTTGGGATGGCCGGCCTCGTCGACGAGGTAGAGCGCGTATCCTGCGCGCAGGTCCGCGACGAAGTCGCCGCCGACCAGCACGCCCAGACGGGACAGGGCTGAGGGCTCGTGGCGGCGGCTGTAGCGCGTCAGTTTCATCGGAGTGTCCTTCGGCCGGTGGCCGCCGCATCTTAGCAGACACCTATTCCCCGGCCCCTCGCGGCATCCGGCATGGCGGTTGCTCCATCGTCGGAAACGACGCGGGAACCCCGCGCGCCTTTGCTCGCCTAAGGTCAATCGTGCGACACCCTGCACGAGAGCACACGCCGCCGGTGACAACCGCTTGGCAGGACGTGCGTTAATGCATCAGCGCTGAACCGCCATATGGCTAGAGGGCGCCCCGAAACACCAGGAGATAGACGTGAAACGATTCATTGCAGTTCTTTGCGCCGCATTCATCGGATTGTCCTTCAGCGCCGGCGCTGCCGAAACGAGCCCGGAAGCGCTCGTGAAGAGCACCGCCGACGAGGTTCTGGCGGTCATCCGTACGACCAAGGACAAGAAAGCACTGCGCGATGCGGCCGAAAAGAAAGTCCTGCCGTACTTCGATTTCCGTGCGATGACCCAGCTCGCGGTCGGAAAGCACTGGCGTGAAGCGACGCCGGCGCAGCAGAAGGCCCTCGAAGAGGCATTCAGGACGCTGCTCGTGAACACCTACACCGCTTCGCTCAATACGGCCGCCCTCGGCAAGGAATCGGTGGAGGTCAAGCCCAGCGAAGCCAAGGTCGGCCAGACCGACGTCGTCGTGCGCACGACGGTCAAGACCGGCAACCGCCAGCCCATCCCGGTCGACTACCGCATGGCCAAAGGCCCGGATGGATGGAAGGTGTACGACGTGATCGTCGAGAACCTGAGCCTCGTCACGAATTACCGCAGCTCCTTCGCCTCGGAGATCCAGCGCTCGGGCATCGACGGGCTGGTCAAGGCGCTGGAGACCAAGAACCGCGAGCTCGCGCAGAACGGTTAAGCGCGTTCGCGGCGCGTGCAGAGGCGCCGCGAGCGGGTGTACCATGATGGGCAGTAGTAAGGGCCGCAGGCGGACACGCCTGCGGTGTTTTTTTAAGCGGACGGCACGGCTTACCGCTTGCGGCTGATGCGCTGATGCGGTTTTATTACCCTCGCTCTTTCTTTACGCTGCTCTTCGTCGGCTTCGCACTGATCGCGCTGCCGCTGATGATCGCATTGATCAACAATGCGATTTCGATCGACAGGCTCGGCAATCTCAGCCAGAAAGCGGTCTACCAGGCCGTACAGGCGACGCAGAGCAGCCGCAAGCTCGCGGAGGTCATTCCCGCGATGGAGCGCGCGGCGCACCAGATGCTGATCCTGGGCGACCGGTCCCTTCTCGAGACTTACAGCGTGCATCGCAAGCAGCTCCTCGCGACTGCGGCGGAGTTTCGCACGCTGCCTTTCGACACCGAGCAGCGCAATGCCTTGCGCGAGATCGTCGGGGGCGAGGCCGCGATTTACGACCAGTTATCCAATCCCGCATCGCGTCCGGAAGACCTTCAAAAGGCGGTGAAGGCGTTCGTGGGGCTCGGTGAGCGCGCACAGGAGATCAACCGCCGCAGCAACGCGCTCATCGACCGCGAAGTCGAGAACATGCGCGCGACGGCCACGCAGGCGCAGCACATCACGCTGTGGCAGCTCCTCGCGCTTTTTCCCGTCGTCATTTTCCTCGTGATCGGCTTTACCATCCTGATCGCACGGCCGATCCGCCAGATCGACGCCGCGATACGCAGGCTCGGCCAGGCCGACTTCAGCGCGCCGGTGCAGGTCGGCGGTCCTGAAGACCTCCAGCACCTCGGCGAGCGGCTCGACTGGATGCGACTGCGCCTGGCCGATCTCGAGCAGCAGAAAAACCGCTTCCTGCGCCACATGTCGCACGAGCTGAAGACACCGCTCACCGCGCTGCGCGAAGGCGCCGAGCTGCTGTCGGACGAGATCGTCGGCAAGCTCACTCCCGAGCAGCGCGAGGTCGCCGAAATCCTGCGCCATAACAGTATAGAATTGCAAAAGCTCATCGAAGACCTTCTGTCGTACGGCGCGAGCCAGTCCCAGAAGCGGTCGCTGGACCTTGCCAGGGTGGAGTTGCGGCGGGTGATGAGCCGAGTCCTGGACGACCAGAAGCTCGCCTTGCGAGGCAAGCGCCTCAAAGTCAACGTGAACGTGCACGACCTCGCGTTGAGCGCCGATTTCGAGAAGCTCCGGGTAATGCTCGACAACCTCCTCTCCAACGCCATCAAGTTTTCGCCCGCCGGCGGAACGATCACGGTCCACGCGGCGCAGCGGGACGACGCGATCGAGATCGAAGTCGCGGACCAGGGTCCCGGAATCTCAGCCGAAGAAAGAAAACTCGTGTTCGAGCCGTTCTACCGCGGCCAGTACGCCGCCGATGCGCTGGTCAAAGGGACCGGGATCGGGCTCTCGGTCGTTCGCGAATACGCGCAGATGCACGGCGGCAGCGCGGAGATCGTCGACAACGGTCCCGGTGCGCACATCTGCATCCGCCTGCCGCTGTCTCCGCTCAAAGCACCGGCGCACGTTGAAGGCGCTGTCGTCGCGCCCGAGGCAGCGCGATGAAAGCTCGTCTTGCCGCCGGAGCCGCGGCGCTTGCGCTCGCGGCGTGTGCGAGCGCTCCTGAAGCGGAGCCCGAAGTGGACGCTCCGGTCGTGGCAGTCGCTCCGCCCACGGTGCAAAGGAAACCGGCGGTGGCCGCGCCGGCGCCGGTCGCGAAGCCCGACCGCGTCATACCCACCGAGCCTCGGGCGAACGAGGTCGACGCGCTCCTCGCGGAGTTCGAGCGGTTGCGCCGCCTTCCGGCGGCCGAGATCCCGCGGGAGCAGGAAGCGGCCCGGCAGGCATTCGCCCAGTCGCGCAGCGATGCGGCGCGGGTGAGGCTCGCGATGGCCTCTGCGGTCCCGGGCAGCCCTGGAGAAGAATCGCGCGCACTCGAGCTGCTCGACGCGCTGGTGAAGAATCCCTCGGCGCCGCTGCACGGTCTGGCCTTCCTGCTGACCGCTTTCATCCAGGAGCAGCGCCGGCTCGCGGGGCTCGCGCAGGGGCTGCAGCAGAACACACAGGCGCTGGAAAAAAACAATCAGGCGCTGCAGCAGAACGTCCACGGGCTGCAGCAGAAGCTCGACGCGCTGCGAACCCTCGAACGCAGTCTGTCCGAGCGCGGAGAGCCTGTGCCGCGCCGTCGCTAACCTTCAGAAGAATATGAACACCCCAATCATTCGCCCGAGCGTCCTCGTCGTCGACGACGATCCCGATCTGCTGCGCCTCATGCAGATACGCCTGTCGGCCGCGGGCTACGCCGTCACGACGGCGGAGAGCGCCGAGCGCGCGCTCGCGCAGCTCGCAGTCGCGCGTCCCAAGGTCGTCGTCACCGACCTGCGCATGAGCGGCATGGACGGCATGGCGCTGTTCCAGTCGATACAGCATCAGAACGCCGCACTGCCGGTCATCATCCTCACCGCGCACGGCACGATACCGGACGCAGTGGCGGCGGTTAAAAGCGGCCTCTTCGGCTATCTCACCAAGCCTTTCGAAGCGAAGGCGCTGCTCACCGAGATCGAGCGCGCGCTCTCGCTCGGACGCGGCGCGGGCGAAGCGGGAAACGACGGCGGGGACGAGACGTGGCGCAAGGCGATCATCACGCGCAACCCCGCGCTGGAAGAGGTGCTTTCGAAAGCGCGCCTCGTCGCCGACAGCGACGCGAGCGTTTTCATTTACGGGGAATCGGGCACGGGCAAGGAGCTGATGGCGCGCGCGATCCACAACGCGAGCCGCCGGCGCGACCACGCTTTCGTCGCAATCAACTGCGGCGCGATTCCCGAGCAGCTCCTCGAGTCCGAGCTTTTCGGGCACGTGAAAGGCTCGTTCACCGGCGCGCACCGCGACCACAAGGGCCTTTTCCAGACCGCGAACAAGGGCACGCTGTTCCTCGACGAGATCGGCGACATGCCGGTGCCGCTCCAGGTGAAGCTCCTTCGCGTGCTGCAGGAGCGCACGGTGCGCCCGGTCGGCTCGACCGAGAGCTTCGAGGTCGACGTGCGGGTGATCTCCGCGACCCACCGCAACATCGAAGCGGAGATGGCCGCCGGCAATTTCCGCGACGACCTCTACTACCGCCTGAACGTCGTCGCCCTGCACCTGCCGGCGCTGGCGGAGCGCCGCGAAGACATCCCGCTGCTCGCGAACCATTTCCTCACGGTGCTCGCCGAGAAGTACAGCCGCGCCATCTCGGGCTTCGCGCCTGAAGCGATCGAAGCGCTCGTGTCCGCGCCGTGGCCCGGCAATGTGCGCCAGCTCTACAACGTCGTCGAGCAGGCGGTCGCCCTCGCCACGACCCCGCTGATTCCCGCGACGCTCGTGCAGACTGCGATCCAGCACCAGCAGAGCGAGTTCGCGTCGTTCGAGGAAGCGCGGCGGAAGTTCGAGCGCGACTATCTCGCGCAGATCCTGAGGATCACCGAAGGCAACGTGACTCAGGCCGCACGGCTCGCCAAGCGCAACCGCACCGAGTTCTACAAGCTTCTCCAGCGTCACCAGCTCGATCCCAAGCTTTTCAAGAACGCGCGCCCGCAGCCGTAGCTGTCGGGTTCCCGCGACAGCGCAAAAGTCCCCGCTGCGAGACACGACCCGAGCGAGTACGTTCCGGCGCATTCCGGTCGCGCGTTGCTTCATGGCGACAGAAGCCGCGGCGCGACACCCTCGCTCCAGAGGTAAGCGGGCTTGGCATGGACCGTGCTTTATAGAGTGCAACTGAACAATGTTGCACCGGACGGCCAGCCTGAGCGCGACCGTCGTGTCGAAAGGAAAGCATCGTGGAAATGAGCCGGCCTTATCCTCGTACCCCCGGGTTGCTCTACCCTCTGATGGTCATCGCGGCAGTCGCGGTGATCGTATTCAGCATACTCGGCATCGCATCGATCGCCGGGTGGATGCCGCACGCGATGGTCGGCAGCGGCAGCGCGATGGCTGCGGATACGATCCCGTCGAGCGGGAGCGCCGAAGCGCCGCGCACCGGGCCCGCTTTCCAATGCGCCGAGTGCGGTGTGATCGAGTCGGTCCGCGAGATCGAGCGCCGCGGCTCGCTCTGGAACATTCCGGTCGCCGCGACGACCGAAGGCACGGCAGCAGTCGAAACGACAGGCCTGTAGTGCTTCGCATGCGCTGCCTGAACAGGGCCGCTTCGGCGGCCCTACTCTTGTGTGCCGCCGTGCTGATCGCCGGTTGTGAAACGCCCGGCGGCAGCGGCAAAGCGGGCCCGGGCCCGGGCGCCACTATGCCTCCCAAAGCGCCCGCGCCCCGCTACAACCTTGCCGGCTACCCCGCTGGATTCAAGGAAGGCTATGCCGACGCGTGCGCGACGCCGCGCCGGCGCAACGCCGAGCGGTTCAAGTCGGACGCTGATTACTCCACGGGCTGGCAGGACGGGCAGTCCGCGTGTCGCGCACGGTAGTGCGGCGCGGCGATGAAGCCAGGCGGGCTGAAGCCCGCAGCCGCGCCCGATGACGCCAAGGAGGGAAACCAAGGTTTCCCTCCTTGAATCTCCTTTCCTTCGCGCTCGCGTCGCTCCGGCTTCCCAGACAACAGGGTGCGTCAGCACCGACCGGTCAGCCGGATTTGACGCGCGAGATACGGATCACTTCGGGGATGCTGCGCAGGGCGCGCATGATCTGCGCGAGGTGCAGGCGGTTGGCGACCTGCAGCGTGAA
>JAQGMV010000520.1 GCA_028292225.1 Betaproteobacteria bacterium
GGTGGTGCGCGCGTTCACCGAGCTTACCGAAGCACCAGGAACACGGAGCAGCACATGAGCGAAGCGCCGAAGAAGGAGGAATCGAAGCAGAAGATCGTCGGCCAGCCCCTCGACCGGGTCGACGGCCGCCTGAAAGTGACCGGCGGCGCGCGCTATGCGGCCGAGTTCACGGTGCCGAACATGCTGTACGGCGTGCTCGTGCAGAGCACGGTCGCGAACGGGCGCGCGCGCAGGATCGACACCTCGGCTGCGCAGCGCGCGCCCGGCGTGATCGCGGTCATCACGCACGCGAACATGCCGCCGGTAGAGCGGCCATCGAACCCGCCGTCCGGCGAGAGCATTCCGCTGCTCGATCCGCAGGTGCGCTACAGCGGGCAGAACCTCGCGGTCGTCGTCGCGAACACCTTCGAGCAGGCGGAGCACGCGGCCGCGCTGGTGCACATCGAGTACGACGCGCAAGCGCCGTCGGTCGACATGGAGGCGCGGCTGAAAGACGCCTTCACGCCGCAGACGGGGAATCGGCCCGCCGAATCGAAGCGCGGCGACTACGCAGCGGCAGTAAAGAGCGCGCCGCCCAGGGTCGAGCAGGTCTACCGCACGCCGACCGAGCATCACAATCCGATGGAACCGCACGCAACGATCGCGATGTGGCGGGGCAACAAGCTCACCGTCTACGACGCGACGCAGGGCGTGGCGAACGTCGCCGACAACCTCGCCGAGCTCTTCGGACTGGAAGATGATGATGTCCACGTGATCGATCCGTTCGTCGGCGGCGGCTTCGGCTGCAAGGGTCAATCGTGGCCGCACACGCCGCTCGCCGCGATGGCCGCGCGCGCAGTCGGCCGCCCGGTGAAGATCGTGCTCACGCGCAAACAGATGTTCACCTCCAACGGTCATCGGCCTGAGACACGACAGGCGACGACGCTCGGCGCGGGCGCGGACGGCAAGCTCACCGCGATCGCGCATCACGCATACGGTCACACTTCGCAGGCGGACGAATTCATGGAGCCGACCGGCTCGCCCGTGGGCATGCTGTATTCGTGCGCGAACGTCGAGATCCAGCACAAGCTCGTGCGCCTGAACATCGGCGCACCGACCTACATGCGCGCGCCCGGAGAATCGAGCGGCTCGTTCAGCATCGAGACCGCGATGGACGAGCTCGCCGCATCGCTCGGCGTCGATCCGATCGAGCTGCGGCTACGCAATTACGCGGAGATCGACGAATCGACGGGTCATCCTTTCTCGAGCAAGTCGCTGCGGGCGTGTTATTCGCGGGCTGCCGAAGCGTTCGGCTGGGCAAAGCGCAATCCGAAACCGCGCTCGATGCGAGACGGCCGCTGGCTCGTGGGTTACGGCATGGCCACCGCGACCTATCCCGCCAACTACCGGCCGGCGGGCGCGAAAGCGATCATGCTCGCGGACGGCAGCGTGCAGATCCTCTGCGGGACGCAGGATCTCGGCACCGGCACCTACACGATCCTCACGCAGATCGCGGCGGAGACCCTCGGCGTCGCACCGCAGAACGTGCGCGTGATGATCGGCGACAGCCGCTACCCGCGCGCGCCGACCTCCGGCGGATCGTGCTCGGCGACGAGCACAGGCTCGGCGGTGCAGGCGGCCGCCCAGGCGCTGCGTGGCCGGCTCATCGGGTATACGGCACAGGACGAGGCGTCGCCGCTTTGGAACGTCAAATCGAGCGAGATCGAGACGAAGGACGGCAGGCTCAGCGCGAAGAGCGATCCTTCGAAGACGGTCACTTACGCCGACGTGATGAAGCGCTACGGCCGAAGAAGCGTCGAGCAGGAAGCTTTCGCGCGGCCCGGCATCGAGCGCGGGCCCGCTGCGGGCGGCGCGCCGACGGGCACCGAGCCCGCCGACAAGGGCAAGAGCCAGGCGTACTCGATGCACGGCTTCGGCGCGCAGTTCTGCGAAGTGCGCGTCGACCCCGAGCTCGGCATCATTCGTCTCGCGCGATGGACCGGGGCCTTCGCGCTCGGCAAGGTGCTCAATGCCAAGACGCTCAGGAGCCAGCTCGAAGGCGGGATCATCTGGGGCATCGGCATGGGTCTGCAGGAAGAGACGCTGATGGACCACCGATACGGGCGCTTCGTGAACACCAATCTGGCCGAGTATCACGTGCCCGTGAATGCGGATGTGCCGCCGATCGAGCTCATCCTCGTCGAAGAGGAAGACAAGCTCGTGAGCCCGATCGGCGCGAAAGGCGCGGGGGAAATCGGCATCACCGGCGCCGCCGCCGCGATCGGCAACGCGGTGTATCACGCGACCGGGAAAAGGATACGGGCGCTGCCGATTACGCTCGACAAGCTTTTGTGAGGCTGGAAATCGGGGTCTGTCCCCGATTTAGGACAGGCTGACTGCCTGGGCCTGCCGCGACATCTCGCGGATCGGGTCGTAATGCGAGTCGGACGCGCCGCAGAAATGCGAGATGCCCCACTGGTCGAGGATGGCGCGGCCTCTGGAATCGCGGTGCATCCCGAGGAGCGCGCCGGCCACTGCGGCGCGCAGCTCGGGGGCGACGCTCCTGTGCATGACCCACGGCGGCATCGGGCTGGGGCCGAGCGTATCGATGATGCGGATCTCGGACTGGAGGTGCGCAAAGCGGTGAAGCTCGGTTTCGAGCACGGTGCTGTCGATCGCCGACGCATCGATCTCGCCGCGAATGATCATCCTCAGCGATTCCTGGTGTGCGCCCGACTCGACCGAGCTTCCGAAGTAGCCGGAGGTCTCACCCAGCTGCGAGAGGTGATGGCGCACGACGTTGTAGCCCGAGTGCGAGCGCGGCTCGTTGAAAGCCCACGACGCGCCGCGCAAATCCGCGAACGATTCGTACGCGCTGTCACGGCGCACGACGACGTCCGAGAAATAGACCGGCTTCGCCTCGTATCTCGCACGCCGCATGACCGGCACCGCGCACAAGGTGATGCTCGAGTCGGGCGCATCGGCCTTCCATACATAAGGCAGTCCGCATATCCAGCAGAGCTGGATCTCGCCCGCGTCGAGCAGCGCTTCCCGCGCCTGCCACGGCAGGCCGTCGACGAAACGGGTCTCGATGGCCAGCGTTGCGCCGATGTAACCGGCGATGGCGCGGCACGTCGATTCGGCGTTGCCGGCCATGCATGAGGTGACGTTGAGCAAGGGATCGGACAGGTGGAAGGTGTCGGGTAATTATAACCAGCGATCGAAAGGCCGAGGGCGACGGGTCGCCGGCGAACGTGCCCGCGGTAAAATGGCGCCGCATTCAGCATCACTTCAAAGGAATCTCATGAAGCATTCGAGCTTGCACATCCTCATCGCTGCGCTCGGCGTGGCGTTCAGTTGCATGGCAGCCGCGCAGACCACACCGACAGGCTCGGCACAGGCGTTCCCCACCAAGCCGGTGCGCATCATCGTCCCCTTCCCGCCCGGAGGCGGCACCGACGTGGTGTCGCGCCTGCTGGGCCAGAAGCTCACCGAGGTGTGGGGACAGCAGGTCATCATCGACAACCGTCCCGGCGCGTCGATGATGATCGGCCACGAGCTCGGCTCGAAAGCCGCGCCCGACGGCTATACGCTCGTGATGTCGTCGAATAATCACACGATCAACCCCAGCGTGTATTCGAAGATTCCGTACGACACGGTGAAGGACTTCGCGCCGGTGACGCTGATCGGCAACTCGCCGCTCGTGCTGGTGGTGCATCCGGCGCTGCCGGTGCGAACGACGAAGGAGCTGATCGCGCTCGC
>JAQGMV010000214.1 GCA_028292225.1 Betaproteobacteria bacterium
CGGCCCCGCCCCCGGATTGTTACGGTGCGACAGCCTTCGGATTTGGGCCGAACTGGTTATCGCCGGGCTGGCTGTCCTGGACGAAGAACACGATCAGCACGATCCAGCCGACCAGCGGGATGAGGCCGACGAGCAGCCACCAGCCCGAGCGGCCGATGTCGTGCAGCCGGCGCACGCCGACCCCGATGTTCGGCAGCAATACGGCCAGCGCGTAAATGCCGCCGAGGAAAGGCGATATGAAGTTCAGGACGAGTGCGACGATGAAGTTGATGAGGGCGAACATCCAGAACTCCTGACGCCGCGCCCTGCCGTCGAATACGGCATACTTCTTCAGAACGTCTACATACCAGTTCATGTTTTTATCTCCCTTTTGTGATGTTGTGCGGCGGACCTGTCGGCCCGCCGTGCTCCCCACGCTGCGAGGCTCGAGTATGCGTCCATCATCCCCAGTCCGTCGAGCTTTGGCGGGCGCGCTCGTTCTCGCCGCGGGCGCCGCGGCCGCGGCAGATTATCCCGAGCGACCGATCCGGCTGATCATCTCCTCGGCAGCAGGCGGCTCGCCCGACGTGGTTAGCCGCATCCTCGCGGCCGAGCTCGTGAAGCAGATGGGGCAGCAGATCATCATCGACAATCGGCCCGGCGGCGCGCAGACGATAGGCACCGAGCTCGTGGTCCGGGCGAATCCCGACGGATACACGATCGGCTACGCCAATGTCGTGACGCTCGCGATCAACAAGGCGCTGCTGCCCAAACAGCCGTACGACCCGGACCGCGACCTCGCGCTCGTCGGGCAGTTCCTGTCGACCTACAACCTGCTGGGGGTCACGAATTCGCTGCCGGTGAAGTCGGTCAGGGAGCTCATCGACTACGCGAAGCAGAACCCCGGCAAGCTCCTCAACGCTTCGAGCGGCAACGGCACGACCGGACATCTCGGCGGCGAGCTTTTCAAGATCATGACCGGGACGCAGATCGTGCACGTGCCGTACAAAGGCAGTCCGCAGGGGATCACCGACCTCATCGCCGGCCAGGTTCAGGTGATGTTCGACAATCTCACCTCGATCTCGCCGCACGTACGCTCGGGTAAAGTGCGGGGCCTGGGCGTGAGCAGCCCCAAGCGCTCGCCCATATTCCCGGACATCCCGTCGGTTGCCGAAACCGTGCGAGGATACGAGACCAATTCGTGGGGCGGGATCGTGGTTCCCGTGCGCACCCCCAAGGCGATCGTCGTGAAGCTCAACGCCGAGATCAACAAGGCCCTGCAGTCACCGGCCTTGAAGGAGCGGTATGCTGCGATCGAAGCCGACCCCGTCGGCGGGACGTCCGAGCAGTTCGCCGCGTTCGTTAAGAAGGAGACGGTGAAATGGGCCGACGTGGTGAAGAAGTCGGGCGCGAAGCTGGATTGAACGGCCCGTGCAGAAACAAAGGACCTAGACATGAAGACGCAGCATTTCGATCTGATCATCCGTAACGCCACGATCATCGACGGCACCAGGGCCCCGCGCTACACGGGCGACATCGGAGTGCGCGACGGCATCATCGCAGGGATCGGCAGGCTCGAAGGGGCGGGCGCAGACATCGAGATCGACGCCTCGGGCCTCGTCGCCGCGCCGGGTTTCATCGACTCGCACACCCACGACGACCGCCTGCTCCTCTCCGACCGCGACGTTACCCCCAAACTGAGCCAGGGCGTCACGACGGTCGTCACCGGCAACTGCGGAATCAGCCTTGCGCACTCCCCGGTGCCCGACGGCGCGCCGACGCCGCCGCTCGATCTGCTCGACACCGAAGGCGGCTGGTTCAGGTTCCAGAGCTTTCGCGCCTACCGCGAGACGCTCGAAGCGCAGCCCGCTGCGATCAACGCTGCGTGCCTCGTCGGGCATACGACTTTCCGGGTCGCTACCATGGACCGGCTCGATCGAGTCGCCACGGCCTCCGAGATCGCGAAGATGCGCGAAATGGCGCATGAGTCGCTCGCCTCGGGGGCGATCGGCATCTCGACCGGGACGGCGTATCCCCCTGCCGCGTGCGCGAGCACCGAGGAGATCATCGAAGTGTGCAGTCCCTTACGCGAGTTCGGCGGCCTTTACGTGACCCACATGCGTAACGAGGACGACGACATCATCGATTCGATGGAGGAGACTTTCCGAATCGGGCGCGAGCTCGCCTCCGAAGTGGTGATCTCTCATCACAAGTGCGTCGGCACGCACAACCACGGCCGCTCGCCCGAGACGCTCGCGCTCATCACGAAAACCATGGGTAAGCAGGCGGTCGCGCTCGACTGTTATCCCTACATCGCCTCGTCGACCGTGCTGCGCTACGACCGGCTCGAGCAATCGTCGAAAGTCATCATCACGTGGTCGAAGCCGCACCCCGAGTTCTCGGGCGTCGATCTGGACGACGTTGCGAAGCGCCTGAACATGAGCCGCGCCGATGCGGTGGAGGCGATCAAGCCCGCCGGCGCGATCTACTTCATGCTCGATGAACAGGACGTGCAGCGCATCCTCAAGTTCGACGACACGATGATCGGTTCCGACGGGCTGCCGCACGACGCCAAGCCGCATCCGCGCCTCTGGGGCACTTTCCCGCGTGTGCTCGGCCACTATTCGCGCGACTTGAAGCTTTTTCCCCTCGAGACCGCGGTCTACAAGATGACCGGGCTCACCGCGGCAAAATTCGGGCTGGAGAACAGGGGGGTGCTGAAGAACGGCGCCCACGCGGACATTACTCTGTTCAATGCAGGGACCGTCATCGACGCCGCGGACTTCGAGGACTCGACCCGTCCCGCGATCGGTATCGAAACGGTGATCGTGGGCGGCACGACGGTGTGGCGCGATGGAAAAGCGACGGGCGCGCGTCCGGGGCGGGTGCTCATGCGCGCGCAGATGTAGCACAGGCATGTCCTGAGCGCGTCGAAGGGTGGCTCCCTTCGACCCGACTTTACGCAGCCTGCGCCAGCACCTTTCTTGCGTAGGCCGCGCACGCGTCCGCGGGAAGCGGCTTCGAAAAGTAATAGCCCTGGATCTCGCCGCACTGCATGGAGCGCAGCACCTCGAGCTGATCGGCGGTTTCGACGCCTTCGGCGATCACCTTGAGGTCGAGCGCTCTGCCCATGCCGATGATCGCGGTCGAGATCGCGCGATCGTAGGGATCTTCGGCGAGGCCGCTGACGAACGAGCGGTCGATCTTGAGCTTATCGAGTGGCAGGCGCTTCAACTGGCTCAGGCTCGAGTAGCCGGTGCCGAAATCGTCCATGGAGAGCCGCACGCCCACGGCTTTGAGCGTGCGCATCGTCGCGATCGACGCCTGCGCATCCCGCATGATCGCGCTCTCGGTCAATTCGAGCTCGAGATATTCCGGAGGCAGCCCCGTCTGGTCCAGCACGGCAGCGACGTGTTGCGAGAGATCTCTCTGCTGGAACTGCAGCGCCGATAGGTTTACCGCGACCGGCAGCGGCGGGAGCCCCGCGTCGTGCCATGCGCGGTTCTGCCGGCATGCTTCGCGCAGCACCCAGTCGCCGATCGGGCCGATGAGGTCGCGCTCTTCCGCCACCGGGATGAACTGCACCGGAGGCACCACGCCGCGCGTGGGATGCTGCCAGCGGATCAGCGCTTCCGTTCCGACCATCCGCCCGCTCGCCAGGTCGAGCTGTGGCTGGTAGTGCAGAAAGAACTCGTGTCGCACGAGCGCTAGGCGCAGGTCCTGCTCGGTCAGCAGGGTCGCGAGCGCCTGCTCGTTCATGTGCGCCGCGTGAAACTGGTAGGCGTTTCGGCCTTTCACGCGCGCATGATGCATCGCGGCGTCGGCGTTGCTGATGAGTCCCGGACCGTCCGCGCCGTCGTCCGGGAAAAGCGCGATACCGATATTGGTCGTGACAGCGAGATTGTGACCGTCGATGGAATACGTCGCATTGCAGAGCGCGCGCTGGATTTTCTCGCACACGTGTGCGACGTGCTCGATGCCGCGCACGCCGGAGACGGCCGCCGCGAACTCGGCGCCGCCGCTGCGGCAGGTGATGTCCGCCTCGCGCAGGCAGCGGTGGAGCCGCGAAGCCACCTCCTTCAGCAGCCGGTCGCCGCTCGAGTGCCCCAGAGACTGGTTGATTCCGCGCAACCCGTGAACGTCGATGGAGAGCACGGCTACCTGGGTGCCGGCGCGCTTTGCCGCCTTGATCATGAGATCGAGACGATCCGAGAAGTTGTTGCGGTTGGGCAGCGTCGTGAGCGCGTCGTGAGTCGCCTGATGAAGTACGGTCGCCTCGTGCGAGCTGAGCATCTGCTTGCGCTGGGCTACGATGATCCCTTCGGCGCGCCGCGCAATCGCGTACAGCAGGAGGTAGAGCAGGGTGAGCGAGCCGAGGACCACGCCGGCGATCTGCCACTGCGTCGTGCGCAGCCTGGTCACCAGGTCGGTCACGTCGGAATAGACTTCCATGACCGCCTCGACCGGCGCGTCGGGGCTCGTGCGCACCGGGAGATACGAGGAGACCAGGCTGCGGTCGCTGATGACCTGCTCGAATGCGTCGAAGCGGTCCCGGAAGGTGATCTCACTCGCGCTGCGGCCTTTCCGCGCGGCGATGAATCCGCTGTTGGTGCTCTTGTCCTCGCCGATCTGGCGCGCGTCCGATGAGAAGGCCGTCAGCCCGGCGAGGTCGTAAATTTTGACTTTGACGACCGGCAGGCCTCGCATCTGGCGCATGACGTCCTCGCGCAGGAGAGCGGTTTCAGGCCGATCCCTGAGCGTCGCGCGAGGCAGGCGGCCCGCGCCCCTGATGTAGGCGTCGTAGCTGGGCCACAGGCTATTGGCAAAAACCTGGGCGAGCGCTTCGTTCGCGCGAGCCTCGTGCTGCATGATCGCGCTGAGAGCTGAATGGCGATAGAACAGGAGCAGGACGCCGACGACCGCGAGCACCCCGACGAGGCTGGTTATCGAAACGTAACGGGTCAGCCTGAACGGCGGCTCGGGCGGTTGGGGTGCAGCTACGCCGAAGCCTGCGGCGCTGAGCGCATGCGTCTGGTGCTGCAAGTCTGAGTCTGAAGGCAGAGGCGGCATGGCAGCCCGCTCGTAGAGGTGTTTGGCAGGAGAACCGGAGCCGGTAGCGGCGGCAATCCCCTGTCACGGACCTGTAACAACGGCAAAAACAGCGGCCGGCTTGAGCGGGGCCGGCCGCTCTGCAGCGCCTATTCGGCCTTGATCCCGGCCTGCTTGATCACGCGACCCCACAGCGCCTGCTCCGACCGGATGTGTGCTTCGAATTCCTTCGGCGAGGTGCCGACCGCCTCGGACCCTTCTGCCAGGAGCCGTTGCGCCATCTCCGGCGACTGCATCGCCTTGCGCGTCTCGGCGCTGATCTTCTCTATGATCGGCCGGGGCGTTTTCGCGGGCGCGACCAGGCCGTACCAGTTCACCACCACGACGCCCGGCACACCGGCTTCCGCCATGGTCGGCGTCGACGGCATCGCCTGAACGCGCTTGGCCGGCGTGACCGCGAGCGCGCGCAGCCGCCCGGCGGTGATGTGAGGGATCGACGAGATGATCGTCGGAAACGAAACCGGCACCCGGCCGCCGACCAGGTCTGCGTAAGCGGCGCCCATGCCTTTGAACGGTATGTGGAGCATCTTGGTCCCGGTCGCCACCTGAAAGAGCTCGCCGGTCATGTGGATCGGGCTGCCGATGCCCGACGAGCTGTAGCTGTATTTGCCCGGATTCGCTTTGAGGTGCTGCACGAGTTCGGTCGCCGACCTGGCCGGAATCGACGGGTGGATGACCAGCACGTAGCCCTGCGCACTGACCTGCGAGATCGGCGCGAAATCGCGCGCCAGGTCGAAACGCGACTTGTAGAGCAGCGGATGGATGACCGGCGTGGTGCTCGACATCATGAGCGTGTGCCCGTCGGGTGCAGCCGAGGCGGTGATGTCGAGCGCAATCTGGCTTCCCGCGCCCGGCCGGTTGTCGACCACCACGGTCTGGCCGAAGGCTTCGCCCAGCTTCTGCGCGAGCCCGCGCGCCACCGCGTCCATGCCGCCGCCGGGGGACAGCGGTACGACGATGCGTACCGGCTTGGTCGGGAAGTTCTGTGAGTGTGCCGGCGCGGCGGCGATCACGCCGAGCGCGGCCGCAGCGAAATATTTTTGTAGTTGTTTCAAGGTCTCTCCTCGCAGGTTCGTCCTGCTTCAGCGGTAGTGTACCCCGCCGGGCGCGGAATTCAGTCGCTACGATCGCCGCTCTTCGAGGAGATCTCGGTCGAACGGCTCTGATGTTTGCGTCCTACGTTCATCGTGAGTCCTTCGACAGGCTCGTATGGTGTCGTCGGCCTTCGGTGGAGTAGAACTGAGGGCCGGGGTGGAGGGGCATTCGCCAGCATCTCAGGACGGGTTTCGACTGCGGCCGTTCATCCCGTCGTTCGTCCTGAGCGTAACGGTAGCGAAGGCTAAGGATGAACGGCTTGAAAGCGAATCGAGCCATAAAAAAGGCGGCCGGAGAGCCGCCGTTTTTAATTTCCGGCGGGAGCGCTACTTCTTGCTGCCTGCCAGCGTGATGTCGTTTTTGACCGAGGTCACGCCGTTGACCTTCTTCGCGATTTCCTCGGCTTTGGTCGCCTCATCCTTGCTCTTGGCGGTGCCCGTCAGCTTCACCACGCCCTTGTCGGTATCGACGTGGATTTTCATCGCGCTGACGGCTTTGTCCTTTGCGTACTCCGCCTTGATCTTGGTCGTGATCGTCGCGTCGTCGATGACTTCCTTGGTTTTCTCGACGGCTTTGTCGACCTTGGACGGCGGGGCGTCTTTCTTCTCGGCGGAATGAGCGACAGGCACCAGCAACAGGCTCAGTGCGGCAACGGCCGCGGCGATCTCTGACTTCATGTTTTTTCCTCCGGTTCTGCAGCGGGTGCTGCAGCCGGTTCAACGCCCTGCACGGCTGTCGCGTTGACCCGGACCGATGTCGGCATTCGCTGCTTCGCAGCAAATTCCCCCGACAAGCGCTCAACGTCGCCGCTGCTGCGGGGCCTTCACGGTCTCCGGATGTACTTCGACGCTGGCGCCGTCGTTTCCGAGCCAGATCTGCCCGTCCTGCACCGTGCATGTCAGCCGCATGTTGCGGTCGGCGAGCGATGCGAGCTCGCGAGTCTCGGTGGTCGCAAGCCTGATCACGCTGACGTTGCGCGTCTTGTCGAGCTTGCCTTCGACCTGTTCCCACCACAGCCGCGTGCCGTGCGCGGCGCCGTAACTGTAGACGTACACCTGCCCCGCGCGGCCCGCCGCCTTGCGAATGCGCTTGTCGTCCGGCAGGCCGACGTCGATCCACGTAGTGATCGCACCGGTCAGATCCTTTTCCCAGACATCGGGCTCGTCTTCGTCGGAGAGACCCCTGCCGAACGAGAGCCTTTCGTCGGCATGAAGCGCGAACGCGAGCACTCGCACCATCATTCTTTCGTCGGTCTCGGACGGGTGACGCGCGATCGTGAGCGTGTGCTCGCCGTAATAGTTGCGGTCCATGTCGGCGATCTGCAGCGCCGCCTTGAATATCGTTGCTTTGAGGGCCATTCAGAATTCAGCGCCGGTATTCGCGGTGCACAGGGTTGAGCCGGTCGATGTCGGATTTCACCTGATCGCGAGTGCGCTCGTAGACGATTTCGCGGCCCATGATCGTTCCGGCGTAAGCGTTGCCGTTGCGGGTCGGCGTCAGCGTGCACTTCACGCTGTGGACACCTTCGCCGAGCACGACCTCGATCGCGTCCACGCGCTTGCTGTAAACCACCACTTCCATGACCTGCCCGCTCTCGCTGCGGACTTTGATCTTCTCGATGGGCATGTGACGAATCTCGCTCTTGGGAAGAGCTCGAATGTAGCACTATCCCCCTGCCGCAATTGGACGCCCCGGTAAACGCCGAGGAGGGAAACCAGGTTCCCTCCTTGAACCTCATGTCCTCTGGTCTCGCCGGCGCTTCGCTCCGCCGCCTCGAAGCGGGTTCGTCGTGATGTTGTACACGTGACGGCTACAAGCCGGAGGCTTTAATTACGCGGCCCCATATGGCGAGCTCGGATGCGACGTGCCGTGCGAACGCCTCAGGCGTGCCCGTCGCAGGCTCGGCACCTTCGGACGCGAGGCGGGCGAGCATGTCGCGCTCGCGCATCGCCGCGACGAGCGCCGCATTGAGCTTGACGACGTAGGGCTGCGGGGTTCGCGCGGGTGCGAGCAGCCCGAACCACGAAGTGACGACGTATCCCGGGACACCCGACTCGACGACCGTCGGCACTTCCGGCGTTGCGAGCGACCGCGATTGCGCCGTCGTCGCGAGCGCGCGCAGCTTGCCCGACTTCATGTGCGGAAGCACTGCGACGACGTTGGCGAACATGACCTGCACCTGCCCGCCGAGAAGATCGACCATCGCGGGTCCCGAGCCTTTGTAGGCGACGTGCACGATATCGGTTCCGGTGAGGCTCTTGAAATACTCCGCTGCAAGATGGGTCGAGTTGCCGTTACCGCCGGAGCCGTAGTTGAGCTGCCCGGGCTTTGCCTTCGCGAGCGCGATGAGCTCCTTCACGGTACGCACCGGCAGCGAGGGATTCACCACGATGACGTAATGGCTCGTCGTCGCCTGCCCGATCGCCGAGAAGTCGCGAATCGCATCGTAAGGCGCAGGCTGCACGAGGAGGGCATTGATGGTGAGCGACGGCGCGGCCATGAGGATCGTGTAGCCGTCGGGAGCGGCTTTGGACGCCATCTGCACGCCGATCGTGCCGCCGGCGCCGGCGCGGTTGTCGACGACGATCGAGCTCCTGAGCGTCTCGCTCATGCGCTGCGCGACGATGCGCGCGACGATGTCGACGCCGCTTCCGGGCGTGGACGCGACGATCATGCGTATGGGGCGCGTCGGGTAGGACTGCGCGTGCGCGGCCGCCAGTGCGGCGAACAGCGTGACAGCGACAAGCCAGCGACTCATGTCTACTCCGGTGATGTGATGTGCGTGGCAACGCACCACGACCGGTCCATCTTAGCGAGATTCCGATGCCCTATACTAGAACTACAAGACCAGACTCAAAGAGGAGGATCGCGTGCCACTGAATGCCGCTACGAAGCTCTTTCCGCTCGTGCTTGTCGCGCTGACGCTCGCTCCCGCTGCCGCGTTGGCGCAGCAGGGCTATCCCGCTAAACCCATCCGTTTCATCGCACCGTTTCCGCCCGGCGGCACGAGTGACATCGTCGCGCGAGTGGCTGCTCAGAAGCTCACCGACTCGCTCGGCAAGCAGGTCATCGTCGACAACCGCGGCGGCGCGTCGGGCACCATCGGCTACGAGATGGCGTCGAAGGCGCCGCCGGACGGTTATACGCTGCTCCTGTGCAGCATGGGCGGTCTGGTCAGCAACCAGTTCCTCTTCAAGCGCCTGCCGTTCGATCCGATGAACGACTTCGCGCTCATCTCGCAGCTCGCGACCGCCGGGCAGGTCCTCGTCATCCATCCGGCGGTGCAGGCGAAGACGGTGCAGGACCTGATCGCGCTCGCCCGGACAAGCCCGGGCAGGCTCAACGTCGGTTCGGGCGGGCTCGGCACGACGCAGCACATCGTCGCCGAAGTGTTCCAGAGCGCGACCGGTATCAAGCTCACGCACGTGCCTTACAAGGGCAGCATCTTGGCCGTGACCGCGACGATCGCCGGCGAGATCACGATGACTTTCGCCGACATGGCGCCGGCGGTTCCGCACATCAAGGCCGGCCGGCTGAGAGCGCTGGTGGTGAGCAGCGAGCAGCGCTCGAACGCGATTCCCGAGGTGCCGACGATGGCCGACGCAGGCATCAGGGAGTGGTTCCCGCAAACGTGGTGGGGGATGGCCGCACCGAAACGCACCTCGCCCGCGATCATCAAGCGGCTGAACGGCGAGATCGCGCAGTTCATGAAAGCGCCGGACGTGCAGGAGAAGTTCGCGAACATCGGGCTGGTGCCGCTGCACAGCACGCCCGAGCACGTGACCGAGCTCGTGAAGACCGGCGCCGCGCGCATGGGCAAGGTCATCAGGGCGGCAGGCATACAGCCCGAGTGATGCAGGCTAAACCGGGGTCAGACCCCTCGGGCGGCCTGCTCGCGCAAGTGACACGCAACCCAGTGGCCAGGCCGCACGGCGATCATTTTCGGCTCTTCGATCCTGCAGCGGTCGAACGCGTAGGGGCAGCGCGTGTGGAAGCGGCATCCGGGAGGGGGATTCACCGGGCTCGGCACGTCGCCTGAAAGGATCACGCGCTTGCGCTCCACCCGCGGGTCGGGCACCGGCACCGCCGAGAGCAGCGCCTCGGTATACGGATGCTGCGGATCTTCGAAAAGCGAGCGCTTGTCGGTGAGCTCGACGATCTTGCCGAGATACATCACCGCGATGCGATGGCTGATGTGCTTGACCACAGCGAGATCGTGCGCGACGAACAGATACGAAATCCCCAGCTCCTGCTGAAGGTCCATCAGCAGGTTGATGACCTGCGCCTGCACCGAAACGTCGAGTGCGGACACGGGCTCGTCGCACACGATGAGGCGAGGGTTCGGCGCGAGCGCTCTAGCGATGCCGAGGCGCTGGCGCTGCCCGCCTGAGAACTCGTAGGGATACTTCACCATCTGGTCACGGCGCAGCCCCACCTTGTCGAGCAGCGCCGCGACGCGTTCGTGAATCTCGTCCCTGGACACCGATTCGAAATTGCGGATCGGCTCCGAGACGATGTCGACTGCGCGCATCCGCGGGTTGAGCGACGAATACGGATCCTGGAAAACCGCCTGCAACTCGCGCCTGAGCTTACGCATTTCACCCGGACGTAACCGGTCGATCCGCTCGCCGCGCCACATGACGCTGCCGGCGGTCGGCTCGATCAGCTTCAGGATGAGCTTTCCGGTCGTCGACTTGCCGCAACCGCTTTCGCCGACGAGCCCGAGAGTCTCGCCCTGCGCAATGTCGAAGCTGATGTCGTCGACCGCGTGCACCTGCGCGCTGACGCGCGAGAACACGCCGGTGCGCACGGGGAAGTGCTTGGTGAGGTTCGCGACCTGGAGGAGCGGAGCGGTCATCGGCCGGGCGCCGTCCCCTGTCCATAAATCGGGGACAGACCCCGATTTTCACCAGACGGAAATCGGGGTCTGTCCCCGATTTCCACGGCGACACGGTCGGAGTGCCAGCACGCGGCGTAGTGGCCTTCGGTTTTCATCTCCAGCGGGGGATAGCGCTCGCGGCAGACGTCCGTCGCGAACGCGCACCTCGGCGCGAAGGTGCATCCCACGGGTTCGTCGCGCAGCGAAGGAACGGTCCCGGGAATTTCGGCGAGACGCGTGCGGCCATTGATATGCGCGTGGTCGAGGCGCGGAATCGAGTTGAGCAGCCCCAGCGTGTAGGGATGCAGCGGCTGCTCGAAGAGCGCCTCCACGGGCGCTTCCTCGACTTTGCGCCCCGCGTACATCACGACGGCCCGCTGCGCCATCTCAGCGACCACGCCGAGGTCGTGCGTGATCAGCACGATCGCCGCGCCGGTCTTTTCCTTGAGCGAGAGCATGAGGTTGAGGATCTGCGCCTGTATGGTCACGTCGAGCGCAGTCGTCGGCTCGTCGGCGATCAGCAGGCGCGGGCCGCACGCGAGCGCCATCGCGATCATCACCCGCTGGCGCATGCCGCCCGAAAGCTCGTGAGGATATTGCGCGAGGCGGCGCTCGGGCTCGGGCATGTTGACGAGCGTGAGCATCTCGATCGCTTTGCGCGTCGCCTCGCGCGTCGAAAGCCCGCGGTGCACTTTCACCGCTTCCGCAATCTGCCGGCCGATCGTGAGCACCGGGTTGAGCGAAGTCATCGGCTCCTGGAAGATCATCGAGATCTCGTTGCCTCGAACGCTGCGCATCTCGCGCTCGGACAGCGCGAGCAGATCGCGGCCTTCGAAGACGAGCCGTCCGGAAACGATCCGGCCCGGCGGCGACGCGATGAGCCTCAGGATCGACAGCGAAGTGACGCTCTTGCCGCAGCCCGACTCGCCGACCACTGCGAGGGTCTCGCCGGGATAGACCGAGAACGACACGCCATCCACCGCGCGGACTACGCCGTCGCGTGTGTAGAAGTAGGTCCTCAGGTCGTCGACTTCGAGGAGCGGCCGTTCACCCTTCGAATCCGGCCTTTGCGGCCTACGCTCAGGGCGGACGGGCTCGAGGTCCGGTTCGTCCCGCGCCGATCGACTGTCGCCGTTCATTTATCCGTTCGTCCTGAGCGTGGCGGTAGCGAAGTCGAAGGATGAACGGTGCTCACATGCGCCTCGCAAGCCGCGGGTCGAGCGCGTCGCGCATGCCGTCGCCGAGCAGGTTGATCGCGAGCACGGTCAGCGACAGGCAGATGCCGGGGAAGAAGATGAGGTAGCCCGCGATCTGAAAGAGGCTTCTCGCTTCGGCCATGATGTTGCCCCAGCTCGGGATGTTGGGCGGCGTTCCGGCGCCGATGAACGAGAGGATCGCCTCGGTGATCATCGCGGAGGCGCAGACGTAGGTGGCCTGCACGAGGAGCGGGGCGACCGTGTTCGGGAGAATGTGGCGCGTGAGGATGCGGGGCAACGTCGTCCCCGCGGCGACCGCGGCTTCGACGTAAGGCTGCTCGCGTAATGTGAGCACGAGGCTGCGAACGAGGCGCACCACGCGAGGGACCTCGGCGAGCGTGATCGCGAGGATGACGTTGCCGATGCTGGCCTTGGTCAACGCCATCAGCGCAATCGCCAGCAGCACCGAGGGGATAGACATGAGCCCGTCCATGATGCGCATGACGATCGCGTCGAGCCAGCGGATGTAGCCGGTAACGAGACCGATCGCGAGGCCCACGAGGGTGCTGAAGAGCGCCACTGCGAGCCCCACCGCGAGCGAGACGCGCGCGCCGTAGACCACGCGGCTGTAGACGTCGCGCCCGAGCATGTCGCTGCCGAACCAGTACTCGGCCGACGGGGGCTTGAGGCGCCTGATCGGTGCGACCGCCTGAGGATCGATCGTGCCGAGCCACGGCGCGAATACCGCGATCAGGATCATGACGCCAAGCACCGCTGCGCCCGCGATCGCAGTCGGGTGGCGCCGCAGCGCGTTCTTGAGCCTGAGCCATGTTGGCGACGCCGAGCGCGCGGAGGGAAGCGCGAGCGTGCTCATCAGTAGCGGATCCGCGGATCGAAGAACATGTACGAGAGATCGACCGCGAGATTGACCAGCACGTAGGCCGCGGAGAAGATCAGGATCACGCCCTGGATGATCGGGTAGTCACGGCGCAGGATCGCGTCCACCGTCAGGCGGC
>JAQGMV010000016.1 GCA_028292225.1 Betaproteobacteria bacterium
GGATACGCTTTGAGCAGGCGCTCGACGAGCTTCGTCGTGATGCCGACCACTGCGACAGGGGGGATGTGATAGAGGTAGATGCGAAGGCGCGAGTCGCCGACACGCTCGATCACTTCGGCGAAGCTTCGGAACAGTCCGTCTTCGCTCACGCCCTTGTAATAGAACGGTGGCAGCATCAGCACGCCCGCGCATCCGCCTTTTACCGCGTGCTCGGTGAGTCGCACGGTGTCGGTCAGCGCGCAGCAGCCGGTTCCCGGCATCATGCGCTTCGGGTCCACGTCCGCGGAAAGGAGCGAATCGAGCAGCGCGATGCGCTCGTTGACCGAGAGCGAGTTCGCTTCGCTGTTGGTGCCGAACACGGCCAGGCCGCAGTTCTGCGAAATCAGCCACTGGCATTGCGCGACGAAGCGGTCGGCATCGGGGCTCAGGTCTTCGTTGAACGGAGTGACGACGGGCGAGAGGATGCCTTTGATGCGTTCGGTCTGGCTCATGTGATAGTCCTGGGTGATCCCTCTGGTGCCGCTCGGGGAGTATTGCGATGTGAGTGCGGATTGGATGCGGGAATCGCCGCCCGGCATCGCCGCATGGAAGCGCTTTTAGAATAGCACAAGGCTGCCGGCCGCCCAAAGAATACGCTCTATAATCCGGGCCCTAGGAGAAAAGATGAAACACGATAGTATGCTTGCGGGCGTAGCGGCGGCGCTCATGTCCACCGTCTGCGCGGCGCCTGTCCGGGCGCAGGAATACCCGGTCAAACCGGTGCGGTTCGTCATTGCATTTTCGCCGGCGGGCCCGAGCGACATCCTCACGCGCATCGTCGGATCGAAGCTCGCGGAAGCGCTCGGCCACACGTTCATATTCGACAACCGTCCCGGCGCCGGCGGCAACCTCGCCGGCGAGATCGTTGCGAAGGCACCGCCGGACGGTTACACGCTGCTGATGGGCAACAACAGCATCCTCGCCACCAATGCGAGCCTGTACAAGAACATGAGCTTCGACCCGGTGAAGGATCTCGCGCCGGTCGCGCTGCTCGCCTCTCAGCCGAATATCCTGGTCGTGCACCCGTCGCTGCCGGTGCGTTCGGTACGGGAGCTCATCGCATTCTCGAAAGCGCATCCGGACCAGCTCAACTATGCCTCTTCGGGAAGCGGGGCTGCGGCACATCTGGCGGCGGAGCTTTTCAAGAGCATGACCGGCGTGCAGATGGTGCACATCCCTTACAAAGGCGCGAGTCCGGCGCTCGTCGACATGCTCGCGGGGCAATGCCAGGTGATGTTCGCGACCGCGCTCTCGGTGCAGCCGTATCTCCAGTCCAATCGCCTGCGGCCGCTCGCAGTCTCGACCGCGAAGCGGGCGCGCATCATGCCCCAGCTTCCGACCGTCGCCGAAGCCGGCGTGCCGGGTTTCGAAGCGACCACGTGGCACGGCGTGGTCTCGACCGCAGGCACGCCGCCCGCCGTGATCAACAAGCTCAACGCCGAGATCAACAAGGTGCTCAAGCTGCCTGACGTGAACACTACGCTCACCAGGCAGGGCGCAGAAGTCCTCGGCGGCACCCCGCAGGAATTCGCCGCGTACATCAGGTCCGAGATCCCGAAGTGGGCGAAAGTCGTGAAAGCTTCGGGTGCGAGGCCGGATTAAATGTTTTCCTACAACAGTCGGAGTCACTTTATGAAACGTATCAGCATCTCCGCATTGGCAGGGTTGTTGTTCACAGGAGGAGCCATGGCCGCAGAGATTACGGTTCTGAGCGGCGGCGCGATCGAGCCGGGCCTGCACAGCGCCGTGCACGCGTTCGAGAAGCAGAGCGGCCACCAGGTGAGGCTCACATTCAACACCACGCCGCAGATCGCGAAGCGCATCTCCGCCGGCGAGAAGTTCGACGTCGTCATCGCGCCGCCATCCGCGATCGAAGAGTTCGCGAAGGCGGGGAAGGTCGGCGCGTCGGACCACGTCAACGTCGGCAAGGTCGGGCTCGGCGTCGCGATACGCCCCGGCGCGCCGGTTCCCGACATCTCCAGCGTCGACGGGCTCAAGCGCTCGATCAGCGAAGCCGATTCGCTCACATACAACCGTGCGTCGACCGGCATCTACTTCGAGAACCTGCTCAAGAAGTGGGGCGTCTACGAGCAGGTCGAGCCGAAGACGACGCGCTATCCCGACGGCGCAGCCGTCATGGAGCACGCGCTCAAAGGCAAGGGCAGGGAAATCGCGTTCGGCGCCATCACCGAGATCCTGCTCTACAAGGAGAAGGGCCTGCGCTTCGTCGGCCCCATCCCGGCTGAAGTGCAGAACTACACGACCTACATCGCGACACCGGTGGCCGGCGGCTCCAACGCCGACGCGTCGAAGCAGCTCGTGCAGTTCCTCGGCAGCCCGGCTGGGAAAAAGCTGTTCGTTGCTGCCGGGATCGAATAGCGAATCGTGAACCTCGACGGGTAAGGTATGGCCCGTCATTCCGGCGCAGAGCCTGCCCTGGAATGTTTTAGTTCAGGGCCTGAATCCTGAAAGCAGAAAAGGGCTGCTGATCGCAGCCCTTTTCTATTTAGTGAACGTTGAAGTCAAACGGGATCCCGGCCTTCGCTGGAATGACGACGTCCCCATCATCTGACCGTTCACGCACTCGCCGCCGGCCTTACGGCCTTTGGAACTCCAGTACGTCGAACCCCGTATACCTGTCGACGATGTACACGAGCCCCCGGTCGTCGACGTCCACGTCATTGGTCTGCGGCGCGGCTTTGCCGGCTCCCGGCGCGGGGATGAACCAGCCCACTTCCTGCGGTGAGGTCGGGTCTGCGACGTCGACGATGCGCAGGCCGCCGGCGAACCACGCGCAGTAGACGAGGGTGTCGCCGCCTTTCATGTGCTCCTGGAACTGGTGCGCGCCGAAGCGTCCCGGCGTGGCGCGGCTCCACGGCGAATCGAGCTCGCTCACTTCGAAGATCGCCAGCGGCTGGATGTTCGCCGGATCGGTGATGTCGAAAGTCCAGAGGGAGCCGTGCGGGCGTCCGCGGCGACGCGCCATCTCTTCGGCATCGTGTGCGTGGTCTTCCTCGTCGATCGCAACCGCGATCTGGCGCCCGCCGATCTTCTTCGGCAGCGCCATGAACGTGTGCGAAGGCTCGGGGAACGGCGGGTGATAGTTGTACGCGCCGATCGTCGTCGGTTTTCGGATGTCCGAGACGTCGACGATGCTCACGCCGCCGTGCCAGCAGCCGGCATACAGCCGGTCGTCGACGCGCACGGTGTGGTGCAGGCGATGCTGCCGGCCGGGCCACGTCTTTTTCTCGCCGCCTGCGGCGTGCTGTCCCGGGATCCACCACTTCGAGACTTCCTCGGGCTTGACCGGGTTGCGGATGTCGTAGATTCGAAGGATGTTGCCGACGTAGCCTTCGGCTTCACTCGAGATGTAGGCGTAATTCGCATCCATGTCGAAGCGGTGCACGCCGATGCCGTAAGTCCTTTCGAAATGGATCAGCTTCGGTTGCGTGCGATCCTTCACGTCGTAGATCTTGAAGCCGCCGTTGCGGTATGGGTTCTTCTCCTGTGCTTCGACCGCCGGTATGTCGGCCTCCTGAACGCCGAGCTTCTGTGCGAGCTCGGCGTGGGTCGGATCACGCCCGAGCGCGTCTTTGAGCTGGGTGCGCAGCTTCGGCAGCTCGTCGGCTTTGCGGCCGATCGAGGTCATGTTGCGCTCGCTGTTGACGATCATGATGTCGCCGATCACACGCGCCTTGTGGCTGTGCGACTCGGGGTCGTCGAGCGTGATCTGCGAGACGATCCGCGGATTTTTCGGGTCGGACACGTCGAGGATGCTCGTGCCGAGCTGCTGCTTGTTCGGGATGTGGCCGATGTAGGCGTATTTGCCCTCGACGTACACCTGTCCTGCGCCGGGAAGCTCGAGGCGCGACAGGCGCTTCACATTGTGTGCCAGTTGCGGATTCTTTTCGGGTTGGTCCATGGGGGTTGTTCGCTGTATTTGTTTGCTGGGAAATCGGCCTGAATAGTGACATGGGTGGTTATGCGTCGCAATGCGCTGTCCTTAGCAGCGCGATGAATTCCGGTTATCGCGCGCAGATCGGCGCGAGCTCTCCGGCGGCGGATTTGAGGATCTCGATCAGGCGGTGCGAGATCGGCGGCAGATAAGTGTCCTGGCGGTAGTACACGGCGACCCGCCGGTGCCAGTCCATGCCTTCGACGCGGAGCTCGGTGAGCGCTGTGCGCTGGGCCGAGTGCTGCACGACCCGCCACGCGACGTAGCCGAGCAGGTTCGAGTGCGCGATCGCATGCAGCGTCAGCGGCACCGAACCCGCCTCGAGTGCGACGTCAGGCGGCGCGCAGCCGCGATCCTCGAAAGCGCGCTGGAGGCGCTGGCGCGACACCACGTTCGAGGTCGAGAGCGCCCACCGCTCGAGGGCGAGGTCGGCGATCTCCACGCGGCTGCGTGAGGCGAGCGGATGCCCGGTCGACGCGCAGATGACGAAACGGTCCTCGAGCAGCTCTTCCTTCCTGAGGTCCCCGTAGGCACCGGGAGGCACCGTCGTCACCATGAGGTCGAGCTCGCCTCCACGCAGCAGCGGAACCAGGACGGCAGGGGTGGCGACGGTGACGGTGAGCGTGACCTTGGGCGCGATTGCGAGCAGCGCGCTGCACGCCCCGGCAAGCAGGTCGTCGACCATGCCGGGACCGGCGCCGACCCGCAGATGGCCGACACGGCCGCCGCTCACGTCCGCGACCTCTCGCTTCACGTCGTCGAGCGTGAGCCTGAGCCGGCGCACGCGCGCGAGCAGCGCGGCGCCTTCGGCGGTGAGCTCTACACCCTTGGGCGTGCGCGTCACGAGCTTGGCATGCATGGTCTGCTCGAGCCGGCGCAGGCTTTTGCTCAGCGCAGGCTGGCTCAGGCCGATGCTTTCGGCGGCGCGGCCGACGTGGCGATGCTCGGCGAGCACTGCGAAGTATTCGAAATCGCGAAGGTCCATAACCTGAATTCATAGCGTCGGTAAAGCCGGATGATTGATGGGCATGATGCGCCGTGTCAACATCGACCCGCAGTGGTGCCTCGCTCACGGGAGATCTGATGCGTTCGAGTGCCGTTTTGTTTGCGTTGGTCATGGCCGGTGCGGCGTCTACAGGCGTTGCGCAGGAATATCCGGTCAAGCTGGTGCGTATCGTCGCGCCGATGGGGCCGGGCGGCTCCACCGACGTGCTGACGCGGCTCGCAGGACAGAAGCTTTCCGAGCGCTGGGGGCAGACGGTGCTGGTCGACAACCGGGTCGGGGCGAGCGGCAATTTAGGCGCGGAACTCGTGTCCAGGGCGCCGCCCGACGGTTACACGCTGCTCATGGGCGGCGCACCCCACGCGATCAACATGAGCCTGTTCCGCACCAATCGCTACGACCTCGCGAAAGACCTCGTCGCGATCGCCCCCGTCGCAACATTTCCGCTGCTCATCGCAGTGCACCCGTCGCTTCCGGTGAAGTCGGTGAAGGAGCTGATCGCGCTCGCAAGGTCGCGGCCCGACCAGCTCAACTTCGGCTCCGCGGGTAACGGCTCCCCCAACCATCTGTCCATGGAACTGTTCAAGACCATGGCCGGCGTGCGCATGACCCACATCCCGTATAAGGGCGGATCCGGCCAGGTCGTCACCGATCTGCTCGCCGGCCACGTTCAGCTCGCGTCGATGGGTCTCCCGCCGTCGATGCCGTTCGTCAAAGCCGGCAAGCTGCGCGCGATCGCAGTAACGAGCGCCCGTCGCTCGCCGATGCTGCCGGAAGTCCCGACGGTGAGCGAAACCGGCCTTCCCGGGTTCGAAGTCTCGTCGTGGTTCGGCCTGTTCGGGCCCGCCGGGCTGCCGAAGGACATCGTCGCGAAGGTGAACGCCGACGTCGCGAACGCGGTCGTAGCCGCCGATACCAAGGAGCGGCTTGCCGCGCTGGGCGCCGAACCGATGAATCGCTCGCCTGAAGAGTTCGGCCGCTTCGTTCGTGAAGAGATCGCGAAGTGGGCGAAAGTCGTCAAAGCGTCAGGCGCGACGGTAGATTAAAACTCCGTTCATCCTTCGACTCCGGCATTTGCTGCCGTAGCCTGTCCTGAGCGTAGCGGTAGCGAAGGCCAAGGATGAACGCAAGATGAACAACCAATCCCTGGAGGACATGAAGTGCCCGCAAGCCTGCTGCCCCATCACGGCCGTTACGATTATTTCCCCCTCACCGAACGCAGGGATTACGACTGGCCCGGCGGCAAGCGGCTCGCGTTCTGCCTGACGCTCAACCTCGCGGTGCACGCGTACGGCAAGGGACGAGGTCACGACAACGCCAAGCACAACGAGCCGCAGACGCCCCGCAACTATTCGTGGCGCGACTACGGCAACCGCATCGGCGTGTGGCGGCTTTTCGATCTCGCCGACGAGCTTCGGATCCCGCTCGTGCACAACACCAACAGCCTGCTCTATGAAGAAGCGCCTCAGATCTTCAAACGCATCCGCACGCGCGGCGACGAGATCATCGCGCACGGCCGTACCAACGCCGAAAACCTCAATGACTTTCGCTGGGAAGCCGACGAGGCGCGCCTGATCGGCGAAGTCACCGAGACGTTTACCCGCAACGAAGGCAAGGCGCCCAAAGGCTGGTTATCCGGGGGCTCGTACGAGCACTCGTGGACGCCCGATCTCCTGAAGGAAGCGGGTTACGAGTATTTCTCCGACTGGCCGGCCGACGACCAGCCGTTCTGGATGCGAACGCGGTCGGGTCCGATACTGAACGTGCCGTACCCCGTCGAGCTCAACGACTCCCCGCAGATCATCCATCGCCAGCACACCGGACGAGAATTCTGCGACATGCTCGTCGACCAGTTCGAGGAGATGGTCGAGCAGAGCGCAGCGCACCCGCTCGTCTTCAATGCATCGATACACCCCCACGTGTTCGGCTATCCGTTCCGGCTGCGGCCGCTGCGCAAGGCGCTGCAGCACTGCTTCTCGAGCAAGCTCATGGATCGTGTGTGGAAGTGCAGGCCCGGCGACATCAACGATTATTGCCGCACACTCGAGCCCGGAATCATTCCGGGGAGTTGAGGCCGCTTCGTGCGAAGACGGTCATCGCGAGAGCCGGAATCCACCTCGACCGTCGTCGGCGCGTAGGCGGCCGCGCCAATCTTCGGCACAATGATCTGCGCGCAACATTCGAACCATCGACGTCTTCAGGAGATTTCGTGATTGCCATAGCACGTGTGGGCTGCTGTATTGCGTTTTCGATGTGGACTGCCGCCGGTTTTGCGCAGGAGTACCCCTCCAAACCGATCCGCCTGGTTGCCCCGTTCGCGCCCGGAGGCGGCTCCGACATCCTGGCCCGCGTCATCGGCCAGAAGATGACGGAGCGCTACGGCCACGCGGTGCTCATCGACAACCGCACCGGCGCCGGCGGCAACATCGGCGCCGAGATCGTCGCGAAAGCGCCGCCTGACGGCTACACCCTGCTCATGGGCGGCGTGCCCCACGCGATCAGCCTGAGCCTCTACAAGAAGCTCGGCTACGATTTGACGAAGGACCTCGCGCCGGTCGCGATGGTCGCGACCTTTCCGAGCGCCATCGTTCTGCACCCGTCGCTCCCTGCGAAATCGGTGAAGGAGCTGATCGCGCTCGCAAGGGCGCAGCCGGGACAGCTCAACTTCGGGTCTGCGGGCAACGGTTCGCCCAATCATCTCGTGCTCGAGCTTTTCAACACCATGGCGCGGGTGAAGATGACCCACGTCCCCTACAAAGGCACGGGGCAGATGGTCATCGACCTCGTTGCCGGCCAGCTCCAGCTCGGTTCGATGGGATTTCCGACGGCGCTCCAGCACGTCAAAACGGGCAAGCTGCGCGTGATCGCGGTGACCAGCGCCAAGCGCTCGCCGCTGCTCCCGGAAGTCCCCACCGTCGCGGAGACGGGGCTGCCGGGGTTCGACGTCACGTCGTGGTACGGCATCTTCGGCCCGCCCGCACTGTCGCCCGACATCGTCAACAAGCTCAACCCCGAGGTGGGCACGATGGCCACGGCGCCCGATGTGAAGGAGCGCCTTGCACAACTCGGCGCGGAGCCCGCGAAGCTCACGCCCGAAGAGTTCGGCCGCTACGTCAAAGGCGAAGTCGCTCGCTGGGCGAAAGTGGTGAAGGAGTCGGGCGCGCGGCTCGACTGATCCGCAAATCGGGGTCTGTCCCCGATTTCAGCTCAGGTTACCGGACGCCGTTGTGGCCCACCTCTGCGTGAACCCCAGGCCGCACACCAGTGCGCCTAGCGCAATCGACAAGCCCGTGAAGAGGAGCCGCCTGTTGCGGACGCGCTCGAGGGTGGTGATCTCGATCTGTTCGGGATTGCGCGCGTCGTACAGCAGCTCCACGGTGTCGCCGGGCTGCACGTTCTGGTGCTCTTCCGAGCGCACGATGAGCTCTTTGCCTTCCGCAGTCGTGAAGCGCACGACCGGGTGCGTGCGCCCCCGCTTGTTGGTGCTCGCGTGCACGATTTCGACGACGACGCCGGTGGCCGGGCGCGCCGCCTCCAGGAAGCGGCCGATCTCCAAAAAACCGTAGATGCCTGACGCGATGAACAGGAGACCGAGGAAAATCGTGACGAGATTGCCGGGTTGTAGTCGTATTCGCATCTAAATCGACAAAGCGCCGCGCCGCTGCCGGCGCTGAGCTTCATTCCGTGTCTTGGAAGAATCCGCGCTTGCCGGACGCTCGCCGCTATCGTGCAGGGCGGGTGCGCCGGTTCGCTCAAGAGCGCGCGCGAAAGAGGGCCCCGATTAGACACTGCATCGGGGCGGATGTCATGTGCCGGTGCTTTAAGCGGGTCGCGACTGCGAGCCTTCACCCAACGCGAGCTGCATGTGAACGACGTCGATCCAGCGGCCGAATTTGAAGCCCACAGCGCGGTGGATTCCCACCATCGAGAAGCCGAGGCGGGTATGGAGCGCGATCGATGCGGCATTGGCGCTGTCGCCGATGACCGCGAGCATCTGGCGATAGCCGAGGGCAGCGCACCTGTCGATGACCTCGCGCATGAGTATTGCGCCGAGACCGGTGCCGACACATCGAGGCGCGATGTAAACCGAGTTTTCCAGCGTGTAGCGGTATGCGGAGCGCGTGCGATAAGGCGATGCGTACGCGTAGCCGAGGAGCGCACCCTCGAGATCGGTCGCGACCCGCCACGGCAGCCCCGCCGCCTGGACCTCCCGAATCCGCCGGGTGATCTCCGCCGGCTCAGGGGGCGCCTCTTCGAAAGTGGCGGGCGCGCTCCGGACGTAATGCGCGTAAAGCGCGGCGATCGTTTCGGCGTCGCCGTCGTCCGCTTCACGCAGGGTCATCTCGCGTAGTATTCCCGCGTCGTCTCCCACGCCACTTCCTGAAGAAACTGCGCCGTCTTCGCATCCATGCCGGCGGCTGCCGGCAGCCCGACGGGCGATTTGCGATACAGCGACGCGTAAATCGTCGCCGCCGAAAGATACGTTCCCTGCAGGCTCGGGTGCCGCTTGTCCGGGTCATACAGGACGACCTGCGGATTCTTCGCGAGCGCCTTGGCGAACGCGAGCCCCGCCGGGATGACCAGCGCGTCGTTCGCGTTTCCCGCTATCGTGTATTGCTCCGCGAGCTGCGCCGTCATCTCGGGCTTGTCGGCATATGCCCAGGTCATGAACAGAACCGGCTTCGCGCCGTTCTTGACGATCGTCTGGCTGTGCTTCTTCGCATACTCGTGGAACATGTCTTTGAGCTGAGGATGGACCGGGCACTGGCTGCAGTCGTTCATGATGACGACTTCGAACGGCTTGTCGAACTTGTTGAAGAGCACTTCGTTGTCGCCGACGAACGAATACGAAGCGAGGCGGCCGGGCTGGAAATAGGCTTCCATGTCGTGCCAGTTCAGACCCGAGCCGCTGATCGTCACCGACGTGCTTCGATACTGGGCGCGGTTCTGCGGGTCCGCCGCGGAGGTCAGCCGCAGCACGTGACTGTGCATGCTGTTGTTGTAGTAGTAGAAGCTGTTGCCGACGTAGAGGATCGTCTTCGGCGCGTCGATGCCGAGGTCTTTCACTTTCGGTGAGGTTTGCGCCAGGGCGCCGGCGCACAATGCCGCCGCGGCGATGCTGAGCGCACCGACTCCCGCTTTACGTATGAAGCTCGTATTCATGTGCTGATCCTCTGTTGAGTTACTCGGCTCTGATTCCCGCCATCTTCACGACGTCGCCCCACTTCTTGAGCTCGGCGCGGATGTAGGCGGTGAATTCCTCAGGACTCGACGGCGTCGGGACGGTGCCTTCTGCGAGCATGCGGTCGGCGACGTCCTTCTGCCTGAGGACCTCGTTGATCTCCCTGGAGAGGCGCTGCACGATCGGCGCCGGCATGTGTGCAGGCCCTATCATGCCGCCCCACGCGTAGGCTTCGAAACCGGGCAGGCCTGATTCGGCGATCGTCGGGAAGTCCGGAAGCGACGGGATGCGCTCTGCGTTGCCGATGCCGAGCGCGCGCACGCGGCCGCTGCGCACGTGGGGCAGGATCGAAGGAATGCTGCTGTAGGTGAGCTGCGCTTCGCCCGAGAGCACCGCGACGACCGCCGGCGCGGTGCCTTTGTAGGGCACGTGCAGGATCCTGGTCTTCGCCATCGAATTGAACAGCTCCGCGGCGAGATGCGCCGAGTTACCCGAGCCGGGCGACGAATACGAGACCTGCCCCGGCCGCGCGCGTGCAAGCGCCACCAGTTCCTTGATGTTCTTCACCGGAAGCGAAGGGTGCGCGACGAGGAGCAGCGGAAAATTCACCATGTTCGCGATGTGAGTGAAGTCGCGGATCGTGTCGTGAGGAAGCTTCGCGTAGATGAAAGGATTCACTGCGAGAGGACCCGCCGAAGCCGCTGCGATCGTGTAGCCGTCGGGAGGCGCGCTCTTCAATGCCTCGAGGCCGACGATGCCGTTCGCGCCCGCGCGATTGTCGATCTGGACCTGCTGGCCGAGACGCTCGGTGAGCTTCTGCCCGACGATGCGCCCGATGAAGTCGACGCCTCCCCCCGGCGGGAAAGGGACGATGAGCCTTATCGGTTTGCTCGGATACGCCTGGGCGTGTAGCGCTGCTGGAACAAATGCGAGTGCGGCGAGCGCGAGTGCGGCTGCGTGTTTGAGCGGCTTTATCATCGTGTTCCCCCTCCTGGTTCGGGGGAACGGTCGCCGATTCGCCAGCGGCTGTCAACATCGCCCAGTCAGCTTTTGCGCAGCCAGCCGTTTTGCGTGTGCTCGAACGCCTCGACGCTGGCGAGCGTGAAGTCCCGAACGCCGACGTCCCACGAATAGCGCTCGACCTGCACTTCGTGCGGCAGCACCTTGAGCGCATTGAACGAATTGGTTTCCCCGCGGCCCCGTGTCGACGTCGCGGTCCCCGCCTGCACGACGAGCGCCGCATACCCGTCGATCTTGTAGCGTTTCGCGGTATGGCCGGCGTGGCTCATGTGCACGTGTCCTGCGAGGAGGACGTCGGCGCCGCAGCGCGCGAGCATCTGCATCGCCATCTTCGCGCGCCCGACGATATGGTCGTCGTCCCAGTCCTCCGGCAGGTCGAACGGATGGTGAGTCACCACGATCTTGGTGACGCCCTGTCCGAGATCGCAGAGCCTCAAACGCACCGACTCGACCTGCTCCTCGTTGATGCGGCCGCCTTTGAACACCAGCGAGCGCGCGGTGTTGATCCCGACCACCGCGATCTCGTCGTCGATGTAGGCGGGTTCGAGGTCGGCAGAGATGTAGCGTTTGTACTTCGAGAGCGGAGCGAAAAAGCGCTGGAACACGTTATACAGCGGCACGTCGTGATTGCCGGGCACGACGATCTGCGGCTTGGCCAGGGTATCGAGAAAGCGCCGTGCCTCGCGGAACTCTTCCGGCTTCGCGCGCTGGGTGAGGTCTCCCGAGATCACCACGACGTCGGGCGCGAGCGCAGAGAGACGTCGCCTGAGCGGCTCGAGCAGTTGCGCATCGACGCGGCCGAAATGCAGGTCCGAAAGATGGGCAATAGTGCGCATGCCCGCTCGTCAGCCCGCTTCCGGACGGGGCACGAACACCCGCAGCGCGCGCGGGTCCACGCGGTATTCGAGCGGGGTCTCCATCACGCTGACTTCGCCGTCGGTGGCGACGTGCAGCCGCGGCCGGCGCGTCTCGACGACGATGCTCTGTGCGGTCAGTGCATGGAAATCCTTCGCCTGGCGCAGTCTCCCGAAGAGCGCGCGCAGGGCGAGGATCACCAGAGCGCCGCGGCCGCGGCGGTGGCTCACATACACGCTCAGGCGTCCCCCATCGAGCCGATCGCGCTTGCCGATGCTGAATCCTTCCATCGCGTATTCGTTGTTACCGATGAAAACAAAAGTGGTCCTGTAGCGCTGCTCGACGTCGTCGAGCGTCAGGCGAACGTTCAGGAACGGGCTTCGGCGCAGTGCAGTGATGCTCGCCCACATGAGGGCCGGCCATTTGCCGCGGCCGAGGCGGCGCTGTTGTTTTTCGCGATGGCGAACGATCTGCGGATACAGCCCGAGGCTCGAATTGTTGATGAAGACCTGCCCGTTCACTTCCCCGACGTCGACCTCGGCGGTGTGACCTTCCGCGATCGTCTTGACGGCGGAATCGATCTCGAGCGGTATGCCGAGGTCCTTGGCGAAATGGTTGAGGGTGCCCAGAGGCAGGACGCCGAACGGTATGCCGGTGCCTTTGAGCGCGGAGGCCACGGCGTTGAGCGTACCATCCCCGCCGCCGGCAACGACCCCCGGAGGTTTTTCACCCGCGACGCGCCGTGCGATCTCGGTGAGCTCGGCACCCGTGTGCGCCGGTAAGACCCGCACCGCGACACCATGAGCGGCGAAGAGCGCTTCGAGTTTTTCGCACGCGCCCTCGTCGTGGCCCGCGCCGGCGGTGGCGTTCACGATGACGACCAACGGATCTCCCGTCACGGCGGCTGGCGATCCGGGCCGCTGCGCAGCCGCACGGGACTCGTGACGAGCAGGCACAGCGCGACCCACGCCGAGCTCCATGCCGCGGCGGCGATCACGTCGGTCAGATAATGCACGCCGAGGTAGACGCGCGAGAACGCGACCAGCGCCACGGCGCCTGCCCAGCCGAGCACGGCGGCGGTGCGCACCGGCGTGCTGCGGGTGTGCGACACGATGTAGGCGGCGAGCACTCCGTAGAAGAGGGTCGTGCCCGCGGTGTGGCCGCTCGGAAAGCTGTAGGTGGCAAGCGTCATCAGGGGCTCGTCAGGCACGGGCCGGGAGCGCCGGAACAGAGACTTCAACAGCACGTTGATCGCGAGGCCCACGGGCACGGCGAAGCCGAGCGCCAGCAGCCAGCGGCGCTCCGCTTTCCGATACAGGACGACGGCCATCATGAGGGCGTAAGCGCATATCGCTGCCGGGGCATGAGTGTTCGTGACAGCGAGCATGAGCAACGTTAGTGCCGGGGTGCGGTGAGCCCCCAGCCAGGCGCTCACGTACACGTCGAGCCGGGCCAGGGGGTCGCCGGCCGCGATATTGGCGGCGATCAGTGCGAAGAGGCAGCCCGCCACGGCGATCGCGCCATAGGCGAAGCGTTTCCAGCGGGGCATGGGGGCGCGGGCGTTATTTGCGACGCAGCAGTATGCGCGCAAAGCGGGGCCGACCGGCCCCGCCCCCGGATTGTTACGGTGCGACAGCCTTCGGATTTGGGCCGAACTGGTTATCGCCGGGCTGGCTGTCCTGGACGAAGAACACGATCAGCACGATCCAGCCGACCAGCGGGATGAGGCC
>JAQGMV010000047.1 GCA_028292225.1 Betaproteobacteria bacterium
GCTCACCGCGGCCGAAGCGAAGCGGGTGCGCGCGCTGGTGGACGAGCGCATACGCACGCGCAAGCCCGCCGCCTACCTGACCCATGAAGCGTGGCTCGGCGAGTATTCGTTCTATGTCGACGAGCGCGTCATCGTACCGCGCTCGTACATCGCGGAGCTGCTCCGCGAGAATCTCTCGCCGTGGATCGCAGCACCCGCGCGCCTGCGCTCCGCGCTCGACCTGTGCGCCGGGTCGGGATGCCTCGCAATACTTGCTGCGCTCACATTTCCGCGCGCACACGTCGACGCTTCCGACGTGTCCGCCGACGCGCTCAAGGTCGCGCGGCGCAACGTCACGCGATATGCGATGGGCGACCGCCTCGATCTGGTGAAGTCGGATCTGTATGGAGCGCTCGCCGGTCGGACTTACGACCTGATCCTGTCCAACCCGCCTTACGTGAGCGCAGCAGTCATGCGCAGCCTGCCGCTGGAATACCGCCGCGAGCCCGCGCTCGCACTTGCGGGGGGACGCGACGGGCTCGATCTGGTGAGGCGGATCCTGGCGCACGCCACCGACCACCTGAATCCGGGTGGCGTACTCGTGGTTGAAGTCGGCCACAACCGCGCACGCGTGGAAAAGGCTTTCCCGCGCCTGCCTCTGGTGTGGGCGGAGACGAGCGGCGGCGACGACTGCGTGTTCGTGATTACGCGTGAGGCGCTAGAGGCTCAGGCTCCGCCGCGTCCTCCGGCGGCACCTCGGGTGCGTTCTCCTCGAGCCAGTCGAGAAGCTGCTTCACCTCGCCCGCGGGCAGCGGGCTCACCTGCCCGCGCTTCAGGCGCGGCGGCAAAGCGACGACGCCGAAGCGCACGCGCATCAGGCGACTGACGGTCAGCCCCAGCGCTTCGAACATCCGGCGCACGACGCGGTTGCGCCCTTCCCTCAGCACGATGCGGTACCAGTGATTGGTGCCCTCGCCGCCTTCGTCCGCCACCGACTCGCATTTCGCCGGCCCGTCGGACAGCACGATTCCCTGCTCGAGCTTTCTCAACTGCTCAGGCTTCAACTGCCCGACGATGCGAACCGCGTACTCGCGCTCGACTGCAAAGCGTGGATGCATCATGCGGTTGGCGAGCTCGCCCGAGGTCGTGAAGATCAGCAGGCCGGAAGTGTTGAAGTCGAGCCGCCCGACCGCGAGCCACTTCGCGCCGCGAAGCTGCGGGAGTTTCGTGAACACGCTCGCGCGGCCTTCGGGGTCGTCGTGCGAGACGATCTCCCCTTCGGGCTTGTGATAGAGAAGCACGCGCGGAACGCGATGGGTGCTCGGCCAGCGTATGACGCGGCGCCCGAGGCGTATAACGTCGGTCGGAGTGACCCGCGTGCCGATCGTCGCGACTGTACCGTTCACCGTCACCTTGCCTTCGCCGATCCATGTTTCCATCAGACGCCGCGAACCGACTCCGGCCTGGGCGAGGACCTTGTGAAGCTTCTGCGACGCCGAGTCCGCGGACGGATGGTGCGAGCCGTCCCGCGTGAAGCTCCGCTTTGAGGCCGACGGGCTCTCATCCTTCTCGGACGTCTTGCCCGTCGGAGGCCGCAGCGGGCGATTGGTGCGGCCGCGCGTGCGCTTGATCGCCTTGCGCGGGCTTGCCTTCTGTCCTGCTCGTTCTTGTGCCATGTGGATCCTGAAAGCTAAATGTCCCGCCGTTCCATCACGGCCTGTGCCAGTGTTCCGCTGTCGACGTGCTCGAGCTCTCCGCCTACGGGGAGCCCCCGCGCGATCCGCGTCGCCTTGATTCCCTTCGCCCGCAACAGCTCCCCTACATAGTGCGCGGTCGCTTCGCCTTCGACCGTGAAATTGGTCGCGAGTATGGTCTCTCGGACGATCCCGTCGGTCGCACGCCTGACCAGCCGGTCGAGATGGATCTCACGCGGGCCGATGCCGTCCAGCGGAGACAGCGCGCCCATCAGCACGAAATACAGGCCCTGGTAACACTGCGCCTGCTCCATCATCAGCAGGTCCGCGGGGGTCTCGAGCACGCACAGCAGCGTCGCGTCGCGCCGGGGTGAGCGGCACAGGGTGCACACCGCCTCCTCCGCGTAGCTGTTGCACTTTTCGCAGTGGCGGATGCGCTCGAGCGCGAGCGACAGCGCGCCTGCGAGCCGGTGCGCCCCCGGCTTGTCGCGCTGGAGCAGGTGAAACGCCATTCGCTGCGCCGACTTCGGCCCGACTCCGGGAAGACAGCGTAGCGCAGCGATGAGCTCTTCGAGTGTGCTGGGGTTTTTCATTCACAACAGTGGAGTCGACCGTTTCGCTTCCAAAAACAAACCGGGGTCAGACCCCATTTTTCCCTTGCTGGAAAATGGGGTCAGACCCCGATCAGCCGGCCGCCCCTATCGGGACGGCCGCGGATCAGAAAGGCATCTTGAAACCGGGCGGCAGCGGCATACCCGCGGTCGCACCGGACATCTTTTCCTGGGTCGTCGTCTCGACGCGGCGTACCGCGTCGTTCACGGCGGCGGCGATCAGGTCCTCGAGCATCTCCTTGTCGTCCTTGAGGAGGCTCTCGTCTATCGTCACGCGCTTCACGTCGTGCCGGCACGTCATTACGATCTTGACCATCCCGGCGCCGGACTGCCCCTCGACTTCGATGGTCGCGAGCTGCTCCTGCACCTTCTTCATGTTTTCCTGCATCTGCTGAGCCTGTTTCATCAGACCCGCGAGCTGGTTCTTCATCATGTCGGTTCCTGTGACTGTAGAGGTTTGATCGAGGCGACGCGCCCGCCCATGTCTTCGACCAGGTTCTGCACGAAAGGATCACCTTCGATCGCGCGGATCGCCTCTTCCTGATCCTGCGCAAGCTTGCGTCCCTTCAGGTCCGCCGGCGTATCGCCGCTGACCTGGCCGACCGCGATCGCGACGTGCAGATGCTCACCCAGATGCTTCTTGACCGCGGCCCTGAGGCGCTCTTCGTACGATTTCTGGAACAGGCGCTCGTGCGCTTTGGCGAGCGTCAGCACGATCCGGTTCTCATCGACGCGCGTCATCTCGCAGTTCTGGGCGAGCATCAAGGTCATCCCGGTGATGCCGAGCTGGCTCACGATCTGCGGCCACGAAGCATCGGGCTTTACGCCCGGGGCCGCGGCGGGCCGCGCGACAGCGACAGTCGCAGGCGCTGCCGGTGCGGACGCCGGTTCTGCCGGTGCTGCGGAAGGCGCAGGCGCAGGCGCCGGTACAGCCGGCGTCGGCTCGGAACGCCGCACCGCAGGCTTCGCCGGCGTCGATGACGGCGCGCGCGCGGGGCTTGCGGCGCCGGGCGCGAAAGCGAGCATCCGCATCAGCGCCATGGTGAATCCGGCGTACTCGTCGGGCGCGAGGCCGATCTCGCTGCGCGCCTGGATTGCGATCTGGTAATAGAGCTGGAGGTCCTCGGCAGCGAACAGCCCCGCGAGCTCGCGCAGCGCGGGCGCATCGGGATCGTCGTCGTCGAGCGCGTCGGGCGCGATCTGCACGAGGGCCAGCCGATGCACGAGGGTTCCCAGCTCCTGCAGCGCCATTTCGAACGAGAGACTGCGCTCGTTCATCCGGTCGGCTTGCGCGATGAGCTTGGCTCCGTTCCCCGCGGCGAGCTCGCGCAGGATCGAATGCAGATACGTCTGATCCACCGAGCCGAGCATCGCCCGGGTCGACGCGGCGTCCACAGTGCCGCCGCCGTGGGCGATCGCCTGGTCGAGCAGCGACAGC
>JAQGMV010000050.1 GCA_028292225.1 Betaproteobacteria bacterium
CCTCGGCCGTCGTGACGGTCCTGTCGGCTCCCGCGGGCGCATCGTTGACAGAGGTCACGCCGGTCGACACCGTGGCCGTCGCCGCCGCGATCGCCGTGCTTCCGCCCCGCGAGGTCGTATCGACCGCAACCGGGGTCTCGCTCGCCACGGTGGCTGAAAAAGCGCCGGCATAGGTGTCATCCAGGCCCCGCACCGTGAGCGCGACGGGTGTGCCGTTGAAGCCCGCCACAGGAACAAAGCGCAGCAGCGTCGAGGCGCTCAGCGCGCGCGCGGTGGCGTCGTCGCCCACGCTGCCGATCGCAAACCAGTTCGTGCCGCCGTTGCTCGAGTATTGCCACGCGCCTTGCGTGACCGCGCTCGCGCCGTTGCCTACGACGGCGATCCCGCTGAGGCTCGAGCCCGCGTCGACATCGGAGAACTTGCCGCTGAAAATCGACGAAACCGCTGCACCCGGTGGATTGATCGTGTCTTCGTCGATCGCGGCGAGCGTGCCGCCGCTCAAGCTCGGCGCATCGTTGACCGCGTTCACCGTGATGCCGCTGGCCGCGGTCGAGCTGCTGAAGGCCGTCGCGCCGCCGTTGGCGGTCGTGTCCGCCGTACCGCCGGCGGTGCCGCTCGTCTGGTCCCACGCCCTGAAGGTGAGCCCCGCCGCGACGGCCCCGTTCCAGTTCACCGCGGGAACGAAGCGGACATACGAGCCGGCATCGGCTGCAAGCAATCGCGCAGTGCTCGAGCCCGGCGTTCCGAATGCGATCCAGGCTGCGCCGCCCGTGGTCGAGTATTGCCAGGCGCCGTTCGTGTTATCCACTGCCGTGACGGCGATGCCGCTCGATGCACCGGAATTGCCGTCCGTGACGTGGCCCGAAAGGAGCGCGGACACCAAGGTGCCGGGGTTCGCGGAAGCATCTTCGTTGATCGCCGTGAGATCGTTTGCCCCCGTCAGGACCGGGGCAACCGCTGGCGCTGCCTTCATAGCCACCGCAATCGCCGCCCATTCTCCCGCCCCACCGCCGGCGCTCGACCAGCCCATGGTGACGGAGCCGGCGCCGGCGGAGGTGCTGCTGCCGCCCCAGGCATCGGCGCTTCCGGTCCCGTTGGTGTTCGTCCACAGGGCCGTCTGTGCGCCGCCTGCCGCACCGCTGGTACGATCTCTCAGCGCGACCACGTCGAAAACGATTTCGCCGACAGCGGAGGCCACGGTGACGCTCGGCGCACCGCCCGCGCCTTCCGCCGTGACCGGCGTCCCGAAAGTCGTGCTCTGGTCGACGCCCGAGAAGCTCGTCGCGCCGGCGACGAACTCCTTGCCCGAGCCCAGGGAAACGACCACATTCGCCGTGCCGGAGCTCGGCGCCACCAGGTACCACACCTCCGCGCGGACCTTGTTCGCACCGTCCGTGATCGCAGAGAGCTGGGTCAGCGCCGTACCGCCGTACGTCACTGAAGTGACCGGTTGGGTGGAATCGGTCGACACTTCGACGACGAGCAGCCGATCGGTTCCGCTGCCCACGGTGTGCGCGAAAGTGAGGGCGCTCTGAGCGCCGACGGTGGCCGCAGAGCTTGCCGCGTCCGCCCCGATCGCGAGCGTGCCGCTCCATGCACGCTGGGTTTCGGCGTCGATCGGGATGGACGACTCGATATGGCCGGTCCGGTACTCGAGCGTCCAGTCCCCCCCTCGCGCCGCACTGCCGGTCAGGTCGTCGCTCGCCGCGACGTCAGCCCCGGTGAGACCGCTGAGTGCGTCCACGAAGGCGCGCCCCCCGGGCCCCGCCGCGACGTCGCAGCCGTAGATGAGGATGTCGGCATCGGCAGTGAGCGCGTCAGCCCACCCCGCGAGGGCAGCCGCGCTCCGCACCAGCGTCTCCTGATTCAGCACGCCCGCGCCGAGCTGAACCGCGCCTTCCGAGCCGTGCGAAATCAGATGAATCGTCTGGATGTCGTGCTGGGTCGAAAGGATCCGGGAGATTTGTCCGACGCCGTCGGCCGCGGCGTCCAGCACGAATACCTCCATCGTCCCCCGGCTGTTCGCCATGAGATCGTCGACGAGCCGCTGATAGTCCTCGACTGACGAATCGACGATCGCGATCTCGCGCGGCGCGGACGCACTGGCTTCAGCCGCGGGTGTGTGCGCGGCCGTGCCCTGCATGGCGTCCGGTACGCTGTCGACGAGGCGGACCTCCGCGAGCTGCATGAAGGCAGCAGGCGGCACCAGAACCGCCACGTCGGCCGAGTGGAGGATCCTGGGCTCCAGCTCTTCGAGCAGCAGGCGCGTCGCTTTTTTTTCTCGTCTTTTCATCCCGTCGTGCCTGGTCGCACACGTGAGCTGCAGCACCGCAATAGGTCGACGCTCTGCCCGGTTCCGGGGCAGAGCTCGATGTTCCAAGTCGCACTCCGACGGATTCCGCGGCAGAGCACGGCGTTCCAAAGTCGCACTCTGACGGATTCCGCGTCAGAGCACGACGTTCCAAAGTCGCGCTCCGACGAATTCTGTGCGGGAGCGCGACGTTCCAAAGTCCCGAATAGGCATGCGAAGAGGCGCTATTCCTCTCGCGACACACGCGCGACCCCGCCGCCGGTGGCGCTGCGCGTGTGAAACAACCCAGGTCTGCATAACGACATCTTTCGGCTCGCCTGTAGCCGACACTTTCGAAACTGCGCTCGCGTGCACGGCTCAAGCACGGCTGTCGTCCGGCCGTAAAAGCTGCGAGCGCAGCGTGCAGGCGTCGCGTGGCTGCGCAGCGTATGAGCGGGCGATACGCATATGCCGGGGTAATTCCGCACGGACAGCCGGGCGTCGGTTTGATACGCTGCTCGCCCCCAAGAATCGAGCCCCGGTCTGACCGGCGACAACTGACGGGAGCTGCCCAAGAGCAGCCGCCGGAGCTCGAAAAGCGCGGCGGGGAGCGCATCGCAAGAGGCATATTCCTCAGCGAAACGGTGTAGCGGCCGAGAGCGCCGCTGGTCTTATTTCGGGTGTCGAATGTTTGCGCGTGTGTCATCCAAGTCTCTGCTCGCACTCGCCATCGTCGCCGTCGTGCTCGGCGCGCTTCAACTCGCCGGCGCGCGGGAGGCTTACCCGCACTGGGCGTGGCTGGCGCTGCCGCTCGTGCTCCTTCCTGCCCTGTCCTCGATGCGCAGCGCGCGATCCGGCGCGCCTGCCTCGGACGACGCCGCACGCCTGACCGGCGTCGCGGCGCGTCAACACGAGGCGCTATCGGCCCTCGCCGAGATCGATCGCGCAGTGCTCTCTTCGGCAAGCACGGAGCGCGTCGTTCAATCGCTCCTCAGGAAAGCGCCCCCGGTGATCGGCTGCGACGTGTTCGCGGTGACGATGCTCCCGACCGACGCACAGCCGCAGGCGCGAACGCTGGTGGTCCGCGCCGGAGGCGACCCGCTCGAGCACAGGCCGGGCTGCGATCTTGCATCGATGCAATCCCTGTCGTCGGAGCCGCACGGGCATTGGCTCGAGCACGTGCAGAGCCACGGAATCGGGTCGTGTCTCGCCGCCCAGGGCGCGCGTCATGTACTGCTCATACCCGTTTTCGTCGATGCCTTGATGACCGCCGTGCTCGCGATCGGTATGACCGACGCCGCCGGCCTGACCGACGAGGGCCGCACTTACGCGGCCGATTTCGCCGCTCGGCTCGGGGTGGCGCTGACCGCGAGCACGCACCGCGAGAATCACTATCTCGAAGGTCACTATGATTCGCTGACCGGGTTGCCGAACCGGCGCTACCTCACCGAGCGCCTCACGACCGAAATTTCGCGCGCCCAGCGCGACGGCCTGCGGCTCGCGCTCGTGTTCATCAACCTCGACGAGTTCAAGAAGGTCAACGACTCCGCGGGCTACGGCGGCGGCGACGCGGTGCTGCGCGAAGCGTCCGCGCGCCTCAAAGGCTGCCTGCGCGAACAGGACGTTCTTGCGCGCTACGGCGCCGACGAGTTCCTGGCGCTTCTTCCCGGTATAGCGGCGGACTTCAACGCGGGCAAGGTCGCGGAGAAACTGAGCGCGGTGCTCTCCGAACCTTTTCCGCTATCGGGCGAGGAATATCATCTCGGCGCGAGCATCGGGGTCTCGCTCTATCCCGACGACGGGCGCGATGCCGCCAAGCTCCTGCACAGCGCCGACGTCGCGATGTCGCGCGCCAAGGCCGGCGGCGCCGGGCGCATCATGTTCTTCGAGGAGCGCATCAATTCCGAAGTGGCTTCGCGGGCGGCGCTCGAGCGCGACCTGCGCCAGGCGGTGCATCAGCGCCAGCTCACCGTTGAATACCAGCCCATGATCGACATGAGAAACGGCAAAGTCGTGGGCGCCGAAGCGCTGCTGCGCTGGCGGCACCCGCAGCGCGGCCTCGTCACGCCGGCCGAATTCATCGCGATCGCGGAGCAAAGCAGCCTGATAGAGCAGATGGGCGACTTCGTCAGGCAAACGGTGTGTCGCCAGTATCAAAGCTGGCTCGCCAGCGGCGTCGCGCCGAGCCGGATCTCCCTTAACGTATCGGGCCGCGAGATCAGCCGGCCCGATTTCGTCGAGCACATCGAGGCCCTGCTGCGCGATACCGGAATGCGGCCGTTCTGCCTCGAGCTGGAAATCACCGAGACCCTGCTGGTGGACAACTCGTCGCGTGCGCTGAGCACGCTGAAGCGCCTGCACGAAAAAGGCGTGCGCATCGCGATCGACGATTTCGGCACGGGCTATTCGTCGCTCGCTTACCTGCGGCACATGCCGTTCGACGTGCTCAAGATCGACAGGGCTTTCGTGGCCGACATCGGCAAGAACCAGGAATCCGACAGCATCGTCGCCGCGATCGTCGCCATCGCCCGCAGCCTCGGCAAGGAGCTCGTCGCCGAAGGCGTGGAGACCGAGCAGCAACGCGCCGCGCTCGCGCAAAAAGGCGTCGAGATCGGCCAGGGCTTTCTGTGGAGCAAGTCGACATCGCCCGAGCAGTACGCTCGTCTGAGCCGCGCTTCGGCGTGCGCTGCGCTGCCGGCGTACCAGGCGGCCTGACATCGCATCCGATACGGCACGCTCTTCGCCGTCGCCCGTTCATCCGCAGGCCCCTGAACGTCGCGTCCACGACCCGGTGGCGCGTTCGCGCTGAAAACGTTTAAATAGGGCTCGCGCACAAGATACGGCCCGAGCCATACGGGATTACCTCGCGCGCGCTCATCCGGAGGGGTCATCATGAAGAAAATACTCGCGGCGGCGCTGTGCGCGTGGTGCGGGCTCGCGTCCGCTCAAACCGCCGAAGATCTGCTCAACAACGCCAGGAACACCGACAACGTCACCACGTTCGGCATGGGCTACGACCTGAAGATGTACAGCCCGCTGAAACAGATCAACAAGTCCAACGTGAAGCGCCTCGTCCCGGTGTGGAGCACGAGCACTTCGAACGACATGGGCGATCTTTCGCAGCCCACCGTCTACAACGGCGTCATGTACGTCGTGAACGGCAACTGGACTTTCGCGTTCGACGTCGAGACGGGCAGGCAGATCTGGCGCACCCCGGTGCAGTACGACCGCGCCGCGCTGCGCATCGCGGGCGGCGCACTCATGCGGGGCCCGGCGACCATCTACAACGGCAAGCTCTTCCGCGAAACGCTCGATGCGCACGTGATGGCGCTCGACATGAAGACCGGCAAGGAAGTCTGGAAGCAGAAATACGCCGATTTCAAGGAAGGCTACAAAGGCGTCATCGCCCCGATGATCGCCAACGGCGTCCTCATCGCGGGAACCGGCGGCGGCGAGAGCACGACGCGCGGATTCATCGACGGCTACGATCCCGAGACGGGCAAGCGGCTGTGGCGCACGTGGACGATACCTGCTCCCGGCGAGCCGGGCTCGGAGACCTGGCCCCACAAGACCAAGCCCGATGCGTGGAAATACGGCGGCGGCTCGACGTGGCAGACGTTTTCGTACGATCCGCAGCTCGACCTGATCTATATGGGCACGGGCAATGCGGAACCGTACAACCCGTCGTATCGCGATGCCCACGACAGCCTGTACACCGCGAGCATACTCGCCATACGGCCGAAGACCGGCCAGATCGCCTGGTACTACCAGTATGTGCCGAACGACACGTTCGACTTCGACTCGACCGCCGAAAGCATCCTCGCCGACCTGCCCGTCAACGGCGTGACTCGAAAAGTGCTGATCAATCCGCACAAGAACGGTTTTCTGTACGTCATCGATCGCACCGACGGCAAGCTCATCGCCGCGAACCCTTTCGTCAAAGTGAACTGGGCGTCGAAGATCGATCTGAAGACAGGCAAGCCCGTTTTCACCGATCTGCTCGAGCGCGCGTCGAAAGGCGAGCAGGTGCTGCTCGAGCCCTCGCGCGGCACCAATGCGACGCTCGGCGCGTTCAATCCCAAGACGGGGCTCGTCTACCTCAATACCTGGAACCTGCCGCGACTCATGAAGTTCGTCCCGGTCGAGCTCGAGATGGGAGGGAACTATACGGGCATGGAGTCAAGCATGGCCGTGCCGAAAGGCGAGCCGGCGGGTTACCACATCGCCATCGACCCGCTGACCGGCAAAACGCAATGGCAGACCCCGCTGATGGATTTCGCGAGCTCGGCCGGCATGCTCGCAACCGACGGCGGACTGCTCTTCACCGGCAAGCTGACCGGTGAGCTGATCGCGCTCGACCAGGACACCGGCAAGCAGCTCTGGCAGTTCAAGACAGGCTCGTCGGTCAACGCGCCGCCGATCACCTATACCTACAAGGGACGCCAGTACGTGAGCGTCCTGTCCGGACGAGGCGGCAGCGTCGCGGCGCGATTCATCACGAACAGCGTGCCCACCGGCGGCTCGGTCACGACGTTTGCCTTGATGGATTGAGCATTGCTCGCTTCGCTCGCTCGCCGGTAAACGAACAGAGGGAAACCAAGGTTTCCCTCCGTAACCTCCCTTCCTTCAGTTCAAGAACATCAGAGGTAATCATGAGAAAAGTCCTGGGTGCATTGGTGTGCTCATGGTGCGCGGTTGCGTCGGCGCAGACTGCCGACGAGCTCGCAGCCAACGGCAAGAACCCGGACAACGTCACCACGTTCGGGATGGGTTACGACCTGAAGCAGTACAGCCCGCTCAGGCAGATCAACAAGTCCAATATCCGGCGCCTCGTTCCGGTGTGGACCACCAGCCTCTCCAACGACGTGGGCGAGCTCGCACAGCCGACGATCTACAACGGCGTGATGTACATCGTGAACGGCAACTGGACTTTCGCGCTCGACGTCGAGACCGGCAGGCAGATCTGGCGCACACCCGTGCAGTACGACCGCGGCTCGCTGCGCGTGGCCAGCAACGGCGCAATCATGCGCGGGCCCGCGACCATCTATAACGGGAAACTTTTCCGGCAGACGCTCGACGCGCACGTGATGGCGCTCGACATGAAGACGGGCAAGGAGGTCTGGAAGACCAAATACGCCGATTTCAAGGAAGGCTACAAAGGGGTGATCGCACCGATGGTCGCCAACGGCGTGGTGCTTTCGGGCCAGGGCGGCAGCGACAGCACCGCGCGGGGCTTCGTCGCAGGCTATGACCCCGACACCGGCAAGGAGCTCTGGCGCACGTGGACCATTCCCGAGCCCGGCCAGCCCGGCTCCGAGACGTGGCCCACGAAGACCAGACCCGATGCGTGGAAAAACGGCGGCGGCACGACGTGGCAGTACTTTTCGTACGATCCGCAGCTCGATCTCGCCTACGTCGGCACCGGCAACGCGCAGCCTTACAACCCACACTTTCGCGGCGACGGCGGCGACGCCCTCTATACCGCCAGCGTGATCGCGCTCAAGCCGAAGACGGGGCAGATGGTATGGCATTACCAGTTCACGCCGAACGACGCTTATGATTTCGACGGCAACGCCGAAAGCGTGCTCGCCGACGTCGCAATCGACGGCGTGAATCGGAAAGTGCTCATCAACGCGAACAAGAACGGATTCCTCTACGTCATCGACCGCACCAACGGCAAGCTGATCTCGGCCAACCCGTTCGTGAAGACGACCTGGGCCAAGAGCATCGACCTGAAGACCGGCCGGCCGGTCCTCACCGATCTTCTCGAACGCGCGATGAAAGGCGAAACGGTCCGGCTCGATCCCGCACGGGCGACGAACTCGACGCTGACCGCGTTCAACCCGAAGACCGGCACCCTGTTCCTGAACCCGTGGAACCAGGCGCGAATCATGAGCTACGTCGACTACAAGATGGAGCTCGGCAGCCTCGAGACCGGAATCAAGTCGACTTTCGACACGCCCAAAGGCGAGCCGATGGGTTATCACACCGCGCTCGATCCGCTCACCGGCAAAGTGAAATGGCAGATGCCGTTGATGGACTTCGCAAGCTCCGCCGGCCTGCTCGCGACCGATGGCGGCGTGTTGTTCACCGGCCTGCTGACCGGAGAGTTCATCGCGCTCGACCAGGATACCGGCAAGCGCATCTGGCAGTTCAAGACCGGCTCTTCGGTCAACGCACCGCCGATCACGTATACGTATAAAGGCAGGCAGTACGTCACCGTGCTGTCGGGACGCGGCGGCAGCAACCCGACGCGCTTCGCGGGTCCGCTGGTGCCCGCCGGCGGTGCAGTCTGGACTTTCGCGTTGATGGAATGACAGCCGGCCGTTCATCCTTCGACTTCACAGCGTTACGCTCAGGACGAACGGGGCGTTCGCAACGCAGTTAAGGCTCAGCCGTTCGTCCGAGCGTAGCGGTAGCGAAGTCGAAGGATGAACGGCATCGATTCTTCAGAAAAGAAAGCACAAGCACCAGCATGAAACTTCTTCTTTCCATCGGCGCTGTGCTCGCGCTGATCAGCGCGAGCGCGACTGCGCAAAACTCCGCGCCGCCGTTTCCTCCCGAACAGGTCAAGCAGGGCGCGGCGCTTTACGCGAAACACTGCGCGGCGTGCCACGGCGCGCGGATGGTCGGGCCGGAATGGGCGATCGACCTGAAGACCTTCCCGAAAGACGAGCGCCCGCGCTTCGTCGATTCGGTCACTCACGGCAAAGCGGGCATGCCGCCGTGGGGCGACGTGCTCAAGCCCGACGACATCGCGGCGCTGTGGACTTACGTCGTCACGGGCGAAGCGAAGTAACGCAGGAGCACAAGCCGCCCCCGTCACGGCTCATTGAGCGTCCGGATAAGTGTTCGGATCGCTGTGGCCCGGGCACTTGTTGCGCCCCGACGGGCACTGCGCGTAGTGCACGAAGCGTGCGTTGACGTTGAGCGCCTGAATAATGGCGACGAACTT
>JAQGMV010000077.1 GCA_028292225.1 Betaproteobacteria bacterium
TCAGCAAGAACGATTTCATCATCACAGACTTCGAAGGCGAGCCTGCGCGCACGCTCGAAGAGCGCCGCCGCAAGCACACGCCCCTGCGTGACGTTGCAGGCATGCTGCGCTCGTTCAGCTATGCGGCCGCCGGCGCGCTGGCCAAGGCGGCCGAATCGCCGGATGACCTCAACAAGCTCGGACCGCTCGCGGCGGACTGGGAAACGCAGGCACGCACCGCTTTCCTGACTGCATACGACGAGGCCGCCCGCGCCGCGCGTATATATGCGAAGCGCGAGGACATGGAAACGCTGCTCGCATTCTTCGAGCTCGAGAAAGCGCTGTACGAGCTGCGCTACGAGCTCAACAACAGGCCCGACTGGGTCCGCACGCCGCTTGCGGGGATCGTGCGGCTGCTGCCGGAAGGATAAGAGTTTTCGAGGGCAAAGCGCCCCTCACCCCCGGCCCCCGCCTGCTATGCCCGCTCTCCCCTGTGGGGTGAGGGGAGATTTGACACGCAGCGCGCTTCAGCGCGGCGTATAGGAGGTAGCACACAATGGAAATGGACACACTGCTCGACCCGCTGCGCGGAGTGATGCTCCAGATCGGCGAGTTTCTGCCGCGTCTCGCGGTGGCCATCGTCGCGGTGCTCGCGGGGTGGCTCCTCGCCAAAGCCGCGCGCTTCGCGGTGGTCAAAGCGCTGCGCGCGATCAACTTCAACGTGCTCACCGAGCGTGCGGGTCTCGACGCGTTCCTCAGCCAGGGCGGCATACGCAGCGACACTACCGACATCTTCGGCGTGCTCGTCTACTGGCTCGTGATCCTGGCAGCGCTCGTCATCGCCTTCAACACGCTCGGGCTGAACTACATCACCGATCTGCTGCGCCAGATCGTGATGTTCGTGCCGCGGCTGATGGTCGCGCTCGTCATACTCGCGTTCGGCTCCTACTTCGCGCGCTTCATCTCGGGCGCGGTCATGGCGTACTGCCGCAACGTCGGCATCCAGGACGGCGACCTCCTCGGCCGTCTCGCGCAGTACGCGATCCTCGCTTTCGTCGTGCTCATCGCACTCGAGCAGATGCAGATCGGGGGCGAGATCGTGCGCTACAGCTTCCTGATCGTGCTCGCCGGTTCGGTGCTCGCGCTCGCACTCGCTTTCGGCATCGGAGGTCAGGGCTGGGCGGCGGAGCTCCTCGAGCGCTGGTGGCCTCGAGCCAGGCGCGACGAGCGCCCCCGCGTCGAAGACGTGTCGCGCCGGACGCAGCCGACACAGAGGCAGGATTTCTGACGAAATCCGTAAACGGTGGGCGTAAAACGGTAAGCCGTAGAATTGCGCAGGACTGAGCATCAGCGGCACAAGGCGACCGGCGCCGAGTCTGAGGTCCCTGACAGCAATCGAAATGGCGGCTCGGCGTCTTGAACGGCTGAAGACCTGACCGCGGGCGCTCACCGTTTGCCGTTTACGCGCAAAAATAAAAATCATGGAAACCACGATCACCACGGTCTGGCCCGGCAGCCCTTATCCTCGCGGCGCCACGTGGGACGGGCAAGGCGTCAACTTTTCGCTCTTCTCCCAGCACGCCGACAAGGTCGAGCTGTGCCTCTTCGAATCGAAGGGGCGCCGCGAAATCAATCGCATCACGCTGACCGAGCAGACCGATCAGGTGTGGCACTGCTATCTGCCCGAAGCGCGGCCGGGACTGCTCTACGGCTACCGCGTGCACGGGCCTTACCGCCCGGAGCACGGGCATCGGTTCAACGCGCACAAGCTCCTCATCGATCCGTACGCCAAGTCGATCTTCGGCCAGGTCAACTGGAGCGATGCGAATTACGGTTACCGCTACGGTCACGAGCGCGAGGACCTGTCGTTCGACCGCCGCGATTCGGCGCACGGAATGCCCAAATGCCGGGTCATCGATCCGGCTTTCACGTGGGGCGACGATCGCCGGCCGAACATTCCGTGGCACGACACGATCATCTACGAAACGCATGTGAAAGGCTTTACGTGGCGGCACCCGGACGTGCCGCCGGCGTTGCGCGGCACTTACGCCGGCCTGGCGACTCCGCCCGTGATCGAGCACCTGAAGCGCCTCGGCGTGACCGCGGTCGAGCTGCTTCCGGTCCACGCGTTCGTCGACGACCGTTATCTCGTCGAGAAAGGGCTGCGCAATTACTGGGGTTACAACTCGATCGGCTATTTCGCGCCCGAGGGCCGTTACCTGGCGAGCGGCAGCGTCTCCGAATTCAAGACGATGGTGAAAGCCTTTCACTCGGCAGGGATGGAAGTCATCCTCGACGTGGTCTACAACCACACCGCGGAAGGCAGCCACATGGGGCCGACCCTGTCTTTTCGCGGCATCGACAATGCGTGCTATTACCGTCTGAACCCCGAAAACCCGCGCCTGTATGTCGACTACACCGGCTGCGGCAATACGCTGAACATGCAGAACCCGCGCGTCCTCCAGCTCATCATGGATTCGCTGCGGTACTGGGTCACCGAAATGCACGTCGACGGCTTCCGCTTCGATCTCGCCTCCGCGCTGGCACGTGAGTTGCACGAAGTCGACCGCCTCGGCGCCTTCTTCGACATCATCCGGCAGGACCCCGTGATCTCCCAGGTGAAGCTGATCGCCGAGCCGTGGGATCTCGGCGAAGGCGGTTACCAGGTCGGGAACTTCCCCCCGGGATGGACCGAATGGAATGACCAGTACAGGAACACCATGCGCTCGTACTGGAAAGGAGACGGCGGCATCATCGGCGAGTTCGCGCAGCGGCTGACGGGCTCGAGCGACCTCTACGAGCGCAGCGGACGGCGCCCCTATGCGAGCATCAACTTCGTCACGTGCCACGACGGCTTCCCGTTGCACGATCTCGTCACCTACAACGTCAAGCACAACGAGGCGAACCTCGAGGACAACCGCGACGGCTTCAACGAGAACCGCTCGTGGAACTGCGGCGTCGAAGGCGAGACCGTTGACCCCGCGATCAACGCGCTGCGGGCGAGGCAAAAGCGCAACCTGATCGCCACGCTGATGCTGTCGCAGGGCGTGCCGATGATGCTCGGCGGCGACGAGATCGACCGCACCCAGCGCGGCAACAACAACGCGTACTGCCAGGACAACGAGGTCTCGTGGTACGACTGGAATCTCACTCCGGAGAAAGAGCGCCAGCTCGAGTTCGTCAGCCGCATGATCCGCATCCGCCGCGAGCACCCGATCTTCCACCGCAGGCATTTCTTCCAGGGGCGCCCGATCCGCGGCGCGCAAGTCAAAGACATCATCTGGCTGAAGCCCGATGGCGGCGAAATGACCGACGCCGAATGGCGCGAGTCGCACGCGCGCAGCCTCGGCGTGTACTTTTCGCGCGAAGGCCTGACGGAGATCGACGAGCGCGGCCGGCCGCTGACCGACGCGAGCTTTCTCGTGCTCTTCAGCGCGAACGACGAGGAGATTCCTTTCCTGCTGCCGAAATTCGTGCCAGAGGCGAGGTGGCTCATCGTCATGGACACCGCCTACGAGCACGGTCTTGCCCGCGGCCACGCGATCGACGCGGGCGAAGCGTACCCGCTGCACGGGCGCTCGCTCGTGCTGCTCCAGGAGCAGAAGGCCGGCAATGGATGGGCCGCGTAAACGAGGCGCGGGAGCCGACGATTCCGGATGCTGCGGGTATTCTCCAGACCCGGCCCGCCACGTGCATTAACGGGAACGGCGGCGGTATAGCCTCACTCCCGACAGGATCATGAAAGCCGAATCTCAGCCCGAAGGACACAACACCGCGCTCGACGCGCTCTGCCGCAGGTTCGGCGTGATCGCCGAATACGAGGACATCTGGGGCGGCACACAGCGCGCGACCGACCCGACGCGACTCGCGCTGCTCGACGCGCTGGGCGCGCTCGACGACGAGTCCGACCTCGACACAGCGCTGCACGCGCACCAGGCCCGCGCCTGGCGCGAGGTCGCGCCGCGGGTCGCGGTGTTTTGCGTGGACGAAGCGCCCTACCGGATGCGTTTTCATTTCCGGGAGCAGGACGCGCAGACCACATATCGGTGGACCTTCGCGCTCGAAGGCGCCGAGGTTCGCAGCGGCGAATTCAGGCCTGGCGATCTCGAGACGCTGGAGCGCCGTGAGGTCGACGGCGAGCGCTACGTCGAAGTCGCTTTCGACTGGCGCGACCGGCTGCCGTGCGGCTATCACCGCTACGCCCTGCGAGGACCCGGGGTCAGCGACGACGACTGGGTGTCGTTCATCGTCGCCCCGGAAAGCTGTTACCTCCCGCCGGCGATTCGAACCGGAGCTCGTGTATGGGGACCCGTACTGCAGCTCTACGGCGTACGCTCCGAGCGCAACTGGGGCATGGGCGACTATACCGACCTGCGCACGGTCGTCGAGCAATGGGGCCATCGCGGCGCAGGTGTCGTCGGCGCCAATCCGCTGCACGCGCTCTATCCGCACAATCCCA
>JAQGMV010000155.1 GCA_028292225.1 Betaproteobacteria bacterium
TTTCGCGAGGGCGGCGGAGCGTCGCTGGGCATCATGATGGACCTCAATTTCAACTACAAGACCGAGGGGTATCTGCGCATCGCCAAAGCGGTGGAACCGGTCGGCATGACCTGGCTGGAGATGGATACGCACGATGCTCAGTCGCTCGCGCTGATCCGCCGCAGCACGTCGACACCCATCGCATCGTGCGAGACGCTGTGCGAGCGGCGCGATTTCAAGCCCTTCTTCGAAGCTTACGCGATGGACGTCGCGATCGTCGACGTGATCTGGAACGGCTACATGGAATCGCTCAAGATCGCCGCGATGGCCGACGTTTACGAAATGAACGTAGCGCCGCACAACTTCTACGGGCATCTGTCGAGCGTGATCTCGGCACATTTCTGTGCTGCCGTGCCCAACCTGCGCATCATGGAGACGGACGTCGACGCGGTGCCGTGGCGCGACGAGCTGGTCGACGCCCCGCCGGTGATCGAGAACGGCGAGTTCGTGCTGCCGACGCGGCCGGGCTGGGGCGTAGAGGTGAACGAAGCCGCGGTGCGGGCGCGGCCGCCGAAGGGTTAGAACGCCGACGCGTTATGCGACCGGCACGAACCTGTTCACCCTGCGGCCGTAGTTGGTCTCTGCGACGTAAAGATTCCCTTTGGAATCGAGCGCGAGGCTGTGGCCGTGAGTGAAGTTGCCCAGCTGATGTCCGGGCCGCCCGAAGCTCGAGAGTATCTCTCCGCTCGCATGATCGAGGACGTGCACCTGCTCGTTGCGGCCGTTCATCACGAAGAGGTACTTCTGCTCCGCATCGAGTGAGAACCTCACTTCCCACGCGGTGCCCCGGCGGTCGGGCAATGTCTTCGTTCCGGTGCGGATCCAGATGTTGCGTTTGAAGTCGCCCATCTTGTCGAAGACCTGCACGCGGTCGCCCTGGCGATCGCAGACGTAGACCAGGCCGGCGTTGCTGATCTTCACGTCGTGCACGACTTCGGCGAACACACCGCCGACGCCCGCTTCTGTCTCTTCCGCAGTTGCCTGCCGTCCCCACTGGCGCAGGTATTTTCCGTCTTTGTCGAATACCGCGACGCGCCTGTTGCCGTACCCGTCGGCGACATAGATGTCGCCGTTGGTGGTGTCGACCGTGATGCCCGCAGGCTTGATGAACGCGGTACGGCCCGAATTGAGCGGCGTGCCGTTGCGCGTGCCGTCGGCCGTGTCGTACACGCCCTTGGTGCCGATCTGCAGCAGCAGCTTTCCACCGTGCGTGTACTTCTGGATCATGCCGTCGCCATTGGCGGTGATCCAGATGTTGTTGTCGGCATCGACGCAGCAACTGTGCACGGTGCGCGGCAGGAGATCCCAGTCGCCCCACGAATCGATCAGGTCGCCTGCCTGATTGAAAATGAGGACGGCCGGTGCCTTGATGCACGTCTCCTCTTCCTCCTTCGTGATGTCGCCGCGGTTGGTGCAGATGATGTTGTCGTCGTTGTCGACACACACGCACGGGAGCTGGCCGTTGATCCATCCCTCTGGCAGGGGTTTCGGCCACGTCGGATCGATCTCAAAGCGCGGGGAACGTTTCGTCGCTACGATGCCAATGCTGACTTCAGTCGTTACGGTTTCCATGGGAGTTCCTTCCGTATTGGATGTGCTGCGTCATCGGACTGGATCGCTTTCGACGAGTAGGTTACACCTACCGAAGGTGTCAGGCCGGAACCGGGACGCGGTGCAGCTTCACGGCCATTGCGACCGGGCTGTAGTACGCTATACGTGCACGAGACCATAAGCGACCACATTGCCGACATGGATTCGACGGAGAGTCCGACGGAGTGGGTCTGAACGCTGCCACAACAGAGAGAGACAAACTTTCATGCCGATCATCGATTCCCAGATTCACCCCTACGAAGCCAACACGCCGAAGCGGCCGTGGCATCGCACGCCGAACTGGCCGCCCAGCGCAACCGCCGACGAGAACGTCGCGGCGATGGACAAGCTCGGCATCGACGGCGCGATCCTGATCTCGGCTTTCTCGGTGTACCGCTACGACGCGAGCTATGCTGTGGAAGCGCAAAAGGCGCATCCCGATCGCTTCGCGCTCGTGAAACCGCTGGACGTCGACGATCCGGCGATCGCCGACGTGATCGAGGAGTGGAAGAAAACGCCGGGCACGGTCGGCGTTCGAATCCAGATCACGAAAGAACCGGCCCGCGACCGGGATCCGAATCATCCCGGCTTCGAGCGCATCGCGCGCGCAGCCGCGCGTCACGATTTCCCGCTGAACATCCTGTGCTGGGGCAACATCGACGCCGGCGCTGCGATCATCGATCGCTTTCCCGAGACCCGGTTCATCATCGACCATCTCGCGATCCTTCAGCCGCGCACACCGCCCGCGCCGCCCGACGCGTGGACCGATCTCCCCAAGGTGCTGGCGCTCGCGAAGCGCCCGAACGCCGTGATCAAGGTGAGCGGCGCCTGCACGCTGTCACACGAACCGTATCCGTACCCGGATATCTGGGACCCGCTCGCACGCATATTCGACGCGTGGGGTATCGACCGCTGCCTCTGGGGCACCGACTGGACGCGCGCGAACGCGGTCGTGAATTACGAGCAGGCCACCCGGCCCTTCCTGGAGACCGACCGCCTGAGCGACAGCGAGCGCGCGATGCTCATGGGCGGGGCCTGCGCGAAAGCGTATCGCTGGTCGCCGACCGGGAGGGCGGCCCGCTGAGATCCGTATCTGCCGCCATGGCCCGCTCATCCGTGATGAGATCGCCATCCGGGCGAAGGTGGTGAGAGCCGCGGGCTTGCGCACGGAGTGATCTCGATCCTGCTGCACAGACGATCAAAAGCAGAGGGGGAATGATGCAGCGGACTGTCACTAGCACGGTCTTGGCGTGTGCCGCCATCGCGGCCATGGCAGCTCCGGTGTGGGGACAGACCTCGTATCCCAACCGGGCAATACGCATGGTCGCGCCGTTCGCTCCTGGAGGCGCCAGCGATTTCATCGCCCGAATGCTGTCACCCAGACTCTCGGAGCGTCTCGGTCAGATAGTGGTGGTCGATAATCGCAGCGGGGCGGGAGGCACTATCGGATTCGAGATCGTGGTGCGCGCTGCACCGGACGGCTATACGCTGATGATCGCGTCGAGCTCCTACGCCACGAATGCCGCAGTGACGCGCAAGCTTTCCTTCGACCCGGTCAAAGATGTGACGCCAATCAGCCTCGTGGGCGTCGCCCCCCTCGTCCTCGTGGTGCATCCGTCGGTGACGGCACGTTCGATTGGCGAATTGGTCGCATTGGCCAAGGCACAGCCCGGCCGCCTCAAATTCGGCTCGTCCGGTACTGGCGGAAGCCCGCATCTCTCCGGCGAATTGTTCAAGGCGAGCGCCGGCATCGATCTCCTTCACGTCCCGTATAAAGGCTCGGGGCCCGCGCTCATCGATACGTTGAGCGGTCAGATCGACATGACGTTCATCAGCATGCTCGTGGTAAGGGCGCACATCAACGCCGGCCGGTTGCGCTTGCTTGGCGTTGGCACGCCCCAGCGGGCCAAAGCATTGCCCGAGGTGCCTGCTATTGCCGAGACCCTGCCCGGATTCGAAAGCACTTCGTGGTATACGGTGATGGGACCGGCGCGTCTGCCGGCAACGCTGGTTGCAAGGTTGAACAGGGAGGTCAACGCGTTGGCGAATTCCCCGGAAGTCGCCGATCGTCTCGCCAACGATACCGTTGAACCGAAAGCGCTCTCTCCTGAAGCCACGGCCAAACACGTCGCCGACGAGATTACGAGATGGAAAGCCGTGGCCCAGCGCGCCGGCGTGCGGCTTGATTGACCGTAGCCAGGCAAACAAGGCGGACCGACAACACCCGTCATTTCCGCCAGCGCTGCTTCGAATAAACCTATCGTAGTCAGGCGGCCGTGAAATTGAGGGCGGCGAACGGATCGAGCTCAATCGAGCCTTTCGAAGAGGAGTTCGACATGTTGACCAGCCAGGCGCCGCGACAATCGCTTCTGTTTCAGGCTGAACTTGGTGACGTAGCAGGGAAGCACGCGCTGGCTCGCTTGCATGCGTTAAAGAAGGAGTTCTAGAGCCTGCCCGAATGTAAGCTCGCCTTAGCGCCAGGTGCCGCTTCGGGTGGGCAGCAGTTGCTCGTGAGGTGCTCGTCGCGGCCAGAGGCAGACGTTCGGTATCCAGCCTGGCCTCTCGAATGCTTCTACGCTCGTTGCCGCACACGTGGAATCAGTGGGCGCGCATAACTTCGGTGTGCACCCGTCTTCTCCATCGGATGTCGATTTGACGTGTCCCTCTTCGACTACGTCAGGACGGTGAATTCTCTTAACTCTTATGGGAGTACGTAAATGAGCAAGAAAAACACGGTTTGCCTGTGGTACGACGGCACCGCTTTGGACGCGGCCCGGTTCTATGCGGAGACCTTCCCCGACAGCGCAGTGGGCGCGGTAATGCGAGCACCCGGCGACTATCCGGACGGCAAGCAGGGCGAGCTCCTGACCGTGGAGTTCACCGTGGCAGGCATTCCCTGCGTCGGACTCAACGGCGGGCCGCAGTTCAAGCACAGCGAGGCTTTCTCATTCCAGATCTCGACCGACGATCAGGCGGAAACAGATCGCTTGTGGAACGCGATCGTAGGTAACGGCGGCCAGGAAAGCGCGTGCGGGTGGTGTAAAGACAAGTGGGGCCTGAACTGGCAGATCACGCCGCGCGCCCTCATCGACGCGGTTACCGATCCCGATCGCGCAGCGGCGAAGCGTGCGTTTGAAGCGATGATGAAGATGAAAAAAATCGACATTGCCGCGATCGAGGCGGCGCGGCGCGGCTGAAAGCCACACCTGTCTGATCATTCATTGTTGAACGTCAGCACTATGGATACATGAAAATGACACAAGTCAAAGTTGGGAGCTTCTGCGTTTCACTTGACGGCTTCGGAGCCGGGCCGGATCAGGACCTGGAGAACCCCCTCGGCGTCGGCGGCAAAGACTTGCCCCAATGGTTCATCCCGACGCGAACGTTCCAGCGCGCTCACGGCGGGAGCGATGGAACAACGGGCCTCGACGATGATTTCGCCGCACGTGGATTCAAGAACATCGGCGCATGGATTCTCGGAAGGAACATGTTCGGACCCATTCGCGGCCCTTGGGGCGATTCGGACTGGAAGGGATGGTGGGGCGACAATCCACCCTATCACGTGCCGGTCTTCGTCCTGACTCATCACCCGCGCCCGATCATCGAGATGGAAGGCAACACGACGTTTCATTTCGTCACCGGCGGCATACACGAGGCGCTGGACCTGGCGCGCGAGGCTGCGAACGGCAAGGACGTACGCATTGGCGGCGGGGTCAATACGGTCCAGCAGTACCTCCGCGCGGGCCTGATCGATGAGCTTCACATCGCGATCTCGCCGGTCCTGCTCGGACGAGGGGAGCGCCTGTACGAGGGGGTAGACATGCGAGTTCTGGGATACGAGTGCGTGCAATTCGCAGCGTCCGAGAAAGCCGCGCATGTGATACTCCGGCGCCCGGGGAAATGAGCCTAACAACCGGCTCTGGCGAAGGGGCCGCTGCTGAATCGGGCCGTTAGACATCACACATGCGTCCGGCCCGAGGCCGGTTCGGTACGCCGCCAGCAGGCGGTCCGAACCAGCACGAACAATCGGGGCTCGGCGCTAACACGCGAAGTCCGGCATTGAGCGGCCGCTTTGGCAAGGTTGACTGTCGCCTTTCGGTCGACAGCCGGGATTTGCTAACTGCTGGAGTCGGCCATAAGCCGTCATTGAATATCGAAAATTCTACGTCGCAAGCTGACATTCATTCGCGCTGAATTCGATCAAGTCTGCCCCATTTAAGCGCGATGGAATTCATGCAGCGGCTGGCGGCGTTGGAGCCGCACC
>JAQGMV010000164.1 GCA_028292225.1 Betaproteobacteria bacterium
TGGTCGAAGTCACCGACGTCGATCGGGCCGCCGCGGTCAGCGAAGACATCGACCGCCAGTTCAAAAACTCGCTCGCCGAGACGCTCACCGAGACCGAGCAGGCTTTCCAGATCGGCTTCGTGAAGCAGACCGAAGCGATCGTGATCGCGATCCGCATCGTTTCGTACGTGGTGATTTTCATCATCCTCGCGGTGATGGCCAACACCATGGCGATGACCGCGCGCGAAAGGCTCGGCGAATACGCGACGCTGAAAGCGCTCGGCTTCAGTCCTTTGTTCGTCGCAGGGCTGATCTTCGGTGAATCGCTCGTACTGGCCGCGTTCGGCTGCGCGATCGGCATCGGGCTCACGTTTCCCGCAGGCGACTGGTTCGCGGAGCAGATGGGAACGCTGTTCCCGGTGTTCGAAGTCAGCGACCAGACGGTGCTGCTGCAGATCGGGTGCGCGCTCGCGGTCGGCGTCGTCGCGGCGATCCTGCCGGCGCGCCGCGCCGCCACGGTGCGCATCGTCGAAGGCCTGCGAGCCATAGGCTAAAGCCACATGCGACTGCCCCTGCGCTACACGATGCGCAACCTGTGGACGCGCAAGCTGACCACCGTGCTGACCGCCGGCGGCATGGCGCTGGTGGTCTTCGTCTTCGCCGCGGTCCAGATGCTCGACACCGGGCTGCGTGCGACCCTCGTCGCGACCGGGCAGCCCGACAACATCCTCGTCACCCGCCGCGGGGCGAATGCGGAAATCTCGAGCGGCGTCGACCGGGTGCAGGCGAACATCGTCGAGTCGCAGCCCGAGATCGCGCTGGCGAACGGCAGGCGCCTCGTGTCCAAGGAATCGGTCATCCTGATCACGCTGCCCAAGCGCCAGACCGGCCAGGCGACGAACGTCACCACACGCGGCATCGGCGAGGCGGGGCTCGTGGTGCGGGCGCAGGTGCGCTTCGTCCAGGGCAGGGCATTCGACCGCGGTGCCGCTGAAGTGGTCGTCGGCAAAAGTCTCGCGGAACGCTTCGAGAACACCGCGGTGGGGAGCGTGCTGCGCTTCGGCGGGCGCGAGTGGCGAGTGGTCGGCGTCTTCGACAGCGGCGGCGCGGCTTTCGATTCGGAGGTCTGGGTCGACGCCGACCAGCTCATGCAGTCGTTCAGGCGGCAGGCGTATTCGACGGTAGTGGCCCGGCTTTCGGACGCCGCCGGCTTCGATGCGATCAAGGCGCGCCTCGAAGCGGATCCGCGCCTCACGCTCGACGTGAAGCGCGAGCGCACCTTTTACGAGGACCAGTCGCAAGCGCTTTCGAAATTCATCAGCTATCTCGGGCTCACGCTCTCGATCATCTTCTCGATCGGCGCGATGATCGGCGCGATGATCACGATGTATGCGGCGGTCGCGAACCGGGTCAGGGAGATCGGAACCCTGCGCGCGCTGGGCTACCGGCGCAGCGCGGTGCTCGGCGCTTTCCTCTTCGAGTCGGTGCTGCTCGGCGCCATCGGCGGCGTCGTGGGCATCGGACTTGCGTCGTTCATGCAGCTCATCCAGATCTCGACGTTGAATTGGCAGTCGTTCGCCGAACTCGCTTTCACCTTTACCCTCACACCGCGGATCGCGCTGCTCTCATTCTGCTTCGCGGTGCTCATGGGCGTCGTCGGTGGCTTCCTGCCGGCGGTTCGGGCGGCGCGCCTGAGCATCGTCGATGCATTGCGTGCCGCCTGAGCTGCTGGACCGACCTGCGCAACTTCCTGGCGACGGGCGAAGGCCCCCACCCAGCGGCGCGTAGAAGTTGCGCCCGTCGCCACAGCCACGGCTTCGATGCTTCGAATCGGTTACCCTAACGCCCCAAGACTCGTACCAGCCCGATCCCCATGAAATTCTGCAGCAACTGCGGCGCCGCCGTGACGACCAAGGTACCGCCCGGCGACAACATGCCGCGTCACGTGTGCGATGCCTGCGGCACGATTCACTACCAGAACCCGAAGATCATCGTCGGCTGCATCCCCGAATGGGAAGACACGATCCTGCTCTGCAAGCGCGCGATCGAGCCGCGGTACGGTCTGTGGACCGTCCCTGCAGGCTTCATGGAGAACGGAGAGACGACTTATCACGGCGCTGCGCGGGAGACGCTCGAGGAGGCGAATGCGCGGGTCGAAGTCGGGCCGCTCTATGCGCTCTACAACATCCCGCACATCAACCAGGTCTATGTTCTTTTTCGCGCGCGCCTGCTCGACACCGATTTCAGCGCAGGGGCAGAGACGCTCGAGACGCGGCTCTTCACCGAGGCCGAGATCCCCTGGAACGAAATCGCTTTCGCGACCGTTCGCAACACCCTCACCCATTACTACGCCGATCGGAAGAAAGGCGTATTCGGTTTTCACATGGGCACCATAGAGCCGGGCGCCCGGAAAGCCTAGACGATCATGCGAGCGTCGCACGTAGCCCCGATACTCGATCGGGAGTTCACGAGGCTCGGAATCCGCGCTCGTAAAGAACAGGGCTGCGGTGCCCTGGGGAGAGCGCGTTCAGCTCAACCGACAATCGGGGACAGACCCCGATTTTCACAAATGTGAATATCGGGGTCTGTCCCCGATTCTTTGCTAAATGACGAATGCGAAATGAGAGCGTGAAAGACCAACGCGGAGCGTGCCGGATCGCCAGGCGGATGTTTTCATTCATCATTCATCATTCCGCATTCATCATTGTGCTGGCGTTGTCGGGCGCCCACGCGAGCTTTGCGGCCCTCGCTCCCGGCGACTACGAGTTCGGGCTGAACCACCAGAACATGCGGCGCACCTATCTCGTGCACGTGCCGCCGCAGGCATCGCAGGGCAAGCCCATGCCGCTGGTTCTCGCCTTCCATGGCGCAGGCTCGAACGCGGAGGTGATGAGGTCGTATACGCGGATGGACCGCGCGGCGGACCGCGACGGTTACATCGCCGTGTATCCGAACGGCAGCAGCGGTTTCCAGGGGCGATTTCTCACGTGGAACGCCGGCAACTGCTGCGGTCCGGCGGTCGCGCTGCAGGTCGACGACGTCGGTTTCTCACACGCAGTGCTCGACGACATCTCTGCGCGCGCATCGGTGGATGCGTCACGCGTGTACGCGACCGGGCTGTCGAACGGCGCGATGATGGCGTACCGCTTCGCCGCCGAAGCCGCAGACCGTATCGCGGCGGTCGCAGGCGTCGCCGGGACGATGTCGCTCGATCGCTTCGCGCCGAAGCGAGCTATCCCCGTCATGCACATCCACAGCGTGCAGGACCACATCGCGCGCTACGACGGCGGCTTCGGACCGCCTGCAACGATGCTCGACACGCGAACGATGAATATTTCGGTGGAAGACATGCTCAGGAAGTGGCTCGATTTCGACGGGTGCCCGTTGCGCCCTGCCGCGGTCGACACAATCGCGGGCGGTGGGGGCACGCCTGACGAAGGGCACAGTGCGATCCGGCGAGTCTATCGGCCGTGCCGGCAGGGGACCGAAGTCGTGCTCTGGCAGCTCTCGGGCGCAGGGCACGTCTGGCCCGGCGGGGTGCGCGATTACAACCCGCAGCTGCTCGGAACGGGTACGGCGGTCATCGATGCCAATGCTGAGATCTGGAAGTTCGTGTCGCGCTTCCGGCGGTAGAGACGTAAATCGTTAGTGGTAAATGGTAAATCGTAAATCGTAACCGCCAGTCCCAGGGTGCGGCCTTTGCACGCGCGGATGAGATCACCTGCAAGTGATGCAACCGCGCCGATATCCCACCGCTGCCGATTTACCATTTACGATTCACGACTCACGAGTCCGAGTCACGGCTCCTTGAACGGTTTGCGCTCGTTCAATTCATCCAGGTGGTGCGCAATCCCCTGCGTCTCGCGCTCGAGGAAGCTCTCGATCGCAGACGCGAAATCGCGGCGGGCGATCCAGTGCATCGAGCGCGTCTGCACCGGCAGCAGGCCGCGCGCGAGCTTGGTGTGCTCGCCCTGCGCGCCGCCTTCGAACGTCGAGACGCCTCGCGCGATGCAGTATTCGATCACCTGGTAGTAGCAGGTTTCGAAATGCAGCACCGGGTGGTGCTCGATCGCGCCCCAGTAGCGGCCGTACAGCGACGTCTCGTCACGCATGTTGAACGACGCCGCAATCGGTTTTCCTTCACGCATGGCGATGACCATCACGAGGCTCGAAGGCATCGTCGCGCCAAGGCGCTGGAAGAACGGCAGGGTCAGGTACGGCGTCGAGTGATGCTCGCGGTAGGTGCGCGAATAGCAGCGGTAGAAAAATGCCCAGTCGCGGTCGGTGATCTCACGGCCTTCACGCCATTCGAAAGTGATCCCGGCCTCGCGTATTTTGCGTCGCTCCTGCTTGATCTTCTTGCGTTTGTCGTGATTCATGCTCGCGAGGAAATCGTCGAAGCCCGCGTAGCCGGCATTGGTCCAGTGGAACTGCACGCCGTGTCGCATCATCATTCCGAGCCGTTCGAAATGCGTGGCTTCTTCGTCGGAAGGAAACAGGCAGTGCACCGAAGACACTTCGAGCTCGCTAGCGAGCGCCAGCGAAGCGGCGGCGAGGTGGGCGCGCTGCCCCGCGGTGCGCGCGAGGAGGCGCGGACCGCCGACCGGCGTGAAGGGAATCGCGCACAGGAGCTTCGGGTAGTACTCGAGCCCGTGGCGCCGGTAGGCGTCCGCCCAGCTCCAGTCGAAGACATACTCGCCGTACGAATGGCCTTTGAGGTACAGCGGCATCGCGCCTGCGAGCTCTCCGCCTTCCATGAGCAGCAGATACTGCGGCGCCCATCCGGTCGAAGCCGAAGCGCACCCGGTCTCGTGTAGCGCGTTCAGGAACTCATGGCGTACGAAAGGCTGCGTGCCGGCGATGGCGTTCCACGCTGCGGGGTCCACAGACGCGATGGACGATACGACCTGAACGGTGATGGCAGCGTCGTCGGAGACGCGCGGAGGCTGGTGCGAGCGGGCTATTTCGAAAGCTCCTGGACATGGAGGGCGGCAGCGCGGCGCCGTCCATACGCCCGGAGCCGCCGCAGGCCTCTCATGCTATCCTAGACCGACTGTATTTCGGCACACCCAATCGGGAAAGCACTCATGAAAAAAATCGAGGCGATATTCAAGCCGTTCAAGCTCGACGAAGTGCGCGAAGCACTTTCGGAGATCGGCGTCAGCGGTCTGACCGTCACTGAGGTCAAAGGTTTCGGCCGCCAGAAAGGCCACACCGAGCTGTATCGAGGCGCCGAATACGTGGTCGATTTTCTTCCCAAGGTCAAAGTCGACGTGGTCGTTCCCGAGACCCTGGTCGAGAACGCGATCGACGCGATCATCAAGGCCGCGCGCACCGGCAAGATCGGCGACGGCAAGATCTTCGTGAGCAACGTCGAACAGGTCATCCGGATCCGGACCGGAGAGACTGACGAGGCCGCAATCTAGCGCCGCTCGATCGCGGCGTGCTGCCGGTAAACGAACAGAGGGAAACCCGGGGTTTCCCTCCGTAACCTCCCTTCCTTCGGCTATCTACCGATAACCATCGCCGCGCTCACCGCGGCCCCTCGTCCCTCATCCCTCGAAGCAGCACGATCACCGCGCCGCTTCCTCCGTCGGCAGCCTTCGCTTCATGAAACGCGAGCACGTCGGCTGTTTGCGTGAGCCAGCTCGCGACCATCCCTTTCAGCACGCCTTCACCGGTGTGCGAGCGCAGGCCTTTGCCGTGGATGATCCGCACATGGCGGGCGCCCGTGCGTCCGCAGTGCTCGAGGAATGCGACGAGCAGCGGGCGGGCCTGAGCGACGGTGAGCCCGTGAAGGTCAATCTCGTCTTCGACTCGCGAGCCGCCGCGGCGTAGCCGGCGCAGCGCCTGGCGCTGAAGACCCGGCCGCGTAAAGCTGAGCGGCTCTCCAGGCTCGCGCGTGAACGGCACCGAATCGCTCAGCGTGTCCGTGACCGCTTCATCGAGCTCGCGGTCGCGCGGCCGCGGCCCGGGCCGCGGCTTTTCCAGCGGCGCTTTATTGCGGGCGGGCAGGGGCGTCACACCTGAAACGGCTACGCGGAACTCGTCGCTCACGCGCTCAGCGGGGTGCACGCGCTTTTTCTCACGCTTCACCGCTTAAAGCTCGGCGGTTGCGATCAAATCCCTTCGGCTTCGAGATAGCGCTGCGCATCCAGCGCGGCCATGCAGCCCGTCCCGGCGCTCGTCACCGCCTGGCGATAGACGTGGTCCTGCACGTCGCCTGCAGCGAACACGCCCGGCACGCTGGTCGCGGTCGCCATGCCCTCCAGGCCGCCCTTGGTGATGATGTAGCCGTTTTTCATGACGAGCTGGTCGGCGAAGATCTCGGTATTCGGACGATGGCCGACCGCGATGAACACGCCCTGCAGGATCTTCTCGGTCGTCACCTCGGTCTTGACGTGCTTAAGCCGCATCCCGGTGACGCCGCTCTTGTCGCCGAGCACCTCGTCCAGCACGTGATCCCAGTGGATCGTGGCTTTGCCTTCCGCGACCTTGTCGTTGAGCTTGTCGACGAGTATCGGCTCGGCCCGGAACCTGTCGCGCCGGTGCACCACGTTCACGTGCTTCGCGATGTTGGTCAGATACAGCGCTTCCTCGACGGCGGTGTTGCCGCCGCCGACGACCGCGACGTCCTGGCCTTTATAGAAGAAGCCGTCGCACGTGGCACAGCCGGAGACGCCGCGGCCCATGAACTCCTGCTCGGACGGGAGCCCCAGGTACATCGCCGAAGCGCCGGTCGCGATGATCAGCGAGTCGCAGGTGTAGGTGGCCTGGTCGCCGACGAGCGTGATGGGTTTCCCGGTCAGCTTCGCCGTGTGGATGTGGTCGAAGATCATTTCGGTCTTGAAGCGCTCGGCGTGCTTCATGAAGCGCTCCATGAGCTCCGGCCCCTGGACGCCCATGGCGTCGGCGGGCCAGTTGTCCACGTCGGTGGTGGTCATGAGCTGGCCGCCCTGGGCCAGGCCGGTGACGAGGACCGGGTTCAGGTTGGCGCGGGCGGCGTAAACGGCGGCGGTGTAGCCGGCCGGGCCTGAACCCAAGATGAGAACGCGGCAGTGCTTGGTTGCTTGAGACATTGAGGTGAGCCTGTGAAGCGGTGGTTAAGGGTGAGGAAGCGGGGGTGGGAAGTGCGAATCTATCAGCAGCTTAACCCCGGTGTCGAGCGGGCGAAAACCTTGAAATTTCAGCGGTTACCGGGTGACGGTTCATGCCCATTCTGGCACTATAGCGCCTGATAGAGGCCGGGCGGAGAGAAACCGCTCCCCTGAAGAGGGAACGACAATCAATATAAGAGGCGTTTGATGGCCCAGTTCGCGCTGAACCCGAACATTCTGAAGAATGTTCCGCTTTTTTCCTCCTTCTCGGACCATCAGCTCGCAACGCTGCTTCCGGCGGTGCAGCACCGGCGCTTCCCGCGCGGGTCGTACGTGATCCGGGCGGGGGAGGAAACCGACGCGCTGTACATCATCCTCGCCGGCAAAGCCAAAGTGCTCATCCCCGACGACGACGGCAACGAGGTCATCCTGTCGGTCATCGGGCCGAACGAATTCTTCGGCGAAATGGGCCTCCTCGACGACCAGCCGCGCTCCGCGAGCGTCGAGACGATGGAGGCGTGTGAAATGCTGCGGATCACGCGCAGCGCGTTCCTGGCGTGCCTGAAGGACAATTTCGACGCGGCCCTCATCATCATCCGCAACCTGGTCAAGCGCCTGCGTGAAGCCGACCGGAAGATCGAAAGCCTCGCGCTGATCGACGTTTATGGACGGGTCGCGCGTCTGCTGATCGAGCTCGCGCAGCCGGTGGACGGGCAGTGGATCATCGAAAAAGCGCCGCCGAAGCAGGAGATTGCCCGGATGATCGGCGCGTCGCGCGAGATGGTGAGCCGGGTCGTGAAGGACCTGCACGACAAAGGCGTGATCCGTGCGGAGAAACGCAAGATTTTTGTACTCGATCGCCAGTCCATGGGACGGCGATCTTCGGCGCGCCGCGGCTAGGCGCGCCACGTTTTGACGAGGGCAACCGCGATTGTTGTGGAGTGAAAAAGCAGGTGTGAAAAAGGTGGCGGGCAACCCGCTGCCGCCCAAAATCGCCGCCCTGTTGCGCGAATCGTGGTGGCTGGCGCTCGTCGCCGTCGCAGTCTATCTCCTGCTCATACTCGCGACGTTCCATCCGGAAGACCCCGGCTGGTCCCGAAGCATTCGCGAGGCGCCCGTGCACAACTGGGGCGGCGCTTTCGGCGCCTATCTGTCCGACATACTCCTGTCCCTGTTCGGCCGCTCGGCACACTGGTTCATCGCTCTCTGCGGCATGCTGGTCGTATGGGCCTTCCACAGGATCGAGGCGGTGTCGGAGACCGACCGCCGCTCGTATGTTTTCGCGGTCATCGGCTTCGCGGTCGTGCTCTTCGCGAGCAGCGGTATCGAAGCGATAGGGCTGCGCAGCCGCGGCGCGCTCCTGCCCCAGGGCTCCGGCGGCTTCATAGGGGCGATCCTCGGCCAGGGCGTCAGCCACGGGCTCGGCTACGTCGGCGGCACGGTGATCCTGCTGCTCGTGTTCGCGGCGGGCCTGAGCCTGTTCACCCGGGTCTCGTGGCTGACGGCGCTCGAGCGCCTCGGCGACTGGGCCGAGCGCGGCACCGGCTTCGTCATGGCGAAGTGGCAGGAGCGCCAGGACCGCCGGGTCGGCGAGAAGGCGGTCGTCAAGCGCGACGCGGTCGTCGAAGTCAGCAAGAAGAAGCTCGTGATCCACGAGCCGGTGAGAATCGCGCCGCCGCCGATGGAGATCCAGAAGTCGCCGCGAGCCGAGCGCGAAAAACAGGTGCCGCTCTTCGAGAACCTCCCCGATTCGCTGCTGCCGCCGCTCGGCCTGCTCGACGCGCCCGACAAGAACATCGAGGTCATGTCTCCGGACACGCTCGAATTCACTTCGCGTCTGATCGAAAAGAAGCTGCTCGATTTCGGCGTCGAAGTGAAAGTCGTCGCGGCTTATCCGGGCCCGGTCATCACGCGCTACGAGATCGAGCCTGCGGTCGGGGTCAAGGGCAATCAGATCATCAACCTCGTGCGCGACCTCGCGCGCGCGCTGTCGGTGATCAGCATACGGGTCGTCGAGACGATCCCCGGCAAGAGCTACATGGGCCTCGAGATCCCCAATCCGACGCGCCAGACGGTCAGGCTCTCCGAGATCCTGAGCTCGCAGGTGTACGCCGACATGGGCTCGCCGCTGACGATGGCGCTCGGCAAGGACATCGCCGGCAATCCGGTCGTCGCCGATCTCGCGCGCATGCCGCACCTGCTGGTAGCGGGCACTACCGGTTCGGGCAAGTCTGTCGGCATCAACGCGATGATCCTGTCGCTCGTCTACAAGGCGTCGCCCAACCAGGTGCGGATGATCCTGATCGACCCGAAGATGCTCGAGCTTTCGGTCTACGAAGGCATTCCGCATCTGCTCGCGCCGGTGGTCACCGACATGCGCCACGCAGCGAACGCGCTCAACTGGTGCGTGGCCGAGATGGAGCGGCGCTACAAGATCATGTCGAAAGTCGGGGTGCGCAACCTCGCCGGCTTCAACCAGAAGATCCGCGACGCCGAGAAAGCCAAGACCCCGATCCCGAACCCGCTGACCTCCACGCCTGAAGCCATCGATCCCTTGCAGGAGAGGGCGCTCATCGTCGTGGTGATCGACGAGCTTGCCGACCTGATGATGGTCGTGGGCAAGAAAGTCGAAGAGCTGATCGCGCGGCTCGCGCAGAAAGCGCGCGCGGCGGGCATCCACCTGATCCTCGCCACGCAGCGGCCTTCGGTCGACGTCATCACCGGTCTCATCAAGGCGAACATCCCGACGCGCATCGCGTT
>JAQGMV010000183.1 GCA_028292225.1 Betaproteobacteria bacterium
CCGCCCCACGGCGCGAGCGCCGGCGCAGCGCGGGCCGGCCCCACCGGCGCGAGCGCGAACACACATACAAACCACAACCGGCCCCACATCCCACGTCCTCCTATTCGGCTCCGCGCTGATGGAAATCGCGCAGCCTGAAACCGAGTATCCACAGCGTCACGAAATACACGCCCCCGCCGAGCGCCACGAGCCCGCTGAGCCGCAAGACGCGCGCCGAGGCGCTGGCCGCCAGCCAGTCGGCTTGCGCGCCCGAGGTAAACCAGAGCGCCGCCCCCATGGCGCCGACCGCGAGGGCGAGCTTCAACCCGAATGCCGCCCAGCCCGATTGCGGCTGGTAGATCCCGCGCCGGCGCAGCAGCGTAAACAGCATCGCCGCATTGAGACACGCCCCGAGGCTCGTCGCCAGCGCGAGGCCCGCATGCCTCAACGGCCAGATGAGGATCACGTTCAGCACCTGCGTCGCAAGCAGCGTGATGACGGCAATCCGCACCGGGGTGCGGATGTCCTGCCGCGCATAAAAGGCCGGCGCGAGCACTTTCACCAGGATCAGGCCGACGAGACCCGCGCTGTAGGCGATGACTGCCTCGCGGGTCGCGAGCGCGTCGGTTTCCGAGAACGCGCCATACTGGAAAAGTGTCGTGATCAGGGGCACGGCAAGCAAGGCCAGGGCGAGCGCCGCGGGAACCGCCAGCATGAGCGTGATCCGCAAACCCCAGTCGAGGAGGCGCGAGTAGGCTTCGGTCGAGCTCGTGGCGTGATGCTTCGAAAGGCTCGGGAGCAATATCGTTCCCAGGGCGACCCCGAGCATCCCCGCCGGAAACTCCATGAGGCGGTCGGCGTAGTACAGCCACGACACGCTACCGGTGACGAGGAACGAGGCGAATATCGTGTTGATGACGAGGCTTACCTGCCCGATCGACACGCCGAACACCGCCGGCCCCATCTGCCGCAGCACACGGCGCACGCCAGGGTCAGAGAAGCGCGGCCTGAACCGCGGCAGCATCTTCAGACGTGCGAGAAACGGCACCTGCAGCGCGAGCTGGAGCACCCCGCCCACGAACACCGCCCACGCCAGCGCGAGCACCGGCGGGTCGAAATACGGCGCGGCCCACAGCGCAAAACCGATGAACGACACATTCAGCAGCACCGGCGTGAACGCCGGGACCGAAAAACGGCTGTAGGTGTTGAGAATGCCGCCGGCGAATGCGGTCAGTGAAATGAAGAGGATGTACGGAAAGGTGATCCGCAACATCTGCACGGCCATGTCGTACTTGTCGGGGTTCGCCGCAAAACCCGGCGCGGTGACGTAAATGATCGACGGCGCGGCGAGCACGCCGAGCACGCTGACCGCGAAAAGCGCCAGCGCGAGCACGCCCGAGACGTGATCGACGAGCACCCGGGTTTCCGCCTCGCCACGTTTATTCTTGTATTCGGCGAGTATCGGGACGAAAGCCTGCGAGAATGCGCCTTCGGCGAAAAGCCGGCGCAGGAGGTTGGGGAGCCGGAAAGCGACGAAAAAAGCGTCGGTCGCGATGCCGGCGCCGAAGATCCGGGCGACGATGGAATCCCGCACGAACCCGAGCACCCGCGAGATGAACGTCATCCCGCTCACCGTCGCCAGAACCTTCAGTAAATTCATTTTGATATGTGGCGTGGCGGCGGGGTAAGCGCCTTGTTACGGGAATCGAGCATCAGGGCGCTCGGTTCCTTGTCACTGGAACCAGGCGCGAGGGTACCCGATTCCTTGTCACAGCAACCGAGGACGAGGGTCCTCGGTTGCTTGTCAAACGCGCTGATTAGAAGTATGATACCGCCCTTTTTCCCAAGCAGAATCCGGAGTTTACATGGCCAACACAGCATCAGCCAGAAAACGCGCGAGGCAGAGCGAATCGCAGCGGCAGCACAATACCAGCCTGCGCTCCGAGTTCCGCACCGCAGTGAAGAATGTGATCAAGGCGATCGAAGCGGGCGACAAGTCCGCCGCCCAGACCGTATACGTCGGCGCGGTGAGCACCATCGACTCGATCGCCGACAAGAACATCATTCACAAGAACAAGGCGGCGCGTCACAAGAGCCGTCTTTCCGCCGCCATCAAGGGCATGTCGTAACGGGCCCATTTTCGTAATCGGCACGTCGCGCAACGCGAGGTTGCGCGAGCGGTGACGATGGGCAAGAATAGGTTCGACTGACGGCGGCTTCATGCCGCCGTCGCCTTTTTGAGGCTCACTTTTTATGTCGCACCTGATGAACACGTATGCACGTCTTCCCGTCGCTTTCGAGCGCGGCGAAGGTCCATGGCTCTGGGACATGCAGGGCAAGCGCTATCTCGACGCGCTCGCGGGCGTCGCCGTCTGCGGGCTCGGCCACGCGCACCCGCGTCTGACGCGAGTGCTGCAGAAACAGGTCGCGACCCTCATCCATACGTCGAACATCTACCAGATCGATTTCCAGGAGAAGCTCGCCGATCGGCTCGCCGAGATCTCCGGCATGGATAGCGTTTTCTTCTGCAACTCCGGATGCGAAGCAAACGAGGCCGCGATCAAGCTCGCGCGCCTTCACGGTCACAAGAAAGGCATCGAAGCCCCCGCGATCATCGTCATGGAGAAAGCGTTTCACGGCCGCACCATCGCCACGCTCACCGCGACGGGCAGCCGTAAAGCGCAGGCCGGTTTCGAGCCGCTGCTGTCGGGCTTCGTGCGGGTTCCTTTCGACGATCTCGAAGCGGTGCGCCGCGTCGCTGCAACCAACAGGAACGTCGTTGCCATCCTCGTCGAGCTCATCCAGGGCGAAGGCGGCGTCCACGTGTGCCACCCCGACTACCTCAAGGGGCTGCGCTCGATCTGCGACGAGCACCAGTGGCTCCTCATGCTCGACGAAGTGCAGAGCGGGACCGGGCGTACCGGAACGTGGTTCGCCTACCAGCACTCGGGCGTGAAGCCCGACGTCGTGACGCTCGCCAAGGGTCTGGCCAACGGCGTGCCGATCGGCACGTGCATCGCGGCCGGCGCGGCGGCGACCCTGTTCAAGCCCGGCAGCCACGGCTCGACCTTCGGCGGGAATCCGCTCGCCTGCGCCGCGGGGCTCGAGACGCTCGCGATCATCGAAGACGATGCGCTCATGCAGAACGCGGTCGAGATCGGAGACTTCATCCGGAGCGAGCTGCGCTCGCACCTGTCCGGCGTACCCGGCGTGAAGGACGTGCGCGGCGTCGGCATGATGATCGGCGTCGAGCTCGCGTTTGCGTGCGGCGAGCTCGTGAGCCGCGCCCTCGCGGCGGGACTGCTCATCAATGTGACCGCGGACACGGTCGTGCGCCTGCTGCCGCCGCTCATCTACACGCGTGCCGAGGCGCGCACGCTGGTCGACATGCTGGTGCCGCTCATCCTCGAATTCGTAGCCGAGCGAACGGCGGCCGCCAGCGCCCAGCCTGCCGCGCAATCGGCGTGACCTCTCGCTCCACGAACATGATGGCAGTAAGGCACTTTCTCCAGCTCAAGGATTTCAGCCGGGCGGAATTCGAGCATCTCTTCGCCCGCACTCGCGCGATCAAGGACCGGTTCAAGCGCTACGACCCGTACCGGCCGCTGCACGATCGCACCCTCGCGATGGTCTTCGAAAAGCACTCGACGCGCACGCGCGTCTCGTTCGAAGCCGGTATGCACCAGCTCGGCGGCTCGGTCATCACGCTGATGACGCGCGACACCCAGCTCGGCCGCGGTGAGCCCATCGAGGACGTCGCGAAGGTGATCAGCCGCATGGTCGATATCGTCATGATCCGCACTTTCGAGCAGGCGATCATCGAGCAGTTCGCTGCGCATTCGCGCGTTCCCGTCATCAACGGGCTCACGAACGAATATCACCCATGCCAGATCATGGGGGACATCTACACGTTCATCGAGCACCGCGGCGACATTCGCGGCAAGACCGTGGCGTGGATCGGCGATTCCAACAACGTCTGCAACACCTGGTTGCAGGCGGCTGAGCTCTTCGACTTCAACGTGCACGTCTCCACGCCGCCCGGCTACCAGGTCGAGCCCGAGCGCGCGGGGCTGTACGGCACCGATCATTACGAGGAATTCGAAGACCCGATGGAAGCAGTGAAGGACGTCGACGTCATCACGACCGACGTCTGGACGAGCATGGGTTTCGAAGCCGAGAGCGCGGAGCGCAAGCGCGACTTCGAAGACTGGCAGGTCGACGCGGACATGATGCGCGCGGCGAAGAAGGACGCGCTCTTCATGCACTGCCTTCCGGCGCACCGAGGCGAGGAAGTCGCCGCCGAGGTCATCGACGGGCCCAACAGCGTGGTCTGGGACGAAGCGGAGAACCGGCTTCACACCCAGAAGGCGCTGATGGAATTCCTGCTGGTCGGCAAGGTCGAGGAATGAGCGCCTTGCACCCTCCCCGGCGTCTCCGACGCCTGTCGTAATCTCCGCCGTCCCCGACCGCGGCGGCACGCGGTCGAAGATCATCCAACCGGGAATCCACATGAGTGAAATCAACAAAGTCGTGCTCGCCTATTCGGGTGGCCTCGACACCTCCGTCATCGTCAAATGGCTGCAGGACGTCTACAAATGCGAAGTCGTGACGTTCACCGCTGATATCGGGCAGGGCGAAGAAGTCGAGCCCGCCCGGGCCAAGGCGAAAGCCGCCGGAGTGAAGCAGATCTATATCGACGATCTGCGTGAAGAATTCGTGCGCGACTTCGTGTTCCCGATGTTCCGCGCCAACGCCGTGTACGAAGGCGAGTACCTGCTCGGCACCTCGATCGCGCGTCCGCTCATCGCGAAGCGGCTCGTCGAGATCGCGCGCGAAACCGGCGCCGATGCGATCTCGCACGGCGCGACCGGCAAAGGCAACGACCAGGTGCGCTTCGAGCTCGGCGCGTACGCGCTCATGCCGAACGTGAAAGTGATCGCGCCGTGGCGTGAATGGGACCTGCTGTCGCGCGAGAAGCTGCTCGACTACGCCGAGCGCAACGGCATCGCCGTGGAATACAAGAAGAAGCAGGGACAGGCGCCGTACTCGATGGACGCCAACCTGCTGCACATCTCGTACGAAGGCGGCATTCTCGAAGACCCGGGCTTCGAGCCCGAGGACTCGATGTGGCGCATCACGGTATCACCCGAAAAAGCGCCCGACTCGCCCGAATACGTCGAGCTCGAGTACAAGCACGGTGACATCGTAGCGATCGACGGCAGGCCGATGAGCGCCGCGGAAGTGCTGACCGAGCTCAACCGGCTCGGCGGCGCGCACGGCATCGGCCGCCTCGATCTCGTGGAGAACCGCTACGTCGGGATGAAGTCGCGCGGCTGCTACGAAACGCCCGGCGGCACGATCATGCTCAAAGCGCATCGCGCGATGGAGTCCATCACCCTGGACCGTGAAGTCCTCGCGCTCAAAGACGACCTGATGCCGCGCTACGCGCGACTCATCTACAACGGCTACTGGTTCAGCCCCGAGCGCCTGCTGCTGCAAAAGCTCATCGACGAATCCCAGGCGACCGTCAACGGGAGGGTGCGGCTGAAGCTGTATAAAGGCACCGTCATGACGGTCGGCCGGTCGTCCGAAACCGACTCGCTTTTCGACCCGGCGATCTCGACTTTCGAGGACGACAAGGGCGCCTACGACCAGGCCGACGCTGCGGGGTTCATCCGCCTCAACGCGCTGCGCCTGCGGATCGCCGCGAACCTGAAGAAACCCGCCCGCTAGAGCGATTCCGAATGCCGGGCGGTGCGGGGGCAAGGTAATTGCTTTTGTCCGCGAGCCCTCTGTCCCGCCCATTGCGGCCGGTAAATTTTACGGTTTGCGCCGGACGGGTAATCGCTGGAATATGTCGGCGTCCTGCCGGACGCGGCTCAAGGTGCGAGATGACTACCATAGCGGTCGTAAGAAAAAACGGCTATGCGGCCATCGCCGCAGACACGATGACCAAGTGGGGCTCGGGCAAGGAGACCGCGAGCTACATCGTGAATCACGGCAAGATTTTCCGCATCGGCAACACTTACCTTGGAGTGACTGGAAACGCCACGTTCCAGACGATACTGCGCGATTACTTCTCGCGGCCCCGGGTATACGCGCGTTTCGACAATGCCATGGAAATTTTCAAGACATGGCAGAAGCTCCACACGGTTCTGAAGCAGGATTACTTTCTCGTGCCGGGGCATGGTGAAGACGATGCCATCGAATCGTCGCGTATGGATGTCCTGATCCTGAATGCCTACGGCATATTCGGGATCGCCGCGCATCGCACGGTCCAGGAATTCTCGAAGTTCTACGCGTTCGGCAGCGGCGGCGACGTCGCGCTGGGCGTGATGTACGCGACTTACGACGATCCGAAGCGCTCCGCCGAAGAGATCGCCCGGCGCGCCATCGACGGCGCGGCCGAGTTCGACGACAGCACCGGCGCGCCCGTGACCTCGTATGCGCTAAAATTACGCAAAGTCTGAACGCGGCAACGCTGCCGCCAAGACTGCCGTTCGCGGCCGACAAGCCGCCGCACTTCAAACTACAGGGGAGACACGCGATGCCTTCGTTCGACATCGTCTCCGAAGTGAATCAGGTCGAAGTGCACAACGCGCTCGACCAGACGAACAAGGAAATCACCAATCGTTTCGATTTCAAGGGCTCCGACGCGCGCGTCGACCTGAACGAAAAAGAAAAAATGCTCACCGTGTACGCCGACGACGACTTCAAGCTGACTCAGGTCCTCGACGTCCTCACCGGCAAGCTCGCCAAGCGCGGCATCGACGTGCGCTGCCTGAAGACCGGTGACATCGACAAGGTCAGCGGCAACAAGGTCAAGCAGACCGTCGCCGTGCGCGAAGGGGTCGAGCAGGAGCTGGCGAAGAAAATCGTGAAGGTCGTCAAGGACAGCAAGCTCAAGGTTCAGGCGAGCATCCAGGGCGATGCGGTACGGATCACCGGCGCCAAGAAAGACCTGCTGCAGGAAACGATCGCGCTGGTGCGCAAGTCGATCACCGACTT
>JAQGMV010000205.1 GCA_028292225.1 Betaproteobacteria bacterium
GCCGTCGACGTCGACGCGCACCGCGTGCTCGCCGAGGCTGAAGCGGTTCGCGGACACCGCGAGCATGCGCAGCGTGCCGAGGTTCCCGCGGAAGATCAGCCAGATGACCTGCAGGGTCAGCAGCAGCACCGCAAAAACAATCTGGAGCTGGTGGACGAACTGGGCCCAGAGGCCGTTGCTCGCCGGCACCGAGTTCATCTCGCCGAACAGGGTGCCGTAGCTTGCGCCGCCAGTGTTGACGTCCAGCGTCGCTTCCACATGAGCGATGGGGACCAGCGCGACGAACCAGCGCGGAGCGTCGAGCCGGTCCGGCGTGTCCTTGCCTGAGAGCTTGCGGCCGCTCTTGTCCGTCCAGGAAAGCTCGAAGATCTCGAGCTTTTTCGCCTGCGCATTCAGCAGCTGGGCGATCGCGGCGTAGTCGCCGAGCACCGCCTGGTCAGCGACGAGGGGCGCCAGGAATTTCAGCGTCTCCTGAACTTCGCGCTCGTGGCGCGCCGAGTGCCCGGCAGCGCCTTCCAGCACGAGGAGGTAGTTCTGTATGCCGCCGCCGACCAAGCTCGCGAAACCGACGGCCGCCATCAGCCTCGGGATCAGCCCCCATTTTTCCCAGATACTGAGAAAGCGCAGCGCGTTCATAGTGGCCGCTCCCGCCTAGCCCGGTTGATTTGCTGCTTTGACGAGCGTTTTCTTATAGAACGCGCGGTAGTTGTCGTATTCGCGATCGGTCGCGGCGACGAAACCCAGGTTGTCCTTGATCTTCAGGAGGTCTGCGCCCGCTTCGATGACCTTGCGGCCCTCGGGATCGTCCATCATGCCGATCAGGGCGTTGCGGACCGCGGCGATCTTCGCCGGCGGAACTTTCGGGCTCGCCATGATGCACAGGTCGTTGTAGACCTCGGAATCCCACAACAGGCGGTACTCGAACCCTTCGCGCCGTGCGTAGCGCTGAATGATCTGGTTATTCACGCCCGCCGCTGCGACCGTGCCGATCTTGAGTTGCGCGAGGCCGGCTTCCTGGTTCGTGGTGAACACCGGCTTGATGTTTACCTTGCTCTTGAGCAGGGCGTCCATCGGCAGCCAGTACCCCGCAAACGCATCGGGGCTGGGAAATGCGACTTCCTTGCCGTTCAGCTCGGCAAGCGTCTTGATCGGCGAGTCCGCCGGCACCACGAGCTGTCCGCGTATCCCGGGACCCGCAGGCCGCGCGATTACGCGGTATCCGAGCCGATCGCGTTCGGGGGTAAAGAAGTGATTGCTGTAGAGGAACTGGTACGCCCCCTGTTCCGCCAGCGCATTCGCTTCCTTCGTCGTCTTGGCGAGCCTCAGCTCGAGCGGCACGCCGCTCTTTTTGCTGACGTAGATGAGGATCGGGTTCCAGTACTGCGAGGTGAGCGCGATCGAGCGCTGGTTGAGCACGTTGAACGCGTAAGGCTGCTCATCCGCGGCGTGCGCCGCGGAGCCGAAGGTCAGAAGCGCCGCCAGTGCAATTGCGGCTCGTTTCAACGTCTTGAGGTTCATGCGACGATCCCCGCCAAGTGATATCCGCTGCAGCCACATTGATTCGGCTTTCCCCTCGACTCGCAGCCCGGTCGAGCAGCGAAAGGCGCCCGGGCATGCGCAAACGAATGCGAACCGCAGGAGTCGCTATCCGTGAGGCCTACCAGCGACATAACGGCAATGGCCGCGTGTCCTTTAACCCGGGGGAGGATGGCATTTACCAGGAAACGGCCGACGGCGCGCGACTCGCGCTGTGGACGATCCCCAGCCTCGAGTGGTTTTCGCTCGAGGCTCCGATCGTCGCTCGTCCATGGCCGGCGAGGGCCGCTGCGAACTACTCGAGCTTGGTGCCCGTGTCGCGGATCAGTTTTCCGAACCGGGGGATTTCAGTCTTCAGAAACGCCGCCAGTTCAGCGGACGAGCCGGTCCTGGTCTCTATGCCGAGCGTTTCGAATCGCTTTTGTACTTCGGGGGTCTGCGCAGCTTTGGCGACCTCCGCCTGAATACGCTGGACCCGGTCGCGAGGCAGGGCCGCAGGCCCGAGCACCCCGTTCACGATGGCGATCTGAAATCCGGGATAGAGCTCCGCGAGCGCAGGCACGTCCGGCAGTGCGCTCGAACGCGTCGGCTTGGTCGTTGCGAGCGCCCGCAGCGCGCCGCCCCTGATGTGCGGCAGGACGGGAGGCAAGGCCGAAAAGATGAGTCCCACCTCACCCTGCAGCAGCGAGCTCATGGCATGGCCGATGCCGTGGAACGGCACGTGCACGAGGTTCACGTTCGCCGCGCTGCGAAACAGCTCCACTGCAAGATGCAGGGTGCTGCCGGTTCCCGCTGACGCGTAATTGAGCGTTCCCGACTTGGCTTTGGCCAGCGCCACGAGATCCTGGATGGTCTTCGCCGGGATCGAAGGGTGCGCGATGAGGAAGAGCGGTGAAGCCCCGACCATGCTGACGGGACTCAGGTCTTTGACCGTGTCGTACGGGAGTTTCGTATAGGCCGTAGCGTTGATCGCGGTGGTGGTCACGTCGGTGTAAAGGAGCGTGTAGCCATCGGGGGACGATCGGGCGACGGTGTCGGTTCCGAGCGTGCTGCCGGCGCCGGGGCGGTTATCGACGACCACCTGATATCCCATGCTTGCCGACATGTGCTGCGCGAGTATGCGCGCGGACGTGTCGGTGATGCCGCCGGGCGCCCACGGGACGATGAGACGTGTCGGGCGGCTCGGGTAGGCCTGAGCCGCGGCAACGCCGGCGTCCCCGCCGGGCGGAATCGCAAAGGTCGCTGCGATCGCAGCCCACACCCATCTTCCGGACAATTGCATGAGACCTCTCCTGTTCATACGATGAGGGCGCGACGGAGTACTTCCTCGTCGACGGGCTCGAGTGACAACGACTCGAACGTTGACCTATTCGAGCTTCACTCCGGCCTGCGCGACGACCGTGCGCCAGAGCTCGATCTCTTTCGAGATGAGCACGCCGAATTCCTCGGGTGTGCCCCCGGCGGGTCCGACACCGGCGGCTTGCAGCCGGTCGACGAGCTCCCTGCTCCGCAGAGTCTTGTTGAGCTCATTGTTCAGGCGATCGACGATCGCTTTCGGCAGGCCGCGCGGCCCGACGATGCCCTGCCAGTCGAACGCGTCGAAGCCCGGCAAGCCGGATTCGGCGACACTGGGAATTTCCGGCGCGGCGGGACTGCGCTGGAGGCTGGTGATCGCAATGCCGCGCAATCTCCCGGCGCGCACGTACGGCAGGGTGGAGCTGGTGCTGCCGAAGATCAGCGAGGCCTGCCCCGTCAGCGTATCGATGAGCGCCGGCCCCGTGCCCTTGTAGGGAATGTGGACCATCCTGATCCCCGACCTGTAGAGGAACAGCTCGGTCACGAGATGCACATTGCCCCCTTGTCCGCTCGATGCGTAGTTGAGGGTGTTCGGCTGCGCCTTCGCCAGAGCGATCAGTTGCTTGATGTTCTGCACGGGAAGCGAAGGATGAACCGCAACGACGTACGGCCCGCGCGAGAGGTGGATCACCGGCTGGATATCCCTGACCGGATCGAACGCGAGCTTGTAAAGACTGGGATTGACCGAGTAGCTGGTCGACACCAGCGTGAGGATATGGCCGTCGGGCGCCGCCTTGATCGCGGCCTCGTAACCGATGGTGCCGCCGGCGCCCGGGCGGTTCTCGACGATCACCGACTGCCCGAGCGCCGCCGTGAGCTGCGGGGCCACGAGCCGACCCATGAAATCCGCGCCGCCGCCGGGCGCAAACGGGACGATCAGCCGCACCGGTTTGACCGGATAGGTTTGCGCAAGCGCGCCGCCCGATAGCAGTGCACCTGCCGCCAGCACTGCCCCCACATAGCTCATCTTCACGCGTTACCTGCCGGTTTCAGGGCGAAGCCTGCCTCGTTAGCACATCACATGCCAGGAGAATGTCGCGGCATTCATCAGTCCGTGAGTGCTAGGCCTCCAGTGGCGGATGTTTCCCCACCCACTGCGTGGCCTGCTCGTACGCGTGGGCGACGCGGTAGATCAGCGCCTCGCTGAACGGCCTGCCGACGATCTGCATGCCGAGCGGCAGCCCTCCTTTGCTGAACCCGACCGGGACGGACAGCGCGGGGCTGCCGGTCACGTTGAATGGCGAGCGCGCCTGCCGGGCATAAGTACGGTCCAGCTCTTTCGCGTCGTCGATGCGGCACGCCGGATCCATCGCGCTCGCCGTCACCATGACGTCGACGTCGCTGAAGAGCGCGTGGAAGGCGCTCGTCATCTTCAGGCGCACACGCGTCGCGTTGATGTAGTCTGCCGCGCGCACGAAGGCGCCCGACAGGAAGCGCTCGCGCGTGAGGCTGGCGTAATCCTGCGGGCGCTCCTGCAGCCATTTTTCATGTATGGCGTAGGCTTCGCTCGACAGGAGTGTGCGGTTACAGGCGGCGTACTCGCCGAGCGGCGCGGTCTGCACCTCCTGCACCTTCGCGCCGAGACCGGTCAACACCTTCACCGCCGCCTCGATGCCGGCCACCATCTCGGGCTCGCCTTCCATGTCTCGCGTGTAGAAGTGGCGGATGACTCCGACCTTAAGTCCTTGCACTCCCGCGCCCAACCCGGCGGTGTAGCCGCCGGCCGCCGTATTGACGCTGCCGGGGTCGAGCGGATCGTAGCCGGCGATCAGATCGAGCATGAGCGCGTTATCGCGCACGGTGCGGGTGAGCGGGCCGACATGATCGAGCGAGAACGCGAGGGGGATCACGCCGCGCCGGCTGACCAGGCCGTAAGTGCCTTTCATCCCGACGACGCCGCACAGTGTCGCCGGATTGCGGATCGAGCCGCCGGTATCGGTGCCTATCGCGGCCGGCACGAAGCCCGCCGCCGTCGCCGCGCCCGAACCGCTCGACGAGCCGCCGGTGAAGTGCTCGCGGTTCCAGGGATTGCGCGCAGGCGGCCACGGCAGATCGAAGCACGGACCGCCCGTTGCGAACTCGTGCGTCGACAGTTTGCCCATGAATACGCCGCCCGCGGCACGCAGCTTCTGCGTCACCACGGCATCGGTCGCGGCGACGTTGTCCTTCAGGATCTTCGAATGCGCGGTCGTCGGCAGGCTCGCATAGTCGACGATGTCCTTGAGACCGTACGGGACGCCGTGGAACGGACCGCGCCATTCGCCTCGCATGATCTCGGCTTCCGCGCGCTTCGCATCGTCCATCGCCCTGTCGGGTGTGAAGCGGATGAAAGCGTTCAGCTTCTTGTCGTGCTTCTCGACGCGGTCGATCAGCGCTTTCGCGTATTCGACCGGCGAGAGCTTCTTGGCGCGCAGCAGCTCCGCGGCCTCGGCGACGGTGAGATAGGCGAGATCGCTCATCGATCGCTCCCGTTCAGCCGGAAGACGTGCGCCGACTCGTCCGCCGGGGTGAGGTCGCTCTTCGGCATCGCCGCCCGGCGCGCCTGCGCTGTCTGCGTCGCGCGCAGCAGCTCCTGCAGGTGCTGATCGGTGAGGCGCGTCAGGCCGACATCGGCGGCCATCGTGCGCACGTCTTCGAGGGTTACTTCGTTTGCCATCACGTGCTCCTGGGTGAATACGAACTGGAGGTGCGACAGTCAATCCGCCCGGATACCCACGGCTTTTACCAGCGCCGCGTATTTTTTCAGGTCGGCTCGAACGACTGCACCGAATTCTTCCGGCGTGCTTGCGATCACATTCCCGCCGACGCGCCGCACGCTGTCGGTCACGTCGGCAGCTTTCAATATTCGCACGAGCTCTTGATTGAGCTTGTTCACGACGGCCCGCGGGGTTTGCGCCGGAACGAATATACCCTGCCAGTTGCCTTCGTCGTAACCGGGCAGTCCCCCTTCCAGTATCGTCGGCACCTGGGGCAGCGCGGCCATGCGGCTGCGGCCGCTGACACCGATCGGCCTGATCCTGCCCGACCGGACGTGCTCGAGCCCGGCGATCGGCGACTGGAAAACGAGCTGAACCTCGCCCGTCAGGAGCGCTGTCCCCGCAGGCCCGAGACTCCGGTAAGGCACATGCGTGAATTTCACGCCGGCCATGCTGGCGAACAACTCAGCCGCGATGTGACCGCTGGTGCCGCTGCCGCCGGAAGCGTAGTTCAGCTCACCCGGCTTCGCTTTCGCGAGGGCGAGAAGCTGTTTGAGATTGGTCGCAGGCAGGGAAGGATGCACCGACAGGAGCCACGGTTGCCACAGGATCTGCGTAACCGGAAGGAGGTCCTTTTCGGTGTCGAACGGAAGCTTCGAATAGATGCTCGGATTCATCGTTACGGTGCTGGCCACGAGCAGCATCGTGTACCCGTCAGGCGGCGCCTTCGCCGCGGCGTCGGTTCCGATGTTGCCCGCGGCGCCGGAGCGATTGTCGATCACCACCTGCTGCCCCCATGCGTCGGTGAGCTTCTGTCCGATCAGGCGAGCCAGGAAATCCGACGATCCCCCCGGCACATAGGGAACGATGCAGCGTATCGGTTTGCCCGGATAGTCCTGAGCCTGGGTCGGAGACGCTGAAGTTGCGATAAACAGGACGCTCGCGGCAACCAGGCAGCGAGCGACGGTGTGCACTTGCAAAATGGCTCTCCGAAGGTGTGTCATCGCGCCCCTATATGGCGCGCCGCGGTGACTCGTAGTGCATCGATGCTCGCGTTATGTGCTGCTGCGCCCCGAAGCTCGACGGGCGCGCCCTCGCATCGCAAGTTCAGTGCCAATCATGCAGGCCGACCGTTCACGATGAAGACGCGACGGACAGCACTTCGTAAACCCACCGCCCGGAATTCTCGAACCACTGCTCCCCGGCCAGCGCGTCGCGCTTCGGCCCTGTCCTCGCGGCCTTGCGCTCCGGGCCGTCCATCACGTCCAGCGAACGCAGCTCGTGCAGCGCGATGTCGGTCCACGGCGCGCCGTCGGCCGAGAATACTTTATAGCGGCGCACCCTCAGCCAGTCGGGCGCGCGCATCAGGGCGGGTATGTGCTCGCTCTCGTACCAGTCGTCGAGCTGTGCTTCCGCTCCGCGAGGCACCGCAAATGCGACTGCGGAAAGATATTTTCCGCGCTCGGACGCGGCTCCGCTGTCGAACGCCTGAGTGCAGGTGTAACGCGTGAAACCTTTGACGTTCTTCAGCATGAAGGCCGTACGCTCCGAAGGCCGGGTCTTCAGCACCTGATACGCCGGACTCTCCAGAACCGCGAGGTCGTCGATCTCGTAGATGGCGAGATACCTGCGCGCCTTCTCGCGCTCCGCGTATCGAACAGCTGCGCTGAACCCCGGAAGCGCGAGGCGCGCCGGTATGTGCTCGGTCTCGTACCAGTCATTGAAGTCCGCCTCGATATCCGGGGGCGGCTCCATCTGCGAAAACAGTATTCCTTTCACGCGACGCCTCGTGTCAGTCCCATCGGCCGATACCCCTTGTGGTGTCATGTCCGGCAACCTTGACAGGATTGTATGACAATCATAACGTCCGATCTACGCATCGTGCATCCTTTCGTCGAACGGCTGTCGCCGGTGTCCCGACCTGGAGTCGATCCTCGAAGCGAGCTTCTGCAATCAAAGCCATGGTCAGCGTCGCGACGCTCACCTGGGCTGGGTCCGAGAAAAGCGCGCATCCTGCTCATGCTCGCGCTCACGAAAACGCGCCGACGCGAAGAAGATCCAGCGCATGATGCTGACGTACTGAGCATCGTCAGCACAACGAACCGCCGGCGCTTGAAAGCTATTCGATCGTGATGCCGGCGGATTTGACGATCCTGCCCCACTTCACGATATCCGCCTGAAGCGTTTTGCCGAGCGCCTCGGGGCTGGAAACCCTGGTTTCCAGTCCCTGCTGCGCCAACTGCTCCCGCAGGTCGCGCATTTCCATCACTTTGGCAATCGCCTGGTGGAGCCGCGCGACGACGTGCTTCGGCGTGCCTGCCGGCGCGAATATCCCGTACCAGGTGGCGAACTCGTACCCCGGGACCCCTGCTTCGGCCACCGTCGGCAGCTCAGGCATCGAGGCAGATCGCGTGGCGCCGGTGACCGCGAATATGCGCAGCCGCCCTGCCTTCACGTGAGGGACCGCAGTCGGCAGCGCAGGCATGGCGAAATGCACCTGCGACGAGACCACCGCAGCCACCGACGGTCCGCCGCCCTTGTAAGGAATGTGATTGAACCTGACGCCCGCGACGTCCTCGAGAAGGACGACGGACAAGTGCCCGGTGCTGCCGTGCCCGCCGGAGCCGTAATCGAGCTTGCCCGGTTGTTTCTTCGCAAGCGCAATCAGATCCCTGACGTTCTTCACCGGCAAGCCGCTGTTGACCACGACCGCGTTCGGAGTGTCGCCGACCCCGGCGACCGCGGTGAGGTCCTTGCGGGCATTGTAGGGAAGCTTGGGATAGAGGGTCTCGTTGATCGCAAGGCCGTTGTGATTGACGATCACCGTATAGCCGTCGGGCGCGGCTTTCGCGACCAGCGCCGTACCGAGGGTGCTTCCGGCGCCGGCGCGGTTGTCGATGACGATCGTCTGCCCGAGCTCTTCGCCGAGCTTGACGCTCAGCAAGCGGCCGACGAGGTCGCTGGTGCCGCCGGGGGCGAACGGAACGATGAAGCGTATCGGACGATCAGGGTAGGCCTGTGCGCGTACGGTGGCGCCATAGGCCATGCCGGCGGTCGCGCCGGCCAGCAGCATGCAGACAGTCATCTGATTCATGTCTCTCCTCGCCGCTATCTTGCGCTCCTTGCGTGCTGCGCGGCGCTCTGCCCCGCGATGCGGCCGAACACTGCGCCCGCCGTGAGTCCGCTGCCGCCGGGATAGTTGTGATAGAAAAGGCTGCCGACGATCTCCCCGGCAGCGCAAAGCCCGCCGATCGATTGTCCCAGCGTGCTCTGCACCCGCGCCTGCGTGTCGATCTTCAGGCCGCCGAACGTGAACGTGATGCCTGTCGTCACGGCGTAGGCTTCGAACGGCGGCTCGTCGATCGGGTACGCCCAGTTGGATTTCGGCACCGCAAGCCCGTGCGTGCTGCGGCCATCCTTGACGCCCGCGTTGATCGGCCCGTCGACAGCCGGCACGGCGCGGTTGAATTCACCGATCATCTCGAGAAAGCGCTTCGCGTCGACGCCTTCGAGTTTTTCGGCGAGTGCCTCGAGCGTGTCGGCGCGCGCTTTCGTGACCTGCCGCACGCGATACTCGTCGCGCAGCATCGCGATCGCCCGTCCATCGAAGATCTGCCATGCGAACATGCCCGGCTGGTGCAGCAATTCGGCGCCGTATTTCGCGTAAGTGTAGTTGCGAAAGTCCGCACCTTCGTCCAGGAAGCGCTCTCCCCTCGCGTTCACCATGATGCCGAACGGATAGCTGTGCTTCTGGTAGGAATCGCCGACGATGAGGTCCCCGGACTCGGGCGCATTCAGGTCCCAGCACGTCGAGTGTGCGCCCGACATCTGGCCGCACGCGGCCGCGCCGATATCGAGCGCCATTTTCAATCCGCGGCCGGTGTTGAAGCGCGTCCCGCGCACTTTCGCAAGGTCCCAGTTCGGTCCGAGATACATCGCCCGCATGTCCGCATTCGATTCGAACCCGCCGCACGCGAGCACCACCGCGCCGGCGTCTATGCGCCTTACCTCGCCGCGATCGGCGACTTCGATGCCGCAGACTCTATCGCCCGAGGTCACGAGGCGCCTCGCCGCCACGCCGTAGAGCATCGTGATGCCGGTGCGTGCCGCCTGCTTGTAGTAGGCCTCGAGCATGCCGACGCCGCCGCCCCAGGCTTCGCACGGCAGGTTGCCCCAGAACCTGAAGCGTTTCCCTTCGCGGTGTGCCTGCCTGCCGAAGGACAACTGGAAACGCACGCCCTGGCTGCGCATCCACGCCAGCGTGTCGAGGCTGCGACCCACGACGACGTCCATGAGATCGGCGTTCGTGCGGTACTGCGTGAGCCTCGCGACGTCGTCGAAAAACTCGGCCGGCCCGTAATCTTCGATGTCGACGTGGGCGAGTGCTTCGGCGTCCAGCCCTTCGACGACTTGCATGAGGTTCTTCGCCGCGCCAAAGCCCACGCGCATCTGTCCGGCTGCGTAGCGTGTGTTGCCGCCGCGATCGGCCTCACTCGCGCTTTCGAGCACGAGCACTTCGGCGCCGTTCTCGCGCGCAGCCAGCGCGGCGCACATGGCCGCGTTTCCCGCGCCTACGACGATCACATCGGCTCGATCCGGGAGGGTCATGTCAGCAGATCAATCGGCAGTCGCGCCGGAGGCGCGCACGACCTTCGCCCATTTCGCCACCTCGCTCTTCATATACGACGAGAACCACTCGGGCGTATTCGGCGCGGTATCGGCGCCCTCGCTGGCGTAGCGCTCTTTCACCTCCGGCTGCTGCAATATCGCGTTCACTTCGGAGTTCAGCCGGGTCGCGATCGCGGGAGGTAATACGGGAGGCCCGAGCAGCCCCCACCATTGCGTGATCTCGTAACCGGGAAGACCCGACTCGGCGATCGTCGGCAACTCCGGCACGAGCGGCGAGCGCTTCGCGCCGGTCATGCCGAGCGCGCGCAGCCTGCCGCTCTTCACGTGCGGCAGCGCCGGCGGCAGGGTCGCGAACATGAGCTGCGTCTGCCCGCCGAGGAGATCGATCAGGGCCGGGGCCGAGCCTTTGTAAGGCACGTGCACCATGTCGACTTTCGCGAGACTCTTGAAAAGCTCGGCGGCGAGATGCACCGAGCCGCCGGTGCCGGCCGACGCGTAGTTGAGCTGCCCGGGCTTGGATTTCGCCAGCGCGACGAGCTCGCGCACCGACTTCGGAGGCAGCGAGGGGTGAATGACGAGCACGTTCGGCGTCGACCCCAGATAGGCGAGCGGCGTCAGATCTTTCAGCGGGTCGTACGGCATTTTTTTGTAGAGGCTCGGATTGATCGTGAGACTGCCCACCGTGCCGAGCAACAGCAGATACCCGTCGGGCGGCGCCTTGGCCACCAGCTCCGAGCCGATGTTGCCGCCCCCGCCGCCGCGATTGTCGATGACGACCGACTGCCTGAGGCGCTCCGAGAGCTTCTGCGAAGTGATGCGCGCCACGATGTCGGTGCTGCCGCCCGGAGAGAACGGCACGATGATGCGTACGGCTTTGTCAGGATACGATTGGGCATGCGCCATGGCGACCATTCCGGTCGCCGTCACGGACACCACCACCCACTGCATCGCCGTCATTGCGTTGTCTCGAGCCACATCGTCTCCTGAGGGAATCTCCTTACACGCGCTTCGGCAGACGGCCCTCTTCGGCCATGCGCGTGAGCATCGGGTAGACACCGCCTGCGGCGATCATTTCCAGGATGAAATCCGGCGGCGGCGTGAACGACAGTTGCGCGCCGGTGCGCACGTTTCTGAAAGTGCCCGTCGCGAGGTCGATTTCCAGCGGATCGCCCTGCGACACGGTCTTGAACACGCCGGGCAGCTCGACCACCGGCAGGCCGTGCTCGAGCGAATTGCGCAGGAAGTACGGGGCCGCGCTCTCGCACAGGATGCCGCCCACGCCCGCGCCGATCAAAGCAAGACAGGCGTGGTCGTGGTCGTGGCCGTACCCCATGTTCTCCTCGGCAACGATGAAATCGCCTTTCTTCACCTTCTTTGGAAAGTCGGGGTCGACGTTCACCATGCAATAAGGGCCCAGCGCCTCGGCTGTATCGGCGCGCAGGTCACGCACGAGGTTGTACGAGCAGATGTCGTAGTCGATATCCATCAGGCCCGGGAAAACCCAGGCATCGCCGCGCAGGGGCTGCATCTTCGCTGAACCGCTCATAGATATTTCCTCGGATCGGTGATGCAGCCCTCGAGAGACGATGCCGCTACGGTGGCGGAATTGGCGAGATGGATCTCCGCGTCGCGGCTGCCCATGCGTCCCGGGTAGTTGGTTTGCGCCGAGGCGACGCAGACCTCCCCCGCGCAAAGCAGGGTGTTCAGTCCCGCTTCCTGCCCTTCATTGGGATCGGGCACGCAGCAGCCCGCTTCGACGAAGGTGCGCAGGATATCGGTCTCCATCATGCGCAGCAGAATGCCCACCGTTCCAGGTGTGATGTTGAGTATGACGTCCGGCGGGAGCTTCCGGCCTTTCAGGATGCGCGCCGCGAGCGCCATGTGCTCGAACCAGCCGCCCGAATCGCTGCCGATGAAGCCGCGGTTGATCTTCGTGCCCTCGAGCTCGCGTACGCTCTTCACGATGTGCCTTTTCGGATGCGGCACGATGAGGGGCTCGAGCTTTGACACGTCGAACTCGTACACCTTGGCATATTCCGCACCCGGGTCGCTGCGCATCGGCTCGAACGGCGTCTTCGTTGCCGCCTTCACGTGCGCGATCGTTTTCTCGTCCGGATTCATGATCGCGGTCCACGCGCCGGTGAATATGGCGGACGAGCAGAGAGAAAACCTTTCGTCCATGCTCATTTCGTCGACGACCGGACCGCACCACTCGAGCACGCCGCTCATGCCGCCCATGGGCCCGATCTGCTGCAGCACGTACTCGAACACGTCGCGGGCGTAAACGCCTTTCGGCGGCATCCTGCCCTTGAGCACGATCTTCACCGAAACCGGGACGCGCACCCACGTCGTGCCTTTCATGAGGTAGGCGCCCGACCCGTGCGACAGCGCGCAGGGGAAAGCGCCGAGGGCGCCCACCGTGCTCAAGTGTCCGTTGCAGCCCTGGAAGAACGTCTCGCCCGGAAGCGCCCACGCGCGCTCGGCCGACATCATGTTCTCGATGCCGCCGCGGCCGAGGTTGATGACGTTCTCGAGAGGGATGCCGACTTCGCGAGCCCACTTCTGCGCAGCCCAACGCACGTCTGCGATGTTGCTTCCCGAGGACGCGCCGCCGTGCCCGTCGACGATGATGACTTTCGAAGGGTCGAACACGCGCACACCGAGGCGCGGAATCGTGTGCAGCCCGCGGTCCATGAAAGTGTCGAACGAGTGATGCCCGAAGATGATCGGGCAGTTGCTGCGCACCGTGAGGTACTCGCCGGGCGTGACCTTCGCCTTTCCGGACGCCCGCGCCAGGATTTTTTCTGTGATCGTCTCAGCCATGTGTCATGCACAAGGCGGTGAGTGCCCGAGGATTCATTCAGGATGCTCCTGGTTATGACCGGTGGTGCAACACTGCGAGTAGGAACGCTTCAGTTATCTGGCTGGAGTCTGCTTGACAAGATTGTATGACAATCATAATGTCGGTCTACTTCGCAGTCAACGAATACGCTTTGGTATGAGAGTCACGGTGCCGATAGATGCGCGGCGGATGAAGGAGTCATGAACACACGAAACGCCGCAGTCACGTTCGTACTCGCGTGGTACGCCGCAATGGCGGGTGACGGTCGTGCCGCCGAGCCGCAGGCGTCCCGGTGGCCGGTAAAGCCGGTGCGCATGGTGGTGCCGTTCCCTCCCGGGGGCTCCACCGACATCGTGGCGCGCATCCTCGCGCCGTCGCTGAGCGAGGCACTCGGCCAGCAATTCATCGTCGATAACCGCTCGGGCGCAGCCGGCAACATCGCCCTCGACATCGTCGCGCATGCCCAGCCCGACGGCCACACCACGCTGATCGGAAATGTCTCGACCAACTCGATCAACGAGACCCTGTTCACGTCGTCGCTCAAGATCAAGCCCTCCAGGGATCTGATCGGGGTCACGCTCGTCGCCTCGAGCCCCAACGTGCTGGTCTCAGGCTCGGTGCTGCCTCCGAACAATCTGAAAGAGCTGATCGCGTACCTGAAGTCGCGGCCGGGGCAGGTCAACTTCACTTCGCCGCTCGGCTCGCAGTCGCATCTCGATACCCTGGATTTTCTCGGCAAAGCCGGCCTGCAAATGCCGAACGTGCCCACCAGAGGCATCGGCCAGGCGCTCGCTTCCATCATCGCGGGGGACATCCACATCTCCATCCAGAGCGCCGCGTCGGCCATAGGCCAGATCAAAGGCGGGAAGCTGAAGGCCTATGCCACCACGGCTCCCAAACGGCTACCCGAGCTTCCGGAAGTTCCCACGTTCGCCGAAGAAGGCATGCGAGGCGTCGGCAACGACCAGTGGACCGGGCTCTTCGTACCGGCAGCCACGCCGCGCGCCGTGATCGACAGGCTCCACGCGTCACTGCTCCAGGTCATGCAGCGTCAGGACGTGCGCGATCTCTACAACAGGAGCGCGATTCCGATGGCGACGAGCCGCTCGCCCGAGGAATTCAACCGCTTCGTCCAGGCCGAGATCGTGAAATGGGCGAAGATCATCAAAGACAAGAACGTGACTGTCGAGTGATCCCATGACTGACGAACTGCACTTCCTTACGATCGCCGAAGCCTGCGCGCTGATCAGCGCCCGCAAGCTGTCGCCGGTCGAGTACACCGACGCGCTGCTCGGGCGCATCGGAGCGCTCGATCCGCAATTGAACGCGTTCATCACGCCTACGTTCGAGCTCGCGCGCAGCGAGGCGCGGCGAGCCGAAGCGGAAATCATGGCGGGTGATTACCGCGGCGCGCTGCACGGCATCCCGCTCGCGCTGAAGGACATCTACAACACCAAAGGGATACGGACGTCCGGGGGCTCCAGGGTCGCCATGAATAACGTCCCGACCGAAGACGCCACGACCACCCGCATGCTTCACGAAGCGGGTACGGTGCTGCTCGGCAAGCTCCAGACCCACGAGTTCGCCCACGGAGGGCCGTCGTTCGATCTGCCGTGGCCGCCTTCGCGCAATCCCTGGAATCCCGAGCATGTCACCGGCGGCTCGTCGAGCGGTTCCGGCGCAGCGCTCGCCGCCGGCCTGATACCGGCATCGCTGGGTTCGGACACCGGAGGCTCGGTGCGCAATCCGGCGACGTTCTGCGGCATCGTGGGCCTCAAACCGACGACGGGTCTGGTCAGCCGCGCCGGCGTCATACCCAACTCCTTCACGCTCGACCATTGCGGGCCGATGGCACGCACCGTGGAAGACTGCGCCATCCTGCTGCAGGCGATCGCCGGCTTCGACGCAAAAGACCCGGGCAGCGTCCGCGTCGACATCCCGGATTATCGCGGTGGACTCGGCCGCGGCATCGAGGGGCTGCGCATCGGCGTGCTGCGCCACTATTGGGAAGAGGACATGCCCGCTCATCCCGACCTGCGTGCGGCGATGGAAGAAGCCATGAGGGTGCTCGAGTCCCTCGGCGCGAAGATCGAGGACTGCCGCACGCACCCGCTGCAGGATTCATTCGATACCAAGATCATCATCGGCGAAAGCGAGATCTACTCGATCCATTACGACAATCTGAAAACGCGCGCCGGCGATTTCGGAAGAGATTTCCTCGGACGCATATTGCCCGCGTGCCTGTTTACGGCTTCGGACTACGTGCAGGCTACACGCGAGCACTACCGCATCATGGCGGAGAGCCTGCCCCTCTACGATAAATACGACGTGCTGCTGACTGCCGGCCTCGGGCCCGCGCCGCGGTTCGACGCGCACCGCACGATGACTTTCTGGCAGAAGCGCACCGACATGTTCAGGCCGGCGAATCTGACCGGAGCGCCTGCGCTCGTGCTGCCCTGCGGTTTCAGCAACGGGTTGCCGATGGGGTTGCAGCTGATCGGGCGGCCGTTCGACGATGCGGGAGTCCTGCGCGTGGGTCATGCGTATCAGCAGGCCACCGACTGGCATACGCGACATCCGCGCGTCCTTGCGGGAGCGCAGCAGCCGGCCGTGAATCTGACCGGTAACGAGCCCAAAGCCGCACCCGATCTGGACGCAGCGACCCGCGACTTCGTGCTGAACTGCGCGCAGCAGGCCGGCCTCAGGCTCGACGATTACCAGACGACGATACTGCTCGAAGGCGCGCCTTATGCACTGGAAATGGCGCAGCGCATACGCAAGGCACGCGATCGCCTGGAACCGCCCGCGCTGTCATTCCGCGTGCAGCACTGACACGGTCGGCCGGTCAGTCGAGGGGCTTCAGCACCTTTTTCCAGCGGACGAGCTCGGCCCGCACCAGGTCGGCCATTTTCTCAGGCGGGCCTCCCGCCGCGTCCGCGCCGAGGTTCGCAAGACGCGTTCTCACCTC
>JAQGMV010000225.1 GCA_028292225.1 Betaproteobacteria bacterium
AATACGAGTGCGCCGGCTCGGTTGCCGTGTTCCTGCCCGTGTATCTGAGCCAGATCATCGAGCTCGGCTATGAGAACGCGCCGTTCGAGATCGATGCGCGGGCGCATGAGCAGGCGGGTCCGTAGAGCCTGTCGAAACCCACCCCCACCCTGACCTTCCCCTGATGGGGAGCGAGCCAGTGCCGTTCGTGCTTCGACTTCACACTGTTACGTTCAGCACGAACGGATTTTCCCGCTTCGAGTCGGCGGTGTTACGCTCGTCACGAACGGGACATGAGAACCGGGAGAGGAGAAATGCCGAGGCACAACTCAGTCATTGCATTGATCAGCATTCTTGCTTTGGCGCCCGCTGGCGTATACGCGCAGCAGCAGGCTGCGAAGGACTATCCCTCGAAACCGATACGCGTGGTGGTGCCTTATGCGCCCGGCGGGCCCATGGACTTCATCGGACGGGTGCTCGGCAACAGGATGGCGCCGACGCTGCACCAGAATCTCGTCATCGACAACCGGCCCGGCGCGGGCGGGGCGATCGGGACTGCGGCGGTCGCCAAGGCGCCGCCGGACGGTTACACGATCCTGCTGACGTCTTCGAGCCACTCGAGCCTGCCGGTGGTGTTGAAGAGCGTGCCGTACGATGCCGTCAAGGATTTCACTCCGATCACGCTCGTCGCGAACAGCGTCGGCTTCATACTCGTCGCGCACCCGAGCGTGCCTGCGCGATCGGTGAAGGAGCTGGTGGCGCTGGCGAAGGCGCAGCCCGGCAAGCTGACCTATGCCTCCGCCGGCGTAGGCAACGTCATGCACCTCGCCGCCGAGTCGTTCAATCTCACCGCGGGGACCCGCATCTCGCACATTCCGTATAAAGGCGTGGGGCAGGCGATCGGCGATCTGCTCGGCGGACGCGTCGACGTGAGCTTCGTTCCGGGCACCGCAGGATTGCCTCACATCCAGTCGGGAAAGCTGCGCGCGCTCGGACTTGCGGCGCCGGCGCGATGGAGCCTGCTCCCTGACGTGCCGACGATCAGCGAGGCCGGCGTGAAAGGCTATAAATACGCGCCGTTCTACGGGCTGTGGTTTCCCGCGGGCGCACCGCAGGAGTACGTCGCCCGAATCCGCGGCGAGGTCGTGAAGGCGCTCGCGGATCCCGAGGTCGCGCGTGCCTTTGCGGAGCAGGGCTTCGTCACCGTCGGGTCGACCCCTGCGGAGTTCACCAAGGCGATCCTGGATGAGCTCGAGTTCAACCGGACGCTGGTGGCGAAGATCGGGCTGACGCCGGAGTGAGTCCGGTCCGGTAACAGTTGGCAGGACCGCCGTTCGTGCTGAGCAGCGGTAGATCCTGGTGGCCGAAAACGGCCGATTCCTGCGCGTGGTGTTGCTGCCTGACGGCGAGACCGTGCACAATGCTTTTTCGATCGAGGTTTCAAAGCGTGAAGATCAAGTATTTCGCAGACACGGACACGCGCTACATCGAGCTCAAGGCCGGCACTGTGGCCGAAACGCGAGACTCGGACGAGAACATGCTGCTCGATGTCGATGCCAATGGGAATATTTGCGCGATTACGATCGAGCATGCGTCTTTACGCGCGGGCGCGCCGGAAGTGTTATATGAACGGGTACCTGCCTAGCGACACGCGTTTCGCGCTTCCACTTCAGACATGGCTCAAGCTCCCATGACCTTCACGCTCACCGCCGCTGTCGATCCGCAGCGCGATCACGTCCGAGGCGATGCCTCGGCCAAAGTCACCGTCGTCGAGTACGGCGACTTCGAGTGCCCGAACTGCAAGCAGGCGGCTCCGGCGCTCAAGCTCATGCTCGAGCATTTCAGTCCCGACGTGTGCCTGGTCTACCGGCATTTCCCGCTGGTGGAGGTGCATCCGCATGCGCTCGCCGCGGCCGAGGCTGCGGAAGCGGCAGGCGCGCAGGGGGAGTTCTGGCGCATGCACGACATGCTCTTCGCGGGAACGCTAGAGCCGACGTTCGATCTCGTGCGGCACTACGCGGTCGAGCTCAGCCTCGACATCGCGCGCTTCGACCACGAAGCGAGGAACGATGTGTTCAGGCCGCACATCGATGCGCACATCAAGAGCGGCAGGCAGAGCGGGGTTCGCAGCACGCCGGGGATCTTTCTGAACGGCTCGCTATACGATGTCTCGTTCGGGTACGGCGGGCTGTACAAGGCGATCGAGGACAAGCTCGGCGGTAGCTGAAAACTGGCGGGATCGATCGCACGAGCAGGTCTCCCGACAGACCTCCCGAGGCGGTTCTGGTAGTCTTCCGCCGCCAAAAACTCAGCCCCCTGAAGGAACCCGCTTGAAGCTCCTCGCAATCGCATCCGTGCTCGCCTCCGTTGTCGCATCGGCAGGCGTCCTCGCTGCCCAGGGTCCCGCCACATCCGACGCGGCCTATCCCAGCCGACCTGTCCGCCTTCTCATGGGCCCCGCCGCGGGCGGCCCGACCGACGCCGTCGGCCGCGTACTCGCGACGCGCCTGAACGAGATCTGGAAGCAGCCGGTGATCGTCGAGAACCGCCCCGGCGCCGGCAACACCATCGCGACCGCCGCAGCCGCGAAAGCGACGACCGACGGCTACACGCTGCTGTTCTGCCCGGTCTCGGACGCGGTCGCGCCGTCGCTGTACAAGCAGCTCCCGTACGACTTCACGAAAGAGATCGCGCCGGTCGCGCACGTGGGCGCGACGCCGAACATCTTCGTCGTGCCGCCGTCGAGTCCGGCGAAGACGATGAAGGAGTGGATCGCGCTCGCGAAGGCCAACCCCGGCAAGCTCAACTATGGCGGCCAGGGCATCGGACAGTCCGGGCACCTGACGATGGAGCTCTTGCGGCTGCTCACCGGCATCGACGTCGTCTACGTGCCTTACAAGAGCGTCGGCCTCGTCGTGACGGACCTGCTCGCCGGGCGCATGGACGCGCAGATCACCAACCTTCCCGCGCACGTGGAGAACGTCAGGAACGGCAAGCTGCGAGCGCTCGGCGTTACGTCGCCGAAGCGCAGCCCGCGCCTGCCTGAAGTGCCCGCGATCGCCGAGACCGTGCCGGGGTTCGAGTTGATGGTGTGGTACGGCGTGTGCGCGCCGGCCGGTGTGCCCAAGCCCATCGTCAACAAGGTCGCGGCCGACGTGCAGCAGGCGCTCGCCACGCCCGACGTGCAGAAGAAGATGGAAGGCTACGGCGTCGACGTGCAGTACATGGCGCCGGAGCGATTCGGCGCCTACATCAAGGCCGAGACCGCGAAGTGGGCCAAGGTGATCAAGGCCGGCGGGATACAGCAGCAGTAGGAGACGTCATCCGGCGGTGCCGCGTATGACAATAAAGGACGTTCTGTAATACACTGCTTCCATGCCCTTATCCGTCCGAATTCCGCTGCGAGTCGAGCAGGAGCTCGCCGAGTATTGCGCGAGGAACAAAATTAGCAAGAGCGAGGCGGTCAAACGCGCGCTCGACGATTTCCTGACCGCGAAACAGGCTGAGCAGAGCCCGTACGAGCTCGGCAAAGATCTCATCGGACCCCAGACAGACGAAGCGCCTTCGGAGGATGTTGCCCGCCACACCAGACGGTTGCTGCGCGACCGGTTTCGCAACGCGAAGTGACGCGCGCTCTTGTCGATACGGGGTTCCTCGTCGCGCTCTTTCGTCGTAATGATCGCTTGCGGCCCGCTGCTCGGGAGTACCTCCGTGTTCATAACCATCCGCTGGCAACGGTAGCCCCCGTCATCGTCGAGGCGTGCTTCTTTCTCGACCCGCGTGGAAAATCAGACTTGCTGGAGTGGGCTTTGCGGGGCGCGCTTGCGGTCGCCGACGTGCCTGTGGAAGCGTACGGGGACGTCAAAGCGGCCATCGTCAAATACTCCGACCGCGACATCGATTTCGCGGACGCCGCATTGATGTGGTTTGCGGCTACGAGCGGATGCCGAAGAATCCTGACCGTGGATGACCGGGACTTCAACGTATTGCGAATCAAAGGCAATAAACGTTTCGAGGTCCTCCCCTGGACTTCGCAACGCAAACGCTGACGCAAGGGAACCGAACCCGGAATATCAGGTGAAGGGTTCGGGCAGAGTGGGTTTCTCCCCTGGTCAGGCAGCGGCGCTGAACTTGTCGCTGCCCGCAGGCGGCTCGACCTCGAGCGCATTGGCGATCCCCGCGATGAAGCCGAAGAAGCTGATGGTCGCAGTCAGCTCGACGATCCACTGTGCGCTGTATTTGTTCTTGATCGCGGCGAATGTCGCCTCGTCGACGCGGTGGGTGCGTATGAGCTGCCGCACGTAATTCACCACGTCGCGCTCGTCGGCGGGTAGCGTCGCCGGATCGCCTTTGGCGCGGATCACGTCGATGAGGTCCTTGCGTATGCCGTTCTTCTGCGCCTGCTCGACCTGCGCGGCCCAGACGTAGTTCGCATCGTGCTCCCGCGCCGTCGTGAGGATCGCGGCGAAGCGCACGTTCGGCTCGATGGTCGTGCCGCTGCGCATGAAGCTGACGAGCGGAAGCAGCCGCTGCGCGATCGCGGGACTGTGCAGCAGCATGCTGAAGGGGCCGCGGATGTGGCCGAAGACTTCGATCACGGCGTCGGCGACGCTCTGGTGCTCGGGTGATAACGCGGCTTTCGTCGTGATGGGTTCTAGACGGGGCATCGTGGACTCCTCCGTGAATAATGTGGTGTTGGTCTCCGATGATGCAGGGCGCAGGACGGTCGGTCAAATGCCGTGCGCCTGCCGTTCATGCTTCGTCCGGCAGCCGTAAGGAGGAAGTAGAATCCGTTCGCCCGGAGCTCGTCGAAGGGCGAACGCCGGAAGCGTAAAGCATCGTACAAGGAGATAAGGAATGGAGATCAACAATCCGCAAGTGCTGGCGGAAGTGTCCGAAGCTTTCCAGCGTTACCAGGACGCGATCATCTCGAATGACATCGCGGTGCTCGATGAGCTCTTCTGGAACGACCCGCTGACGCTGCGCTACGGCGCGGGGGAGAACCTCTACGGCCATGCGGCGATCGCGGGCTATCGTTCGGCGCGCAATCCCGCCACGCTCGCGCGCGAGGAGACGAAACGAGTCGTCACCACGTACGGGAAGGATTACGCGACGACGAATATCGAGTTCACGCGCAAAGGAAAGCTCGGGCGGCAGAGCCAGGCGTGGGTGCGCATGCCTGAGGGCTGGCGCATCGTGGCGGCGCACGTGAGCATCATGATCCAGTGACGGGCGCTTTACGTACGCGACGTTTCTCGTAGTCTGCGCCCGGCGATGGAAATCATGAGAAATGGGGGCACAGCGCCGCATTGAGGTACGATTCGGCACGGCGGCACGTGCCCCGAAGGAACGAGACCGATGCAGACACAGCTACAGCTCTTCGAAAACCTCCCGCCGCACATCTACGTGTTCGCGGTCATCCTCGCGGTGCTCACGGCTGCGTTCCTCCTCTTCTTCGTCATTCCCTCTTTCGTCGTGTCGTGGCGGATCTCGAGCGCCACGCGCAGGCTGCGCGGGCTCGGGGGCAGGCCTCCCGCGGAGCTCGGCGAAGTCTTCAGGAAAGGCGTGCTCACGCATCTGTGGCGCGAGTATTCGCACACGCTGCATGAGCAGAGCGC
>JAQGMV010000235.1 GCA_028292225.1 Betaproteobacteria bacterium
GTGTTCAAGGTGCGCGAAGTCATGCGCACTCCGGTGATTACGCGTGCGCCCGAAATGCCGCCCGCGGTCGAAGGCATCGTGAGCCTGCGGGGAAAGCTCGTGCCGGTGATGGACCTGGCGAAGTACGCCGGCATCCATGTCGCGAAGAAGCCCGAGATCATGATCGTCACCGAATACAACGGCCAGACCCAGGGTTTCCTGGTCGAAGCCGTCGACACGATCCTGCGGGTGGACTGGTCCGCGATGCGCGTGCCTCCGCACATGGTCGCAGGTCAGACCTCGGGACTGGTGACCGCCGTGACCGAGCTCGCCGACGGCACGCTCGTGATGATGCTCGACGTCGAGCAGCTCCTCGCGCAGACCAACACCGTCGACGAAGACGCGATGATCGACGCGATAGACGTGAGCGCGGTCCCGCCGGGCCGCACCGTGCTCTTCGCCGACGATTCGTCGGTTGCGCGCAACCAGATCACCCGCACGCTCGATGCGATGCGCGTGAAGCACATCTGCACCCAGAACGGCTCGCAGGCGTGGGCGGAGCTTTCCCGCATCGCCGATCAGGCCCGCGCGACGGGCCGCGAAGTTCGCGACACGGTCCAGCTCGTGCTGACCGACGTCGAGATGCCCGAGATGGACGGCTACATGCTCGCCAAGAATATCAAGGGCGACGCGCGCTTCAAGGGCGTTCCCGTGATCATGCATTCGTCGCTGTCGGGGCACTCGAACCAGCAGCTCGGCGCGTCCGTGGGGATCGACGAATACGTCTCGAAGTTCGAGCCGGCCAAGCTCGCCGCCGCGCTCACCCGCCTGCTCGCGTAAAGCCCGATGAAACACCACGAAGCAAACCACAACGTGAACACACCAGACAACGGCAGCCTCCTCGATTCCGTCGACGCCCGAACGCGCCTCGCGGGATCGAACACGATGGAGCTCCTGCTCTTCTCGCTCGGCACCAGCGAAACCTTCGCGATCAACGTTTTCAAGGTTCGAGAGATCACCCGTACGCCCGCCGTGACGCGCGCGCCCAACCTGCCGCACGCAGTGGAAGGCGTGGTGTCCCTGCGCGGCAGCATCATCCCCGTCATCTCGCTCTCGAAGCTGATCGGCGTGGGTGAAGCCGCATGCTCGAACCGCACCATGATGGTCACCGAGTTCAGCCGGCACGTTCAGGGCTTTCTCATGAACAGCGTCGACCGCATCGTGCGTGTCGACTGGGAGAAGGTGCACGCGCCCGATTCGCTGCTCGCCGGCGAGAACTGCTACATCACCGCGATCACCGAACTCCCGAACGGCCAGCTGGTGTCTATCCTCGACGTCGAGCACGTGCTTGCGACAGTGTATGGCGAATCCGAAGTGCCCCAGCTCGAGCCGGTTTCCCGCGCCGACAGCTCGGTGTTCTTCGCCGACGATTCGTCGGTCGCCCGCAAGGAAATCGTGAAAGTGCTGGACATGCTCGAAGTGAGCCACCAGCACGCGAGCAACGGCCGCGAAGCGTGGGAGCGCCTGCAGTCCATGGCCTCGCGCGCGCAGACCGAAGGCGAGCCGCTCTCGAACAGGCTCCAGCTCATCCTGACCGACGCCGAAATGCCCGAGATGGACGGCTACGTGCTCACGCGCTTCATCAAGAACGATGCGCGATTCACCGGCATTCCGGTGGTGATGCACTCGTCGCTGTCTTCAGAGGCGAACCGCTCGATGGGCAAGAGCGTCGGGGTGGACGCGTACGTCGCCAAATTCGAACCGAGGGTGCTCGCCGACACGCTGCGCCCGCTGATCAGCAATACCGCCGCTCACGCGGCTCATCTCCAGGAGGTCACAGCATGAGCGATCCCTCATTGCGCTTTCTCGTCGTCGACGATTTCTCAACCATGCGCCGTATCGTTCGCAATCTGCTGAAAGAGCTCGGCTACACCAACGCGGACGAAGCCGAGGACGGCGCAGTCGCGCTCGCGAAGTTGAAGTCCGAGAAATTCGACTTCGTCGTGTCGGACTGGAACATGCCGAACATGACGGGCATCGAGCTGCTCAAGAGCATTCGCGCGGAGCCTGCGCTCAAACACCTGCCGGTACTGATGGTCACGGCCGAAGCGCGCAAGGAGAACATCATCGAGGCCGCGCAGAGCGGCGCGAACGGCTACATCGTGAAGCCTTTCACCGCGGCCACGCTCGACGAGAAGCTCGCGAAAATATTCAAAACCCTGGACGCAAAGGCTGCCTGACATGAGCGCAGAAGCGACCCAGACCGGCGACAGCGCCGATCTAGAAGATCTGTTCGACAGTATTGCCGCCGCGCCCAAGGCGCCGCCGGCGCAGGCAGCCCCTGCCACGGTGACGCCGCTGCGCCCCGGGGTGGCTGCAGCTGCGGCCGAGGCCGGCTCCGACGCCGACAGCAACGAGCTCGAAGACCTTTTCGACAGCATCGCGATGGCTAAGCTCACACCGGCGCAGGAAGCTGCGTCGGACATGACCCAGCCGCTCAAAGCTGTTGCAGCGCCGGGGACCGAAGGTCCGCTCGACGCCGGTCACGACGCGACCTCATGCGCCGCGAGCAAGGTCATCAACTCGGTCGGCCACCTCACGCGACAGCTACACGACACACTCGTGGAGCTCGGCTACGACCGGCACCTGCAGGATGTCGCCGCGGCCGCGCTTCCCGACGCGCGCCAGCGTATCGCGTATGTGGTTACGCTCACCGAGCAGGCCGCGAGCCGCTCGCTCAATGCTGTCGAGCTCGCCACACCGATCCAGGAGCGGCTCGCCTCCGACGCGCAGTCGCTCGGCGCAAGCTGGGACCGCGTATTTCGCGGCGAGTCCGACGTCCCGCAGTTCAAGGCGCTGGCCGAATCGACTCGGGAATACCTGCGCGGCGTGCCTGCGCAGGCCGAGACCACTCGCGGGCACCTTCGTGAAGTGATGATGGCCCAGGAGTTCCAGGACCTGACGGGCCAGGTGCTCAAGCGCATCACCGACCTCGCGAACAATCTCGAGAACCAGTTGCTCAAGCTCCTGGTCGAGAACTCGCCCACGCCGGTGAAGAACAGCGACGCGCTCGGGCTGCTCAACGGGCCGCAGATCAACGGAGCCGCGCCGGACGCCGTGGCCAACCAGGCGCAGGTCGACGAGCTGCTCGAAAGCCTCGGCTTCTGACGCCGACCGCGTGAAGCGCCGAGGCTTTCCGCAGCTCGAGTGTTTAGTTTTTAATGTTTAGTGTTTAGTGATGGGTGCGTTAGTCAGTCGTGTTTGGTGAGTGGGTCTACCACTCGACACTAAACACTCATAACTAAACACTCGACGAGGAACGAGTCGAATGGATGAGATGCTTCAGGACTTCCTGACCGAGGCGAGCGAGCTTCTGTCGGACGTCGACAACAAGCTGGTGGAGCTCGAGAAGCGGCCAGGTGACGCCAAGCTGCTGAACGATATCTTCCGCGGCTTTCACACGATCAAGGGCGGCGCGGGGTTCCTGAACCTCACCTCCATGGTCGACCTGTGCCATCTCACCGAGAATCTTTTCGACAAGCTGCGCCGCAACGAGCTCGCGCTCAACGCCTCCATCATGGACGCGATCCTCGAAGCGACCGGCGTCGTGCGCCTGATGTTCGACGAGCTTCAGCGCGGCGGACAGCCGCCAGCCGCTTCGGCCGCGCTGCTCGCGCGTTTGCGCGCGGTGACTTCCGGAGAAGCGGCAAGCGAGCCGGCTCCGGCGCCCGCCGCGAAACCCGCGCCGTCCGATGCGGTTGCAGCAGCGCCGGCAAACGAGGCGCCCCCTCCCTCCGGCGAGCCCGACTGGAACGCCTTCTACAACGCAGTCACGCAGCTGCCGCCCCAGGCGCCGGCGCGCGGCGACGTGCGGCCGTACGGCCGCCGCGCGAGCGACGATCCGACGGCGGAAGACCCGCAGACCGGCCGCCGCACCACCGACCGTGTCGCGGTCGCGCAGCGTGAGACCACGATCCGCATCGACACTTCGCGCCTCGACCAGGTGCTGACGCTCTCCGGCGAGCTCGGTCTCGCCAAGAACCGCCTGACCTGCCTGAGGCAGGACATCGTGTCGGGCCGCTCCGACCCCGAGGTGATGCGCGACATCGACGAAGCGGTGAACCAGCTCGACCTCGTCGTCGGCGATCTGCAGCGCGCGGTGATGAAGACTCGCATGCAGCCGATCGGGCGCCTCTTCCAGAAATATCCGCGGATGGCGCGCGACCTCGCGCGCTCGCTCGGCAAGGAAGTCGAGCTCATCCTCGAAGGCGAGGACACCGAGCTCGACCGCGCGATGATCGACGATCTGGCCGATCCGCTGATCCACCTGGTGCGCAACGCCGTCGATCACGGCGTAGAGCCCGCAGCCGACCGTGCTGCGTCGGGGAAACCCGCCCGCAGCACCGTGCGCCTGACCGCGTGCCAGGAAGGCGATCACGTCGCGATCGAAATCCGCGACGACGGCCGAGGCATGAACCCCGAGGTCCTGCGCCGCAAAGCGGTGGAGAAAGGCCTGATCGACGCGGATGCGGCGAATCGCCTCGACGCGAACCAGAGCCTGCACCTCGTGTTTCTGCCGGGATTCTCGACCAAGGACCAGGTCTCCAGCATCTCCGGCCGCGGTGTGGGCATGGACGTGGTGAAGACCGGGATCGAAAAACTCAACGGCCGCATCGAGATCCAGTCGGAGATGGGCGTGGGCACGCTCTTTCGCATCTCGCTGCCCCTCACGCTCGCGATATTGCCGGTGCTCGTAGTCAAACACGGTGCGCAGCCTTTCGCAGTGCCGCTCGGCATGGTCCACGAGATCATCACGCTCGACCCCAAGTCGATCCAGCGCGTCGGCGGCCGGGCGACGATCGTCGTGCGCGACCAGGTGCTCGCGGTGCGCTCGCTCTCCGCCCTCCTCGGCTGGGCTTCGGAAGGCACGCCGCAATACGGCGTTCTCATGCAATGCGCGAGCAGCGCTTTCGTGCTCGCCGTCGACGATTACGTCGGGCGCGAAGACGTCGTGATAAAGCCGCTCACCGATATCAAACCCGAAGGCGTCGCAGGCGCGACCCTGTCCGGCGACGGCTCGGTCATCCTCGTGCTCGACATAGAGCCGCTGCTGAAGAACGCCGGGGAAGAAGCGCCCGAGGCGTTCGCCGCGGCGTAGCCGCAGCAACGCGCCTCCGGCGCTTCCGGTGTACGCCAAAGAGCGAAACCGAGGTTTCCCTCGTTGAATCTCCTTTCCTTCGGTTCGCGTGCGCTCGCTACACAGCCTCAAAGCAGATCGGGCTCAGACCCCGGCGTGCTCCGCAACTGCATTAAAATCGGGGACAGACCCCGATATTCACACATGTGAATATCGGGGTCTGTCCCCGATTTGGCTGTTGCGCCTCGCCGCTCGCGTGGGGTAACTTCACAACAATTCACACCGCCTCGACCCCGGCTTCAGCCCTTTGAAGCAAGGTCCGGCCACTTTTCGGCTTTTCACGCTCCCCTTGTTTAATCCCTTCCGTTCCAGAGCCGCCGCACGTTCGCAGGCGGGTTTCGCCATGCGCGCCGCCACCGAATCGCGGGGGCGTTCCCCGATCGTGGTGGCTTTGGTCAGCGCGGTTTTTCTCGTCGCGATCTACAACGGCCGCTTCTGGTCCGAAACGCTCGCGCTGTCGCAGTCGGGCTCGCTTCGAGACTGGATGTTCGTCGCATCGGTCTTCGTCGTGCTGGTCGCCATGCACGTGAGCGCGCTGCTGCTGATACCGGGAACGCGGCTGCTCAAGGCCTTTCTCGTCTTCGCGGTGCTCGCCGGCGCAATCAGCGCGTATTTCGCGAACACTTACGGCGCCGGCATCGACGCCGAGATGATCCGCAACACGGTTCAGACCGACGCGCGCGAGGCCGCCGGGCTCATGACCGTGCGCTTCGGCCTGTACATGCTCTTCCTCGCTGTCGTGCCCGCCATCGTGGTGTTGCGCACTCGCGTCGCGTCGCCGCCGCTCGGGCGCCAGATCCTGCAGCGCGTGGGTGTCGTTGCAGCGTCGGTCGCGCTGTGCGGCATCGTCGTCGCGTCCATGGGTGCGCAGTACGCCTCGTTCCTACGTGAGCACAAGGCGCTGAGATACCTCATCGCGCCGGGCAACGTCATCAACGGCGGCATCGGATATTTCCGCCAGGGCAGCAGCACCGACGTTCCCTCCGAGGTTGCTGACCTCGAGTCACCGGTCAGCCGCACCGCTGCCGCGACGAAGAAACCGCTGGTCATGTTCGTCGTGATCGGGGAAACCGCGCGCGCCCAGAATTTTCAGCTCGGCGGGTATGCGCAGGCGACGAATCCCGAACTGTCGAAGCGCGGCGTCCACTATTTCACCAATGCCTATTCGTGCGGCACGTCGACCGCAGTGTCGCTGCCGTGCATGTTCTCCGGCAGCGGCCGCAAAGACTTCGACGCGGCGCGCGCGGCGCGAGGCACCAACCTCGTCGATGCCCTCGCCAAGGCCGGAATCGCGGTGGAGTGGCGCGACAACAATTCCGGGTGCAAGGGGCTGTGCGCACGCGTGCCTTCGATCGACTACAGGAGCACGTCCAGCGCGACCTTCTGCAGCGCGACCGGCTGCTACGACGAAGTGATGCTCGCGGATCTTCCCGAAGCGTTGGCGAAGGTGACCGCCGATACGGTCATCGTCTTTCACCAGGCCGGCAGCCACGGGCCCGCCTACTCCGAGCGCTATCCGAAGGCCTTCGAAGTCTTCAAGCCGGTGTGCTACGGCAAGGAGCTCAGCCGATGCGCACGGGAAGAGGTCGTCAACGCGTACGACAACTCGCTGCTCTACACCGACCACAATGTCGCGCGGCAGATCGACCTGCTGAAGTCCGCGGCGTCGTCGGTGGACGCGCTCCTGCTCTATGTATCCGATCACGGCGAGTCGCTCGGCGAAAAAGGGCTGTATCTGCACGGTGCGCCGTACATGCTCGCGCCCGACGAGCAGAAGCACGTGCCTTTGCTGCTGTGGCTTTCCCCTGAATACAACAAGCGCTTCGGTGTCTCCCCGGCGTGCGTAGACGCGAAGCGAGCGCAGGCTTTTACCCACGACAACCTGTATCACACCGTGCTCGGCGCAGTCGGCGTGAAGAGCACCCGTTACCTGCCGCAACTCGACATGCTCGCCACCTGCAGATCCGCCGAAGCCGCCGCGGGGGGCGAAGTCATGGGAATGAAGTGATCGGACGACCCCTGCCCGACGCCGGTCATCAGCGCGGGCACGCCCGCACCTGCTGATCTCCCAAGCCTTATTTTCCAGCCGGATTGCCGCGACGCCGCGGCCCCGGACCGTGGACACGTTTCCCGAGCTGAACGATACTCGGGACCTGCACGGCTGAACGC
>JAQGMV010000261.1 GCA_028292225.1 Betaproteobacteria bacterium
GCGCGGGACCGCTGCACGCGGCGGAGGTCGCGCGCGCCATGGGCATGCGCAAGGTTCTGGTGCCGCCGCGGCCCGGCCTGCTCTCCGCGATCGGCCTGCTGCACGCCGACGTGCGCGGCGACTTCAGTCTCACGCGGCTCGTGCGTGCCGAGGCCCCGGGATTGAAATCGCTCAACGACGGCTTGAAAACCCTCAGCAAGCGCGGTGCGCAGTGGCTCAAGGGCGAAGGCGAAGAGCGCGGTGTTTTCCAGTGGTTCGCCGATCTGCATTATTACGGCCAGAACTTCGAGCTCATCCTGGAATTGAAGAGCGACAAGCTCGACGAGCGCACGCTCGCACGCCTGCGCGAAGCGTTCCACCATCGCCACAAGGATTATTACGGCTACGATATGCGCGACCAGCCGGTCGAGATCGTGAACGTGCGGCTGGTGGTCACCGGCAAGCGTCGCGCCGCCCCGGCCGAGCGCGTGAAGCTCCCGCGCACCGCGTTGCAGGCCGCGCTTCTGGAGAAGCGCAAGGTGTGGTTCCCGGAAACGGGTTACACCCTGACGCCGGTCTACGATCGGGACCGCCTGCCCGCGGACTGCCGCATCACCGGCCCGGCGATCATCGAACAGATGGACACGACCACGGTCGTTCCGCCGAAAGCGAAGCTGAAGCAGGACCGCTACGGCTATCTCCACATGGAGCTCGAACCCGTGACGAACAAAAGGAGCGCCGCATGGGCCGTCGCCTGAAGAACAAAGTCGATCTGCAAATGAAAACCACGCCCGTGAAAGAAGCGAGGTCTCCGCGTTCGGGATCGGTCGATCCCATCCAGGCCGAAGTCGCCGCGCGTTTCCTGCTCGCGACCGCCGAGGAAATGGGCGCGACACTTCAGCGCACCGCGTTTTCGCCGAACATCAAGGAGCGCGCCGACTGCTCGACCGCGATCTTCGATCGTGCAGGCCAGGTGATCGCGCTTGCGCAGCGCGTGCCCATCCACCTGGGCTCGATGGTCGGTGCGGTGGACGAGATCCTCAAGCGTTTCCCGGAGTCCGAGATCAAGCCCGGCGACATGTTCCTCGCCAACGACCCGTACAACGGCGGGGGCACTCACCTGCCGGACATCAACGTCATTGCGCCGGTATTCATCGGCAAGCGGATCGCGGCGTATGTCGCCAACATCGCGCATCACGCGGACGTCGGCGGCATGGTCCCCGGGTCTGAGGCGGCGGTGTGCCAGTCGATCTATCAGGAAGGCATACGCATACCGCCGGTTCGCATCATGCAGGCGGGCAAGCTCAACCGCGACGTGTTCGAGATCATCCTGCTCAACTCGCGCACGCCCGACGAGCGGGTGGGCGACCTGCAGGCGCAGTTCGCCGCGAATACCGTCGGCGCGCGCAGCGTCATGGCGCTCTTCGACCGCTACGGCGTGCGCGAGACCGAAGCCACGATCGCCGCGTACCTCGATTTCACCGAGAGGCGATTCCGCGCGGCGATCGACAAGCTGCCGGCGGGCCGTTACGAAGCCGAGGACGATCTCGACGGCAACGACGAGCACAGCGTGGCGAAGATCAGGCTCGCGCTCACCGTGGGTAAAGGCAGGCTGCGCTTCGATTTCGCCGGCACGGCCGCGCAACTGAACTGTGCTCGCAACATCCCATACCGCGCGCTGCTCGCCACGGTCTACACGGTCTCCAAAGCGCTGCTCGACCCCGAGGTACCCGCGAACGCGGGCTATTACCGCACGCTCGACATCAGCGCGCCGCCCGGGAGCGTCGTCGGTCCGGTCGCCCCGGCGGCGATCGGCTGTCGCTCGATTTCCGCGAGCGTCCTGGGAGACGTGATCGCCGCGGCGCTTTCGCAGGCGCTGCCCCACAAGGCGCTCGCCGGCAGCGGACCGCATCACCTGTACGTGCTGTCGGGGACCGATCCGCGCACCGGCACCTACTTCGTCAATTACGAGACGCTCGCAGGCGGCATGGGTGCGCGGGCGAACCGCGACGGCGTCGACGGGGTGCGGGTGCACGCTTCCGGATCGTCCAATCTCCCGGTCGAAGCGCTCGAGCACGCGTATCCGTTTCGGGTCGAGCGCTACGCCTTGTGGGACGGCTCGGGCGGCGCCGGAAAATACCGCGGCGGGATGGGCGTCGTGCGCGATTACCGAGTGCTCGCCGACGACATCGTGGTGAGCCTCTCGTCGGAGCGGCAGCACGTCGCGGCGCGCGGCATGAACGGCGGCGCTCCGGGCGCGCTGGGGTCTTTCATCCTCGATCCCGGCACGGCGCAAGAGCGCAAGCTTCCCGCGGCGGCGGCCGACGTGCGGCTCCCGCGAGGCTCGGTGCTGCGCATAGAGACGCCTGCCGGCGGCGGCTACGGCGACCTCCACGAGCGCGATCCCGCGGCGATAGACCGCGACGGCCGCGAAGAGCGCCTCTCTGCGACGGCCGCAGACGACGTTCATGGATACAATGGTGCGCCATGAACAAGCCTGACGAAGGACTCGCCCTCGCCCAAGCCCGCGCGCATTTCCCGGCGCTCGAGCGATGGATTTACATGGACGTGTCCGCTCGCGGCGTGCTTTCGCGCGAAGTGCGGGCGGCGATCGATGCGCATCTCGATGACCGGATGATGAACGGCGCCACCGACAAGGCGCGTTTCTTCGATCTCGTCGAGCGCGCGCGAGGGCGCTTCGCGACGCTCATCGGCGCCGACGCCGACGAGATTGCGTACACCAAGAACATCTCCGAAGGCCTCAACATCGTCGCCACCGGGATCGACTGGAAGCGCGGCGACAACGTCGTGCTGTGCCCCGACCTCGAGCACCCGAACAACGTGTATGTCTGGCTCAACCTGCAGCGCCACGGGGTCGAAGTTCGCACTGTCGCGTCACGCGACGGCCATATCCCCATCGATGCGCTGATCGAGCGCATGGATGCGAGAACGCGAGTCGCGACGGTATCCACCGTCTCGTTCGCGCCCGGCTTCAGGACCGACGTCGAGACGCTGGGCAAGGCGTGCCGCGAGCGCGGCGTGCTCCTGCTCGTCGATGCCGCGCAGTCGGTGGGCGTCCAGCACACCGATGTGCGCGCCTCCAACATCGACGCGCTCGCGGTGTCGACCCAGAAAGGGCTGCTGTCGCTTTACGGGATGGGTTTTCTCTACGTTCGCCGCGAGTGGGCCGAGCGGATGCAGCCCGC
>JAQGMV010000263.1 GCA_028292225.1 Betaproteobacteria bacterium
TGAGACCGCTCGCGGCGACGAGCGCGAAGCGACTCCCCGAGCTGCCGGATGTGCCGACGATGGCGGAAGCCGGGTACCCGGGGTTCGAGTTCGCGACGTGGTACGCGATGTGGAGCACCGGCGGCACCCCGCGGGCGATCACCGCGCGCCTGCATACCGAGACGATGCGAGCGCTCAGGATGCCCGACGTGCAGCAGCGCCTGAGCTCGCTCGGCGGCGAGATCGGAACGATGGACCTCGACCAGTTCGCGGCCTTCGCGCGCGCCGAGTATGAGCGGTACGGAAAGCTCGTGCGGGACGTCGGGATCAAGGTGCAGGAGTGAAAGCCTCGCTGTCCGGTTGCCGCCGCAGCTCTGCGCGTATCGAAGCCTGCAGCGACTCGATCGAGCCTCCCGCGCGGTATTCGAAGCTCACCTCGACCGAGTCCTGCGCGCCGACGCTGAGCGGCTCGGCCAGAGGTAGTGTCATGTAGTGATTGAGCCAGTCGATGGTCGATGCGGTTTCCTTCACCACCGCCAGAATATTCTTGGTGATAAAGCGCAGGGCGTTGAGCGTACCGGCACGCGCGATGCGGAAGGTTCCCCGCCACCGGATCTCCGGCGGGTTGTTCTGCTCGAAATCGATGATGCTGTAAACAGAAGGTTCGGCAAGCTCCACGGTTCCGGTCGATTCAACCCGGCCGTCCTGGAACTGCACGATCGGCGCGTTGAACCCGTGAAAATCATAGTGCTGCCGCACCGGCTGCACCGCCATGATCACTGCGCCGGGAATGAACACCGGCAGCGCAGGCCCGAACTTTTCACGGTAACGCTTCTTGAACGTCTCTATGACATCCACCTGCTTCTCCCTGAGCATCCCGACATGGATCATTTCGCAGATCACCACGTCGACCGGCTCGGGCGGCAGATAATCGAAAGCGTCGGCCTCCACCACTTCTACCCGGTCGCCGTTGATGTTTCCTGCGAGGAGCCGACGCGCCTCCGCCACCATCGCCGGATTGAATTCGACGCACCACACTTTGCTCGCGTGCGCGGCGGCGAACCATGAAAGTACGCCGGTGCCGCCGCCCAGCTCCAGGACCCTTGCGCCGGGAAACACTACGTGCTCGATCGCCGCCCTGAAATTTCCCATGCGGTTCTCGTCCATCAGCATGTTGTGATGGTAGTGAGCCGGAATGAACTGGCCCAAGTACTGACGATCTTCTTCTGATGACTCCACAATGCCCTTTGTGACCTGATGTGTCGCACTCAATGTAGACCCCGAGCCATCGCGCTTTCGTGAAGTAAATGTCTGGAAATGGTGAACCCGGGAACCTGCATGGCCGGTAAAGCCTCGCAAGGGTGCTGCGCTTGGCTTTCGGCAAACTTTCAGGCGCCTGACTGATCCCTGTTCGCTTATCGCCGATTCAACCATTCGACAGCTTCGCGAAAGGCCGGCGATCGATTCGAAGCCGCTTCGCGGCGCCGCGGGAGCAGCCGGCATGAGGCTTGCGACTGGACGTCCCTGGAACCGGACCCACCTCCTCTTTATGCCCAACCTGCGGAACGTTCGAAAGGAACACATTTTTGCGGCAATCGTGACCGTGCTCGCAGGCACGTTCAGCGGATGTGCAACCAACGCGACGCCATCGCCCGCCCCGTGCGCCGATCTGACCGGGACGTACGAGAACCAGAGCTCGCCACCGGGTCAATTACTGGCGCCGCTCTTTTTCGGCGAGAATGACCAGGCTGAACTGGTCACGATCGCCTCGCACGATGGCTTGCGCATCGTAGCTTCGACGCCGAACAGGAAGATCGTGCTGTCCATCGACAGCGATTTCGTCTGTTCCGCCGACGGCATACGGCTCGTCAGGACCGACACCCGGAATATTCGCCTGCCGCCGCTCATCGTCGAGAGCGAGATATTCCACCATGTCTTCTCGAAAGCGAGCGATGGCTCGCTCCGAATGATCCCGCACGTCGAAACGAGAGGAACGTCCTTCGGTATGCCGATTCGGACCAGACAGGAGCAGCAGAAAGCCGAGGTCCGCTGGCGCGCCGTGCGATCGGGCCGGGAGTGAGCCGAACGCATTCACGATATACGACGCATTCATCGCAAATGCGACCAGTATAGCAACTACCGCTGGGCCAGCACCTGTCTCACGTGCCCGAGCGCCGGCCTCGCGCTCTTCGATCGTGCGGTCATTGCCGCGAGCTTCTCGTAGTGCACGCGAGCCCTCGCCCGGTCGCCTGAGCGCTCTGCCGCCAACGCGGCGCCGTACAACCCGCGGAAGCGGTTCGGTTCCCTGGCGAGAGACGCTTCGTACTGCTTCAGGCCACCAGGATATCGCCGCGCGTGACGCACGCCACGAGCCCGTCGTTCCCGGGCCGGTAGTCCGCGACTTCATCGAGACGGCGCTTGAGCGTCGAATGGAGCTTCTGCGGGCCGTCGTCCTCGCGGCCGACGGGACGGTAGTAGCGCTCGGCAATGGCTGCGTATCCGCCCGCGAGGAACTCTCCGAAGGAATCGTGCTCTTCGGCGAGATACTCCGCGCGCTTCGCCGCGTCGTCGGCAGGCTCAGGGAGAACCTCGACATTGAGCCCGCATTCCTTAGCCCGCC
>JAQGMV010000270.1 GCA_028292225.1 Betaproteobacteria bacterium
TCTGGGACCCGTCGACAGCGCTCTCGAAGTGGCAGGCGCGTTGTCGATCGCCGCGATACAGCTCGGCCAGTTCGCGCAGGACATCCATGCGCAATACGCCGAGCCCACGCCGTGGTTCATGCTCGCAGCGGGAGCGCTGACGGGGGTGAGCAGCATCATGCCGCAGAAGCGCAACCCGGCGGCGCTCGAGCAGTTGCGGGCGCAGGCGAGCATCGTGCTCGGCGAGATGCAGACCGTGTCGCTCGTCGCTCACAACAATCGCACCGGCATGTTCGACTACCGCAGCTACGATCCGGTGCCGTACGCGAGGGCGCTGCAGCTCTTCGAGTTTTTCGAGCAGGTCGTCGAGGGCATCGTGGTGAACAGGGAGCGCGCGCTCGATGAAGTCCATGCGGATTACTCGACGACGACCGAGATCGCCGATGCGCTGCTCGCCCGAGCCGACGTTCCGTTTCGCATCGGCCATCATTTCGCGTCGACGCTGACCGATTACGGGCGGGGCCGGGGTGTCAGGCTCCGGGATATTCCGTACGCCGAGGCTGCGCGCATATACGAAGCGCAGACGAAACAGGCGTTGCCGTTGACCGAGCAGGACTTCGCGGAGGTGATCAGCGCCGAGTACATGGTGTTCGGCCGCAAAGGTCTCGGCGGGCCGCAGCTCGCGGAAGTCGACCGCATGCTGTCGAGCGAGCGCGGGAAGGTCGCATCGGAGCGCGCGTGGCTGAAGCTCCGTAACGACTTTGTCTCGCGTGCGCAAGCCGCACTCGAAAAGGCGTTCACGGCATTGGCCAAATAGTCGTTGCAATCAGCGGAACGAGGATCCCGAGTCGAGTTCATCGTGCGCCATGAGGTCGCCACGTCCTTCGACTTTTCCGCGCTACCCTTCAGGATGACCGGGAGACGCGCCTCTCGATGACAGCAAAGGTGTCATCGAGAGGTGCGGTGACGAAGCAAGCTCGAGGCGCTCGCCGGAGCTGGCGCGCCGCCTAGTCCGGCTCTCCCAGCAACACGAACGCAGCCCAGTTCACCGGGTTCGGATACTTCGCCCGCGTCGCGAGCATTGCGCCGCGTAAGGCTTCGGCCTTTCCGCTGCCCGCCTCGAGCCGGCCGTAGAACTCGACCATGAGATCGCGGGTGGGCTCGTCCGGAATCGACCACAGCGAGACGACGATGCTCGGCGCGCCCGCGGCCATCCACGCGCGCGAGAGCCCGATCACGCCGTCGTCGTTGATGGCGCCCTGGCCGGAACCGCAGGCGCTCATGACGACGAGCTCGGCGCCGGTGGTCGCGGCTGCGATCTCGTCGGCGGTGAGCATGCCGCTGTCTGGTCCACTCGGTGCGAGCGCAAGCATGCCGGGCGTCCTGTGACCGCCTTCGGCGCGCTGTTCGAGCAGCATCATCTCGCGAAGGTTCGGGTTGACGCCCTGCGTGCCCTGGTCTGAGAGGTCGTCGAGAAAGCCGTGCGTCGCGAGATGCACGAAGCGCGCGTCACGTATGCGGCCCATCACGGCGGCCTTGGTCGCAGCCGCGCCGGTCATCGACGATGTCTTGAGCAGCGCAGCGATCGCGTTCGCTTCATGCTCGGCGCCGGGCAGGGGCGGGATCACGACCGGGGCTTCTCCAGGCGCCGTCGGATAACGCGGCATGACCGGGTTGCCGACGATCAGTGCCGGCCCCGTCGCACGCGCAGCCTGCTTGCGAGCCCGGGTCAGCGCGAGCGTCTGTAAAGAGGGCGCGACCGATATCGAGTAGCGCGCGATGAGCGGCGCGCCTTGCGCATTTTTCAGCGCGGCGAATGGCACGAGGAACAGCGGACCTTGCGGGACGAACAGCACGCGTGCGCCTTCCGTCGGAGGCAGGAGGTCTTCGACCGGTTCGATCAGCACCCGATAGAACTGACGCAGCGCGACGGTGGCGCGATTCGATCGCGGCGGGTCCGCGGGAGTCGACGCAGCGCCGCGTCCCGGGACGCCGAGCGCTTCGTGCGCGCGCAAGGCGGCGGACGTGAGCGTCAGCGTCCCTTCCGGGAGCACGCCGTCGAAGCTCTTCTGCCTGACCGAAACCGTGCCTTCAGGCGACACGACCCAGGTCGTGATGCCGGTCTCGCGGTCGGGCATGCGATTGGGCAGCCGGTTGGGTGCATACGCGATCGAATAGACGACGAGCGTCGCCTTGCGCTGCGCCGCCATGGCGCGCATCTCGGCGATGCTCGCGGGGCGGCTCGCCGCATCCGTCTGCGTGCTCCCCATGCGTGTCTTGAGCAGCGCTTCGCCGGCGTTACGGTATTCCATCCGGTTCTGCTTCGCATACGCGTCGATCTCGGCGTGAGTCGGGAATGCCGTGCGACCCGTTTTCTGGAACGCGCGATTGGCGAGCAGGCGCGCGAGCGCGCGACCGCGGCAGCGCTCCGCGACTTCGAGCGCAGTCTCGGGCCGGTTTGCTTCGAGATGGAGAGCCTCGAGCTGAGAGCACGCGAGATTGAGCGCGAGCATTTCACCCATCATCAGCTTCATCGTCTCGACATTCGCCAGGCCGCGGCTCGCCTGGGGCGAGGTGAAGAGCCCTGGCATGCCGAGCGAGCTCAACGCGTCCTGCATCATCGGCAGCGCCTGTTGGAGCTGGTCCCCCATCCCGACGAAGCTCTCGCGACCGTTGACGATACGATCGAGGATCGCGCGCGCTTCCTCGCTGCGGCCTGAGCGCTGAAGCGCCATCGCGTAGTACGGCGCGTGGCGATAGAACGCGGGATTGAAGGTGATGTCGACGTTTTGCGCGCGCGCCTGCGCTTGGGTGATCTTTTCGGCTTCGCCGAGGTGTTCGAGCGCGCCCGCCACATTCTTCGTCTCGAGATCGACGATGCCGAGCAGGACGAGCAGCTCGACGCGCGTCGCCGAGCCCGCAGGAATGTCCGCCAGTGTCTTTGCGAAGATCTGCTGCGCGTCTTCGGTGCGCCCGGCCGCGAGCAGGCTCTTACCCATCTCGACGATATAGCGTGCGCGCGCGGTGTCGCTGGTGGCCTGCGACCGGGCCTCGCGGAAGGCATCCGCGGACGGCTCGAAGCGCCCCTCGCTGAAGCGCACCAGGCCGTCGAGCGCTCGTGCACCGAGCACACTCGTCTCACCGGTGTTGCTGCACTGTTCCTTCAGCGCCCTCGCGGCCATGACCGGCATCGGCCCCAGCCAGTCGGTATTGACGCCTTCGATGTCAGCGAGCACGTCGCGATAGGCGCGGCAATTATCGGCCTTCTCCGCAGTCTTTCCCTGCGCGGCTGCCGCAGTCGGCGGCGGAGGCTTGCAGCCCATGAGCGCCAACAGTCCACGAGGATCCATTCCGCCGGCGTTCGCACCGGCTGAGCGGTAGAGCTCTTCCATCTGTTTGCAGTCGACCGCAGGTGCGCCCCCACGGCTCGGCATGCCGGGCATCTGCATCATGCCTTCGAAGCCGGGCGGCAGCCCGAACTGCGCGTGCGCAGGCACGGCAATCAGCGCTGCGGTGACGACGACCACACGTATTGCGTGCCTCACTGCAGCTCCTTGATGTGGGGGTGGTGAGGCAGGGTAACACCGTGCCGCCGAAGCTGAGCGATACCCGACAGGCAGAAATCGGGGACAGACCCCGATATTCACAGGGGTCTGTCCCCGTTTTAACCACCGCTCTGGCGGGCAGCGCCTATTCGACCGGCACCGTTTCCCATGCATTCACTTCGGCAGGCTCGTGCGCGCGATGGTACGAGCGGCCGAGCAGCCACAGCGCGAGGGCGATGCAGACGCAGACGAGCTGGCCGGCTGCAAGCCAGAGCACGTCGTGCGAAAGGAGCGGGGCCACGCCGCCTGCGACCACTGCCCCGAGCATCGTCTGCGTGAACGACTGGCACGACGAGACGAGCCCGCGCATGTTCGGGAAGAGGTCCATCACAAGCAGCATGATGACAGGCGCGATGATCGAAAAGCCGAGCCCGTAGAACAGCAGCGGCAGCACCGACCACGGCAGCGCAGGCGGGAAGAACGCGTGGTAGAGCAGGTTCGCGACCGTCGCGCCGATCAAGAAACCGAAGCCGATCCCGACGTGCCGGGAGATCGAGATCTTCCCGGCCATGCGGTTGGCGCTCAGGGCGCCGAGGAAGATGCCGGTCACCATCGGGACGAACTGCCAGCCGAACTGGTCAGGCCCCAGGTGCAGGTGCTGGGTAAGGAATACGGGCGCGGCCGCGACGTAAAGAAACAGCCCGGCGAAGGTGAAAGCCATGGTGCCGGCCTTGAGCTGGAACAGCGGCGAGCTGAAAACCTGCCGGTAGCTCCTCGCGAGCACGTACGGGTTGAACGGCTGCCTTTTCGCAGGCGGCAGCGTCTCGGGAAGCTTCCGGTAGCAGTACCAGAACAAAAGCACGGTGTAGACGAAGAGGAACAGGAAGATCGAGCGCCAGTCGCGCAGCTTGACGATCCACCCGCCGAGGATGGGGGCGATCGCAGGCGCGATGGAAAAAATCATCGTGACGAGGGACAGCAGGCGCGTCGCCCGCGCACCAGAATAAAGGTCGCGAATGATCGCCCTGCCGATGACCACGCCGGCCCCTGCGGACACCCCCTGCAATATGCGGAAAGCCCATAGATACTCGACGCTGTGGGCTGCCGCGCAGCCGAGCGATGCGACGGCAAAAACCCCGAGTGCGCCGAGGACGATGTTGCGCCGGCCGAACGCATCGGACAGCGCGCCGTGCCACAACATCATGAACGCGAACGCGAACATGTAAGCCGTCAGGGTTTGCTGCACCTCGATCGGCGTGGCGTGTAGCGTCGCCTGGATATTCGGGAAGGCAGGGAGATAGGTGTCGACCGAGAACGGGCCGAGCATCGCGAGCCCGGCCAGCATCAAAGCCAGGCCGTTCGCGGCGACAAAACCGATACCGCGCGAGGCGGGCGCGTCTTTTTTTTCCAGAGCGGAAGGATTCATTGCGAGTTGTTTGTGCGGGCAGTCGCCGGGCCTCCTGGCGATTCCGGGCGATCTCTGAAGGATGAAGCCCCCCCTGCTGCACGTGACGTGCCCGGGCGCGTCCCCTACATGTACTTGCCGCCCGCGCAGAGTATGCGATCGCCCGTCACGTACGAAGACTGGTCCGACGCCAGGAAAACCGCGACGTTCGCGACCTCGTGCGGTTTTCCGGTCCGCCGCAGCGGGATGCCGGCAAGCTCGGCGTCGGAATAGCCGCCGCCGGGCCGATCCGGATACCACTCCGGGTTCGCGCGGACATTGTCGATCGTCGAGAGCGCGATGAGGTTCGCACGGATGTCGTAAGGCCCGAGCTCGAGCGCGAGCGCCTTGATGAGCCCGTAAAGACCGGTCTTCGACGCGACCACGTGCGCGCGCTGCGGCTGCGAAGTCATCGACGCCATGCCGCCGAGCACCACCATGCTTCCGCCTTTGCCGCGCTTCATCATCGACGGCGCGAGCGCCTTGGCGAGATAGAACATGGAGTGCAGGTTCACGGCAAAGGTCTTGTGCCACTCCTCGAAGCTGATCTCCCAGAAGTCCTGGTGAGCGCGCCTGCCCGCGACGCTCATCAGCACGTCGACGTGTCCGAAGTGGTCCAGGCCCTGCTGCACCATGCGATTGACCTGGTCGTGGTCGCTGACGTCGCACAAGAGCGGGAGCACTTTC
>JAQGMV010000277.1 GCA_028292225.1 Betaproteobacteria bacterium
CCCGGCCCGGCCGCCTCGATCTCGCGAGAGCGAATTGCCGCGGAGGCTTCGAAACCGTCCATGACGGGCATCTGGCAATCCATCAGCACGACGTCGTAGGCCTGCTTGAAAGCGGCCTCGAGGGCCGCACGCCCGTCATTCACGACTTCGACATCGCACCCGAGATTCACCAGCATCTGGACGCAGATCTCCTGGTTGACACTGTTGTCCTCGACCAGCAGGACGTGGGCGCCGAGAGGGGCCTCCTGATTTTCGAGCGGACTTTCGAGCGGGCGCGGATTGGCGACATCGGGGGGAGGCGCGCCCATCGCGCCGGCGATGCACTGGAAGAGCTCGGCGCGACGCACCGGCTTGTTCAGATAAGCGGCGACGCCCGCCTCCCGCGCTGAATCCGGCATTTCCCGCGCGGCGAGGCCGTTGAGCATGATGACGCGCGTGCTGCGCAATTCGGGGTCGGCAGCGATCGCACGAGCGAGCTCGATCGAGTGCATGCCGCGTATCTTGGTGTCGATCAGTGCAATATCGTACGGCGCACCCTGGGCCTGAGCCTCGCGCAGCATCGTCAACACGCCGTGCGCGGTGTCGGTCGCCGCGCTCGTCATGCCGCAGGCCATCACGTAACGCTGCAGGATCGTGCAGCTCGTCTGGTTATGGTCGCCGATCAATACCCGCAATTCGGCCAGATCGGGACCCGACGCAACCCGCGCGCTCGCGGTCTCGACGGTCGTGAACCTTGCCGTGAACCAGAACGTCGAGCCGACGCCGGGCCGGCTCGAGATATCGATCTCGCCTCCCATCATTTCGACGAGCTGCTTGCAGATGACCAGGCCGAGCCCGGTACCGCCGAACGTGCGGGTGGTGGAGCCGTCGGCCTGACTGAATGCCTTGAACAGCCGACCACGCGCTTCCTGTGTGATGCCGATGCCGGTGTCGCGTACTGCGAAACGCAGGAATGTGCTGCCGGGTGCAGAAGACGTCTCGTTTTCGGTGGCGCGCTTGACGGTGATCAGGACTTCGCCGTGTTCGGTGAACTTCACCGCGTTGCCCACGAGGTTGATCAGCACCTGACGCAGGCGGCCGGGATCTCCCCGCAGGACTGCCGCGACATCGTCATCGACCTGACAGGCCAGTTCCAATCCCTTGGCTTGCGCGCGCCCCGCCAGAAGCTCGGCGACCTCTTCGGCAACTTCATGCACGTCGAAATCGACGCTCTCGAGCTCGAGCTTTCCAGCTTCGATCTTCGAGAAATCGAGGATGTCGTTGATGATGTTGAGGAGCGCATCGCCGGAATTGCGGATGTTCTGGGCGTAACGCCGCTGTGCAGCGGTGAGGCCGGTATCCAGCAGCAGCTCGGTCATGCCCAGCACGCCATTCATCGGCGTGCGGATCTCATGGCTCATGCTCGCCAGGAATTCCGACTTGGCGCGATTCGCGGCTTCTGCGGACTCGATGGCGATCTGCAACCCTGCCATCTGGTTGCGCGCGGAGGTGTCCGCGATCATCGTGTAATAACCGATGGCGGTCCCCGCATCGTCGAAGCGCGGCACCAGAGTGGTCTCGATGTGCTGGCGTTTTCCGTCTTTCGTGACGTGGGAGCTCTCGAAGAACACCTGGCCGTCGGAGCGCGCCTGCGCAGTCCTGCTCATCACGGCGGCACAGCCTTCGACCCCCATGATGTCCCTCAGATGGCGCCCGTCGATCTGTTCGGGCGGCAGGCCGGCCCACTTCTGGAAGCCCTTGTTGTGGTAGCGGTAGTACAGATCGGCATCGACATAGGCGAGCATGGCGGGCATCTGATCGGTGATGAGGCGCAGCTCTGCCGCGCTGGCGCGCTGGGCTTCCTCGGCGCGCCTGCGCTCGACGATTTCGCCGCTCAGCTGCTCGTTTGCCACGCGCAGCGACTCGGCGAGCTGCGCAGTGCTCGAGGCGAGTCGCGAATCTAACACCGAGATCAACATCGTGGCCGCGAGGAAAAGCACCGTGCAGCCGCCGATGGTCGTGGCCATCCACAAATTGCTGACCTGCTGGGGGTTGCCCAGGCAGACGCTGTCCGGGGCAAAATTGGCCGCCGCCATCCCCGTGTAATGCATGCCGGTGATTGCGATTCCCATGACCAGCGCCGCGCCCGCGCGCATGAGCGTGACGTTGGCGAGCGTCTCGGAACGCAGGTTGAAGGCGATCCACAACGCAACGACCGAGGCGGCCATGGCGATCGCGATCGATGTGGCGAAAAGCAGGGGGTCCCAGCGGATCGGGGGCGACATGGGCATCGCCGCCATGCCGGTGTAGTGCATTGCAGCGATTCCGGCGCCCATGAGCACGCCCGAGATCAGGAGCCTGCGGATCGACAACCGGCTGCGATTGATCGTGAACAGCGCAAACCCGGACACCAGGACCGCGATGAGCAGCGAGAGCAGGGTGACTTCGGTGTCGTATGACATCGGCACCGGCAGCCTGAAGGCGAGCATGCCGATGAAGTGCATCGACCAGATTCCGGTACCCATCGATACGGCGCCGCCGATGAGCCAATACGTCGCGGTGCGACCCTGTGACGCCGTAACTCGCGAGGCGAGCGTGAGCGCGACGTAAGCGGCAAGCGCCGCGACTACGTACGAAAGGGCGACGAGCCAGAGGTCGTAGGTGCCGGTCATAGGCTGATTCGTGGCTCGTCCCGCTCACGCATGGTTCGTCCTGTGCGGGAACGGGTAAGCCCCATGGAGTAACGGGTCAAGCGTGTTTAACGGCCTGATGGCCGCAAGGTTGAGGTGGGCGTGAATTGGACGTAATGCTAAAGGGCCGACGACACATCAGAACGGCGGAGTAGCGGCACTTTAGCGGTGCTTTTCGTGTTCAGAGAGGCTTGACGCCGCCAGATGGTTCGAGAATACTAGAAGTATGGAAAGGAAGGCGGCTGTATCCGCGCTGGCAGCACTCGCTCAGGAAACGCGCCTCGGCATATTCCGATTGCTGGTGGAGGCGGGGCCTCGGGGAATGCCGCCCGGCATCATCGGCGAGAAGCTGGCGGTGCCGCCTGCGACCCTGTCGTTTCACCTGAAAGCCTTGAGCCACGGCGGCCTCACGACCGCCCGGCAGGAGGGGCGCTTCATCTACTACGCCGTCGACTTCGAGCACATGGCGGCGCTGATGTCCTTTCTCACCCAGAACTGCTGCAGCGGCATGCCGCAGGAATGTCTTGCCGTCATGGAGACCGCGCTGGGCCAGTGTTGCGCGCCGTCGCCTACTCCACGTAAATCCACAAGGACCCGATCATGAAAGAGCCCGGGATGACCGTATGGTGAAGATTCTGTTTCTTTGCACGGGCAACTCGGCGCGCAGCGTCATGGCGGAGGCCTTGCTGAACACCCTGGGCGCGGGACGCTTCGAGGCGCACAGCGCGGGCAGCATGCCCACAGGCCGGGTGAATCCGTTCACGCTCGATCTGCTGGCGAGCCGGGGCCATCCGGTCGAGCGCATGCGCAGCAAGAGCTGGGAAGAGTTCGCGCAGCCTGGCGCGCCTGCGCTCGATGTCGTAATCACGGTCTGCGACAACGCCGCGAGTGAAGTGTGCCCGGTATGGCCGGGGCGCCCAGCGACTGCGCATTGGGGTTTCGAGGATCCGGCGGCTTTCGAAGGCCCTGAGGATGCGAAGCGGGGCAAGTTCGAGCACGTCTACGAGCAGATTCGGCGCCGGATAGAGGCGCTGGTTGCACTGCCGCTCGAGACACTGGACACGACGGCGGTGGCGAGCGCGCTGAAGAGCATCGCCGAGCGCAAGACCGGGCCGGCATGACCGCACGGGTGGAGGCGGCTACCGGCATGGCCGGCCCGGCCATGAGCGTCTTCGAGCGTTACCTCACGGTGTGGGTGTTCCTGTGCATCGTCACCGGAATTGCGGCGGGGCAGGTCTCGCCCGACCTGTTCCGACGCGTCGGGGGCATGGAGATCGCCCATGTGAACATTCCGGTGGGTGGGCTCATCTGGGTGATGATCGTCCCGATGCTCATGAAGATCGACTTCGGCGCGCTCGGCCAGGTCAGGTCCCACTGGAAAGGAATCGGCGTCACCCTCTTCGTGAACTGGGCGGTGAAGCCGTTCTCCATGGCACTGCTCGCGTGGATTTTCATACGAGAGGTGTTCGCGCCGTATCTGCCCGCCGCCCAGATCGACAGCTATATCGCGGGTCTCATCCTGCTCGCGTCGGCACCGTGTACCGCGATGGTTTTCGTCTGGAGCAAGCTGACCGACGGCGACCCGTATTTCACGCTCTCGCAGGTCGCGCTCAACGATCTCATCATGGTCGTCGCGTTTGCACCGATCGTGGCGCTGCTGCTCGGCATCTCCTCGATCAGCGTGCCGTGGGATACGCTGCTCGCGTC
>JAQGMV010000279.1 GCA_028292225.1 Betaproteobacteria bacterium
TACGCGAGCACGAACACGGGCGTCATGCATGCGTGCGGCCACGACGGCCACACGACGATGCTGCTGGGCGCCGCGAAGCGGCTCGCGGCACGCAAGAACTTCTCCGGCACGCTGCATCTCATCTTTCAGCCCGCCGAGGAAGCAGGCATCGATTGCGGTGCGAAGCGCATGCTCAAGGATGGTCTCTTCGAGCGCTTCCCGTGCGACGCGATCTTCGGCCTGCACAACCATCCGGGCAAACCCGAGAAGACGTTTCACTTTCGCGCCGGCCCGATGATGTCGGCGTCCGACCGGGTGACCATCACGGTGAAAGGCCGCGGCGGCCACGCCGCGCGCCCTCACATGACCGTCGATCCGATCGTCGCCGTCTCGAGCATCGTGATGGCGCTGCAGACGATCGTCGCGCGCAACGTCGATCCGACGAAAGTCGCGGTCGTGACCGTCGGCACGATACAGGGCGGCAAGGCGATGAACGTGATCGCGAACGAGGCGACGATCGGCCTTTCGGTGCGCTCCTTCGATGCCGACGTGCGTGAGTTGCTCAAGCGCCGCATCATCGATCTCGCGCAGGCCCAGGCTGCGAGCTACGGCGCAACGGCGGAAGTCGACTACGGCTGGGGCCATCCGGTGCTCGTCAATGCCGAAGCCGAGACTGCGTTCGCGCGCGAAGTGGCCACGGAGCTCGTCGGCGCGGACAACGTCGCCGAAATCGACCTCGTCACCGGCAGCGAAGACTTCGCGTTCATGCTGGAGCAGGTGCCCGGGTCGTTCGTGCGGCTCGGGAATGGCGCGACAGCGTTCGTCCATAACTCGCGTTACGACTTCAACGACGAGAACCTTACGGTAGGCGCGGCGTACTGGACGAGGATCGTGGAACGCTACCTCGAGTGACGCGCACGGTCCTTGGCGGCCGGGTTGGGCGCGGCCTTCTCGCCCCATTCGGCGCCGCTACTCGCTTCGCTGCGTAGCGGACCCCCTCCGCGGCTAGCCAAGGCCGGCGGCTGCGGAACTCGCGCAAGTATAGGCCCCGGACGCCAGATAGCGATTCAGCAGCGCATCCGATGGCAACGGGCAGGGCCGTATCGTGGCTTTGCGCTCTGCTTCGATGCCTGATGCGATGTTGGACCTCGTGCTTCAGCGCCTCACGGCCTGCGCCAGACGCGAAAAGCGGTGATCGGATCACCGAACAAGCCGTCTATGAATTCAGCCTCGCTGGGCGCAGCGCCAGGGAAGAGGAGGACGTTTCTGTGGATGTCGAAAATCAGCCCCTGTGCCTCGAAGAACTTGATTACCTCCGAGCGTGGCATCGATAAGCGAAAGTCGTACACGCGCCAGATGGGGTGGTACTGCGCGATCTGGCGCGCGGTGTCCTCCAGCTTGAGCGCGGACTTTGCCGGCACCTTGACGCCAAGCTCTGCGGTCGTTGGCGGTCGTTTCGAAAGCTCGCTTTGTACAGCGACGCGCTTCTGGTTGACGACGAAGCCACCCTTGTTGACGGTGGATTCGCCCGCTTGTTCGACGATCTGCGTGAATCTATCCGCCGCTGCGCATACGGCGGGCAGGACGAACGCGAGAGTCAGTGCAACTTTGGCGAGTATCCTCAAGGTGAGGCGCCTCTGAACGGTGTGAGCCGGCGGTTGTGATGCGTAAACGCCATTGATCTTGGTTTTTCTGACGGTGCTCATCGGTCATCGGCCCGACCCGTCTGGTATTTAGTCTACTGTACGAGGACGCTCTGGAACATCGTCGACGGCCAGCAGAAGCGATGTGCGGCGGCGTCCAGGCTTACAGCATGGAGCTTCCGGTAAGCCGGACGTCACACACTCAGAAGAGCCGGCACATGATGCGGACGTTCGCCGCGAAAAGGCCTCCGATCCAGGTGGCGCAACCCAGGCCCGCCAGTGCAAACGAGCGGAGGCCGCGCCCGGAGGCCTGCCTTTCACGCGGCAGGACGAAAGGGGTTACGGCGAGCGCAAGCACCGTTGCGACGCCTGACCAGAAGTACGCGCTCAGGCCCCATTCGCACGACTTCGGGGCGGCGACGAAAGCGAAGGCGAAGAGACACGCGCAGAGAATTGCGGCGAGCGTGTACGATGGATCCCGGGACGCGTCACGTGACGTGCTTCCGACGCGAAATTTCCGTTTCTCCATAGCAGCTCCTTCGAATAGATGTACCAGTCAGTTTCGCGCCGACTTACATGTCATGGGTGTACACGATGAAGCCCAGATGCCTGGCCACTGTGTCGTAGAGGTGGCGGCCGGGGGCGTTACTCTCCTGCGTGTGCCAGTAGACCCGGCTTATCCCCGCTGCCTTGGCGTCTTTGTACACGCCCTGGATCAATGACCGTCCGACGCCGGCCCCCCGTTCAGCTTCGGCAGTGAACAGGTCCTGCAGATAGCAGGTCAGCTCGATTCGGGTGGTGCTGCGGTGGAACAGGTAATGAGTGAGGCCCACAAGGCGACCCTCCGCTTCCGCAACGAGCGCGAAGACAGGCTCGCTCGGATCGAAGAATCGCTGCCACGTCACCTGTGTGATCCCGGATGGAAGGGCGGTCTCATCCTTCCGGCCGTAGAAGGCGTTGTATCCATCCCAGAGCGGCTTCCATCCGGCAAAGTCTTCGTGCCGGGGCGGACGAACGAGGATGGGGGCAGTCATATCGGGTCGGCGGCTTGAAGAGACGACCGTAGGGTACCGTATCGCGGGCCTGGCGAGGCTCTATAACGACTCGCAGCCGCTCAAACCTTCCGTGCGTCGTACGCCCAGTGCATCAGCGCCTGACGCTGCCTCGGCCTGCACATCAGGTCTCCGCGAACGCAGTTCTTGCGGATCTGCGCGAGGTGGCGCGTCACCGCTTTCCAGCGCCTGATCTGGCGCTCGTCGTCGGCGTGACGGCGGCCCATGTAGT
>JAQGMV010000288.1 GCA_028292225.1 Betaproteobacteria bacterium
GCGTGGTGCGTAGACCGCGCGGATCAGCTCGCGGAAGAGATCACGCGCCAGATGGGGCGGCCGATCGCCTACAGCCCCTTCGAGATTCGCCGCGGCTTGTCCGAGCGCGCGAGCTACATGTCGGACATCGCGGAGTCGGCGCTCGCGGACTTCAAAGTCGAGCCGAAGGAGAACTTCGAGCGCTTCATACGGCGCGAGCCGCTCGGGGTCGTGCTCGCCGTCGCCCCCTGGAACTATCCGTGGCTGACGTCGGTGAACGCCGTGGTGCCGGCGATCCTCGCGGGCAACAGCGTGGTGCTCAAGATGGCGCAGCAGACGCCGCTGGTCGCCGAGCGCTACGCCGAAGCTTTCAAGGCCGCCGGGCTCCCCGATGGCGTGTTCCAGTTCGTGCACCTCGACCACGAGCAGGTCGGGCGCCTCATCCGCGACGAGCGCGTCGCTTACGTCGCTTTCACCGGCTCGGTCGGCGGCGGCCACGCGGTGCAGCAGGCTGCGAGCGATCGTTTCATCGCGACCGGCCTCGAGCTCGGCGGCAAGGATCCTGCATACGTCCGCGCCGATGCGCAGATGGAGGCGACGATCGAGAACCTCGTCGACGGCGCTTTTTTCAACTCCGGCCAGTCGTGCTGCGGCATCGAGCGCATCTACGCGCACCGCGACGTTTACGATACGTTCGTCGAAGGCTTCGTCGAGCTCACGAACAAATACCGGCTGGGCAATCCTCTCGATCCCGAAACCACACTGGGCCCGATGGTGCGAACCGACGCTGCGGACAACGTTCGCAGGCAGGTCCGTGAAGCCGTCGGCATGGGCGCGAAAGCGTTGATCGACCCGAAGCGCTTTTCCGCCGACAAGGAAGGCACGCCGTATGTCGCGCCCCAGGTGCTCGTCGATGTCGACCACCGCATGCAGATCATGACCGAAGAGACTTTCGGGCCTGCGGTCGGCATCATGCGCGTCGACAGCGACGAAGAAGCGATACGCCTCATGGACGACAGCCGCTACGGTCTCACCGCTTCGGTGTGGACGTCCGATGCGGACGCGGCGCTGCGCATCGGCGACCGGATCGACGCCGGAACGTGGTACATGAACCGCTGCGACTACCTCGACCCGGCGCTCGCGTGGACGGGAGTGAAAGACTCGGGCCGCGGGTGTACCCTCTCGCGGCTCGGGCTGGAATCGTTTACGAGGCCGAAGTCGTTTCATTTGAAGCTCAGGCTGTAAATTCGTGAACGGTCGACGGTAAACGGTCAACCGTGTGGAGAGACTGCAAGCCTGGCGGTGTCGTTCATGACGCACGTTCAAGCAACCTCATGTACGATTACTAATGGTCGAACCGGTTTACCGCTCACCGTTTACGCGCAAATGAACATCGCCCTCCTCGCCTGCGACGACGTCCCCTCCCGCTTCCGCCACATCGCGGGCGGGTACCAGGACATGTTCGACGCGCTGCTCCGGCCTCACATGCCCGAGCTCACCTTCACGCGCTACGACGTGCGGCAAGGCGACATTCCTGCGACACCGGACGCGCACGACGTCTATCTCTGCACGGGCTCGCGGCATTCGGTGTACGACGCGCTCGACTGGATCGAGGCCCTCGAAGCGTTCGTGCGAGACGTCCACGACACCGGCAAGACTTTCGTCGGGATCTGCTTCGGCCACCAGGTCCTCGCGCAGGCGCTCGGCGGCGTGGTCACCAAAGCCGACCAGGGCTGGGGCATCGGCGTGCTCAACATGGACATCGTGCAGCCCGAGCCGTGGATGCAGCCTCTGCAGGCGCACTGCAGGCTGCAGTACATGCACGGAGACCAGGTGCAGCACCTGCCGCCCGAAAGCACCCTGCTCGCGATCGCGCCGCACTGCCCGGTAGCAATGTTCAAAGTCGGCGAGACGATGCTCGGCATCGAAGGCCATCCGGAGTTTCCGGCGGCGTATGAGGAAGCGCTGCTGCGCATCCGGCGGGAGCATATCGGCGCCGGACCGGTCGATGCGGCGATAGCGAGCCTCGGCACGCCGACGGATCACGACGTCGCGGCAAGCTGGATCGCGAACTTTATTCGAAAATCCGCGACCGCTACGCCATAACGCACAGGCGCTCCTACCCTGCTGATCTACGCCGAGCAACGCGAGTTGCTGCGATATGATCGGAGAATAACAGTCGCGCCTCGCGACGAGGGAGTAGCACATGCATTTCGGCCGCCATAACTCCAACATCCGGCGCGCGCTCGGTTTTGTTTGCATCGCCCTGTCGAGCGCTGTCGCGGCCGCAGCGCCCCAGGTGCAGGTCTTCAATCCGCAAGGCGAAGTCAAAGGCGTGCGCCAGGCGATCGCGCGGTTCAGCGAACCCGTCGTCGCATTCGGCGATCCGCGCCTGGCGGATCCCTTCAGCGTGCAGTGCGACGGCGACGCTTTGAGAACCAAGGGGCGCGGCCGCTGGGCGGATACGCGCAACTGGATTTACGACTTCGAGTCCGATCTTCCCGCGGGCCAGCGCTGCCGCTTCACGCTCAAAGCCGATTTCAAAAGCCTGAACGGCCAGCCCCTCGAAGGCAATCGCGAATTCGCTTTCCATACCGGAGGTCCGGCAGTGATGGCCTCACTGCCTCGCGAAGGCTCCGAATCGATAGACGAAGAGCAGATCTTCCTGCTCGCGCTCGATGCCCCCGTCGACAGCGGCAGCCTCGTCAGCGGCGCGTGGTGCGAAGCGGCGGGAATCAACGAGCGCATCCCGGTCAGGACGATCTCCGAGAAGGAAACGCGCGAGATCCTCGAGGCCAACAAGTACCGCACCTACGACCTTTTCAGCGTCTATCTCAAAGGCCGCTCCGAGATCCCGCTGTCGCGCTTCAAGGTCGAAGACAAGCGCTGGAAAGACCTGCCGATCGTCGGCGTGCGCTGCGTGCAGCGCCTTCCCGCGGGCGCCGATGTCGGGCTCGTCGTCGGACCGCAGGTCAAGACCCGCACC
>JAQGMV010000240.1 GCA_028292225.1 Betaproteobacteria bacterium
GCGACGACGAGACCGAGCGCACCGCCGAGCTCTTCCTGTCGCTCGCGGGGACGCATTCGCTGGTCGTCGTCGAGCACGACATGGTCTTCATCGAGCGCATCGCGCGCAAGGTGACCGTGCTGCACGAAGGCAGTGTCCTCGCGGAAGGCTCGCTCGACCTCGTTCGCAGCGACCCGCGGGTGATCGAAGTCTATCTCGGCCGCTGACGTGCTGACCGTCACCAACCTCAACCAGTATTACGGCGGCAGTCACATCCTGCGCGACGTGAGCTTCGAGCTGCCGCACGGCAAGGTGACCGCGCTCCTCGGCCGCAACGGCGTGGGCAAGACGACGCTGCTGCGCACCCTGATGGGACTCGTGCCCGCGCGCAGCGGCAAGGTCGCGTACGATGACCAGGACCTGACCCATGCCAGGCCTTACGAGCGCGCCCGCGCCGGAATCGGCTACGTGCCTCAGGGCCGCGAGATCTTTCCGCGCCTGAGCGTCGAGGAAAACCTGGAGATGGGTCTTGCCACGCGCCCCAACGGCGCGAAGCTTCCCGAGCGCATTTTCGGAATGTTCCCGGTCCTGAAACAGATGCTGCACCGGCGGGGCGGCGATCTGTCCGGAGGACAGCAGCAGCAGCTCGCGATCGCACGCGCGCTCGCGATGCAGCCGAAAGTCCTCGTGCTCGACGAGCCGACCGAAGGCATACAGCCGTCGATCATCAAGGACATCGAGCGCGCGATCCGCTCGCTCGCCGCGACCGGCGAGATGTCTATCCTCGTGGTCGAGCAGTACTACGATTTCGCGCGCTCGCTCGCGGACCAGTACCTCGTGATGGAGCGCGGAGAGATCATCGCCCGCGGCCGCGGCGCCGACATGGAGACCGACGGCGTCAAAGGCCTCCTCGCGGTATGATCGATCCATGCTTCTTGCCGACCCTGTACATGTGCGCGGCTGGCGCGCCGAGCTCGCACTTCAATACGAGCGCCGCGGCGCGCGCACCGTGCTCGCGAGCCGGCGTCACGAAGGCCCGCTCGTCGTGCAGAAGCCGCTCTATCCCGAAGGCGACGGGGTCTGTCACACGATCCTCATTCATCCGCCGGGCGGCCTTGCAGGTGGAGACGACCTCGAAGCGCGTGCCGCGCTCGGCGCCGATTCGCACGTGCTCCTGACCACGCCGGCGGCGGGCAAGTGGTATCGCTCGCTCGGCCCGGCGGCTCGGCAGCGCGTGGCGATCACCGCAGGTGCAGGCGCCTGCGCGGAATGGCTGCCGCAGGAAACCATACTCTTCGACGGTGCGCGCGCCCGCATCGAGACCGACGTGAGGCTCACGGCGACGGCTTCGTACATCGGCTGGGACATCGTATGCCTCGGCCGCACCGCGTCAGGGGAGCGGTACGAGACCGGCGAGTGCCGCCTGCACACCCGCATTGCGCGCGACGACAGGACGCTCTGGCTCGAGCGCGGCGCGATCGAAGCGGGCGGCCGGCTCGCGACCTCGCCCGCGGGACTTGCGGGACACACCGTTTTTGCGACGATGCTCGCGACGCTCGACGCTGCTCGGGATCTGCTCGACGCGTGCCGCAGCGAGATCGCGGAGGACGGCGCGACGGGAATCACGTGCCCGCCCGGATTGTTCATCGCGCGCTATCTCGGCGACTCGTCCGAGGCCGCACGGCGCTACTTTCAAAAGCTGTGGGCGTTGATCCGGCCCGCCGTCACCGGACGCGAGGCGCACACGCCGCGGATCTGGAGCACGTAGAACGAGATGGAGCTCACCCCGAGAGAGAAGGACAAGCTGCTGATCTTTACCGCGGGATTGGTCGCCGAGCGCCGTAAAGCCAAAGGCCTGAAGCTCAACTACCCCGAGGCCGTCGCATACATCAGCGCGGCGTTACTCGAAGGCGCGCGTGAGGGTAGGACGGTTTCCGAGCTGATGGGATGGGGCGCGACACTGCTGAGCCGCGACGAAGTGATGGAAGGCGTTCCCGAGATGATTCCGGAAATCCAGATCGAGGCGACGTTTCCCGACGGCACCAAGCTCGTCACCGTGCACCACCCGATCCCATGATCCCGGGCGAGATGAGAATCGCCGGCGGCGATATCGAGCTGAATGCGGGGCGCGCGACGGTCGCGCTCAAAGTGACCAATACCGGCGACCGCCCGGTGCAGGTCGGCTCGCACTATCACTTCCACGAGATCAATGACGCGCTCCGGTTCGATCGCGAGGCGGCTTACGGCTTTCGCCTCAACATCGCGGCCGGTACCGCGGTGCGCTTCGAGCCGGGGCAGTCGCGCACGGTCGAGCTCGTAGAGCTTGCCGGAGACCGTGCGGTGTACGGCTTCGGCGGCAAAGTCATGGGCCCGCTGCGATGAAAATCTCGAGACAGGCATACGCCGAGATGTTCGGTCCGACGACCGGCGACCGGGTGCGTCTCGCGGACACGGACCTCTGGATCGAAGTCGAGAAGGACTACACCGTCTACGGCGAGGAAGTGAAGTTCGGCGGCGGCAAAGTGATCCGCGACGGCATGGGACAAAGCCAGCGCGTGAGCGCGGAAGTCGCGGACACGGTCATCACCAACGCGCTCATCGTCGACTACTGGGGAATAGTCAAGGCGGACATCGGGCTGAAAGCCGGGCGCATCTGGAAAATCGGCAAGGCCGGCAATCCGGACATCCAGCCGGGCGTGACCATCCCGATCGGCGCGGGGACCGAAGCGATCGCAGGCGAAGGCATGATAGTGACTGCGGGCGGAATCGACTCGCACATCCATTTCATCTGTCCTCAGCAGATCGAGGAAGCGCTGATGTCGGGCGTGACCACGATGCTCGGCGGCGGCACAGGGCCTGCGACCGGGACATTTGCGACGACGTGCACGCCGGGACCGTGGCACATCCATTCGATGCTGCGGGCTGCCGATGCATTTCCGATGAACCTGGGGTTCCTCGGTAAAGGAAACGCGAGCCTTCCCGAGCCGCTGCGCGAGCAGGTTCGCGCCGGCGCGATGGGACTGAAGCTCCACGAAGACTGGGGGACGACGCCGGCTGCCATCGACAACTGCCTGACGGTCGCCGACGAGATGGACGTGCAGGTCGCGATCCACACCGACACGTTGAACGAGTCCGGCTTCGTCGAGACCACGCTGGCGGCTTTCAAAGGCCGCGCGATCCACACCTTTCATACCGAAGGGGCGGGCGGCGGTCACGCACCCGACATCATCCGGGCCGCGGGGCTTCCGAACGTGCTGCCGTCGTCGACCAACCCGACGCGGCCGTACACCGTCAACACCATCGCCGAGCATCTCGACATGCTGATGGTGTGCCACCACCTCGACCCCGCGATCGCCGAGGACGTCGCATTCGCCGAGTCGCGCATCCGTCGCGAAACGATCGCGGCCGAAGACATCCTGCACGACCTCGGCGCGTTCTCGATGATGTCGTCGGACTCGCAGGCGATGGGGCGGGTGGGCGAAACGATCATTCGCACGTGGCAGACCGCGCACAAGATGAAGGTGCAGCGCGGCGCGCTGAAAGGCGATCCTGCCACGCACGACAATTTCCGCGTCGCGCGCTACGTCGCGAAGTACACGATCAATCCCGCGATCACGCACGGCATCGCGGACACCGTGGGATCGATCGAGGAAGGCAAGCTCGCCGACCTCGTCTTATGGAAGCCCGCGTTCTTCGGCGTCAAGCCTGCGCTCATCATCAAAGGCGGGATGATCGCCGCCGCCGCGATGGGCGATCCCAATGCGTCGATCCCGACGCCGCAGCCGGTTCATTATCGGCCGATGTTCGGCGCGTACGGCGGCGGCCTTCGCACGTCGGTGACTTTCGTGTCGCAGGCGGGGCTGGAGAACGCGGAAGTCGCTGCGCTCGGACTCATTCATCCGCTCGTGGCGGTAAAGAACACGCGCAGCGTGGGAAAGCGCGACATGGTGCACAACGACTACCTGCCGCAGATCGAAGTCGATCCCGAGACCTACGAAGTTCGCGCGGATGGGGACCTGCTCACGTGCGAGCCCGCGAGCGTGCTGCCGCTCGCACAGCGCTATTTCCTGTTCTGATGATCGAGATCACGAGCCGCTGGCGCGATACGAGAGCACCGGCGCAACCGATTGTGAAGCTCGAGCTGCCTTTCGATCTGCGGCAGAAAAGCCGCTTGCGCGCGAAGCTCGAGAACGGCGAGGAGGTGAGCCTCTCGCTTCCGCGCGGTGACATCCTGCGCGGCGGGGATCTGCTCGCGACGGCGGATGGGCGCGCGGTGGAAGTCGTCGCACGCGCCGAGCGCCTGCTGCACGTCGAATGCGCTTCTTCGCACGCGCTCGCCCGTGCCGCGTACCACCTCGGCAACCGCCACGTCGCGGTACAGATCGGCGTAGGCTTTCTGCGCATCGCCGCCGATCACGTGCTCGAGCGCATGCTGACCGGGCTCGGCGCGACGGTGAGCGCAGTCGAGGCGCCGTTCGAGCCCGAGGCCGGCGCGTACGCGGGGCACAGCCACGGCGCCGGCGGACATGCGCATGACGGCGGAAGCGGCGGCGCGCGCATCCACGAGTACGTGGCGCTCGGGCCGCATCCCAGATGACGCTCCCGGATCACGTCACGCTCACGCGGCTGCTCCAGCTCGCGAGCCCCGCCTTGCCGGTCGGCGCCTACAGCTATTCGCAAGGGCTTGAAGCCGCGATCGACGCCGGCATCGTGCGCGATGAGGCGACGACGCTGGGGTGGATCGTCGACGTGCTGGAGCTCACGGTTTCGCGCATGGAAGCGCCGCTCTTCCTGCGGCTGCATCGGGCGTGGACGGCCGATGATGAAGCCGCGGCGCGTGGGTGGAACGACCGGTTGCTCGCGAGCCGTGAAACCGCAGAGCTGCGCGCGGAGACCGCGCAGATGGGCTATTCGCTCGCACGTCTGCTCACCGCGCTGCGCGAGCCGCACCCCTTCGAAGCGTGGGAGGACGTCTCGATGCCCGCCGTATACACGTGGTGGGCGGCGCGGTGCGACATCGATGCGTCTTCTGCGCTGGTCGCTTATCTGTGGTCGTGGGCCGAGAACCAGGTGATGGCCGCGCTGAAGGCGGTACCGCTCGGCCAGAGCGCGGGACAGCGCGTGCTGTTCGCGCTCGGCTCGTGCATCGCGGAACACGCGGCGCGTGCGAAGGCCGTAGATGATGACTCGCTCGGCGGCCTCGCCCCCGCTTTCGCAATCCTTTCGTCCCGCCATGAAACCCAGTACAGCCGTCTGTTCAGATCGTGAGTAAAGCGTATGAATGAAGCCGCGAAGGAATCGAGCCGCTCTCCGCTGAGAGTCGGCATCGGCGGGCCCGTCGGGTCCGGCAAGACCGCGCTGACGCTCGCGCTGTGCCGGAGCTTGCGCTCGCGCTACGAGATCGCGGTGGTGACCAACGACATCTACACCGAGGAAGACGCGCAGTTTCTGGTGCGCAACGAAGCACTCGTGCCCGAGCGCATCATCGGCGTCGAGACCGGCGGGTGTCCGCACACCGCGATACGCGAGGACGCTTCGATCAATCTGGAGGCGGTCGCGCGGCTCAACCGGCGCTTCCCGGATCTCGACCTCGTGATGATAGAGTCGGGCGGCGACAATCTGGCCGCGACCTTCAGCCCCGAGCTCTCCGATCTCACGCTGTACGTGATCGACGTGGCGGCAGGCGACAAGATCCCGCGCAAAGGCGGGCCGGGGATCACCAAATCGGACCTGCTGGTGATCAACAAGATCGATCTCGCGCCGATGGTCGGCGCCTCGCTCGAAGTGATGGACCGCGATGCGAAGAAGATGCGCGGCGAGCGCCCTTTCGTCTTCACCAATCTGAAGACGGGGCAGGGGCTGGCCACCGTTGTAAAATTCATCGAGGAGCAGGGGTGCCTGAAACGATGACTCCAGACGGCGCGGTAGCGAAGTCGAAGGATGAACGGCCTGCTCAGGACACGCTGCGCGATAGCGAAATTGGACAATGAACGGCGATACAAAGGGAGTAACCATGAAGGCATCTGCACTGAAAAAAGTCGTGGCCACGATCGCGCTGACCACGATCGCGCTTCCGGCGTTCGCGCACCCCGGGCACGGCGCCGAATCCGGCTTCATGTCCGGAGCGCTGCACCCGCTCTTCGGAATCGACCACCTGCTCGCGATGGTCGCGGTCGGCATCTGGGCGGTCCAGCTCGGCTCGCGCGCGATGTGGATCGTGCCGGTGTCCTTCTGCGTGGCGATGACCGCCGGCGCGGCGCTCGGTTACGCGGGCATCGCCCTGCCGCTCGTCGAGCCGGTCATCGCGATGTCGGTCTTGATCCTCGGGCTGCTCGTCGTCTCTGCAGCCGCGCTGCGGCCCCTCCACGGCGCCGCGCTCATCGCGGTGTTCGCGCTGTTCCATGGCGCCGCGCACAGCGCGGAATCGGGCGCAGGCATCGCACCGCTCGCGTTCATGGCGGGCGTCGTGCTCACGACCGTCGCGCTTCACTTCTCGGGCGCTGCGATCGCCGCGCTGCTCCGGGGCCGGGTACGGCTGGCAGGTCTGCCGCTGATCGTCACCGGTGCGTGGCTGGCGACCCGGGCGTTCGTCTAAGCTTGAGCGCCGCCCTCAGGCGGCTGGATCCTCATGGGGAATCAGCGCGAGCCAGTCGATGCCGAGATTCGCGCTCAACGCCTGGAGGAACTCGACGGGGTGCTCGGCTGTGACCGTGAGAGGCGACTCGATAAAGTCGCCCAGCGTCCAGCCGACCTGACCCTCGAAATTCTCGAGCGATATTCCCTCGCGCGCGATGTGATCGTGAATACGCTCCGGGAGCTCGGCCAGCGGCACTCGCTCGTCAGGCGCAGGACGGTCGGTGACGAGCTCATGCAAGCCGACCCCGAGTACCGAGGCCAGGTCGATCGCCTGGAAAAGGGTCAGCGTGGAAACCAGCGCATGGTCGTCGTGCTCGAGGTCGTCATACCAGGCGGCATTCAGGCCGAGCCGCTCCGAGAGCTCGAGCTTCGATTTGCCGGCGCGTACGCGAAAGCTCCGGATCCTGCTGGCAGTGTCCATGAGGCGAGTGTACGCGTTGCCGATTTCATGAGCCGTGCCCACTGCGCCTAGGGTCCGGCTGGGCCCGTGCGGCGCAGCGCGAGCCATCGGCGCGCAGAGTACATGCACGACGCGAGCAGCAGCGCCAGGAATGCGATCAGCCATCCTATCGCGAGCCGGCCGGCTGCCGCCGATCCGTATGGGGCGAGGATGTCCGCCGGCGGCTCGACAGCGACGGGACCGAAATGCGCGAGGCCGACGAACAGAAATCCCGCCGCTGTCAGCACCGCCCAGTAGCCGGGGCCGGCTGTCCCGCGGCGCGACAGGAGGATTCCCAGGAGGATGACCGGATAGAACCCGAGGCTCCATGTGAACGGCGTGACCACGTCGCTCACGGGCCAGCCGACGTGATTGCCGCGGATGATGTGGTCGAGGTGATGGCCGACGCTGAAGACGGTCGTGATCACCACCAGAAGCCAAAGCCGCGTGTTCATCCGATCGCTTCGGGGTGCGCCTATTCGGCGGTCAATCCTGCGTCCGGTCCCGGTAGCCTTTCAGCACCAGCTTCTGCATCCCCCTGTTCGTCGCGGCGACATAGAGGTTGCCTTTCGAATCGGTCGCGATCTGGTGTCCGCCGCCGAGTATTCCCGGTCCTTGAATCGTCGTGACGATCTCGAGCGTCCTGCGATCCACGATTACGATGTCGGTGCCTCCGCCGACGTAGAGGAAGCGTTGCTCGCGATCCGGCGAAAGCGCGAGGTTGCGCGCAAAAGGCGCACTCGCGCGAACGAGCTGCTTCACGAACTTGCCTTCAGGCGTGAACATCTGAACGCGCCGGTTCTCACGGTCCGCCACGTAGACCATGCCGTCGTTGGCGACACGGATCGCGTGCACGATGCTGAATTGATCGGGTCCGGGTCCCGCCGGAACGCTCGAGAGGCTCGGCGGCGGGCAGTCGTCCCTGTCCACGGGTTTGTTGCCGAACGCGCCCCACATCCTCCTGAAAGCGCCGGTATCGGCATTGAACACCGCGACCCGATGATTGCCGTAACCGTCCGCGACGAAGAGCTCGTTCGTGGCGGGCAGCACCCACACGTCCGCCGGCTGGTGCAGGTTGACCGTGTCGGCGTTGCCTTTGCTCTGCGAGCTGCGGCCGATCTGGAGGACGATGCGCCCTTCAGGGGTGAACTTGAGCAGTTGATCGTCGCCGGCTTCCTTGAGGCCGGGCAGGCTGCGTCCGATGCAGTTGTTGCCGCCGATCCAGA
>JAQGMV010000306.1 GCA_028292225.1 Betaproteobacteria bacterium
TCCGTGACGTTGATGAACTGCCGCGTGACGCCGGGGGGCACCGCGATGAGATCGAACGGCTCGAGGACGGTGCTCTCCTCGCCCTTGTCGCCCCACTTGATCAGCCACTTGCCGGTCAGCGCCATGAAGGTCTCGTGCGTGTTCCAGTGCACGTGCAGGCCGGGACCGTTACCGCCGGGACACGTGGCGATTCCCAGCCGGAACACGCCGGCATCGCCGCCGACCACGGCGGGCTTGGGCGAGAGCTGACCGCCGAGGTCCGCGGGCGACATCACGTTGAACGTGCTCTTCGCGGTGATCATCTCCATCACTTCCTGCGGAATGCCCTTCGATTCCGCGTGTTTCGCCTTGGTGGATACCAGGTCCTTGAAGCGCGAGATTCGCGTTTTCATCTCCGCCTGGGTAGGTCTCTTCGTTTGTGCCGGCATGTTCTGTCCTTTCGATTGTCGAGGTGTTTCTAATCGGCGCGGATGTTTGCCGCCTTGATGACCTTGCCCATTCTTGCGGATTCGGCCTTGATCAGCGCCGCGGTGGTTTCAGGGCTGCTGCCCAGAGTCTCGATGCTCGCAGCCATGAACTTCTCCCGGACGCCGGCTTGATTGAGCACGCGCGCGATCTCCTGGTGTAGACGCGTCACGATTGCCGCGGGTGCGCCCGACGGCGCGAGGATGGCCAGGTACGACACCGACTCGTAGCCGGGGACCGCCGCCGCAACGGTGGGCAGCCCGGGCGCAAGCGGTGACGGGTTTGCACTCGTCACCGCGAGCGCGCGCAGCCGTCCCGACTTGACGTGCGGCATCACCGAGCCGGGGACGCCGAACATGAGCTGGGTCTGGCCGGCTGCCAGATCGGTCAGCGCCTGCGATGCGCCCTTGTAGTTGATCCTCACGATGTCACAGCCGCTCATCGCCTTGAAAAGCTCACCCGCGATGTGCACCGAGTTACCGGTGCCCGACGTGGCGAAATTCAGTGCGCCCGGCTTGGCCTTCGCTAGCGAGACGAGCGCGTTGACGGAACCGACCGGCAGCGCCGGATGTACGACCAGGATGTTCACCGTCTGCGTCGCCATCGTGATCGGCGCGAAATCGCGCGCGTCCGTCGCGACGTTGTCGCGCATGAACGGGAGCAGCCACAGGGTGGGCCCGCTCAGGAGCAGGGTATAACCGTCAGGCGCAGCCTTCGCTGCGATGTCCGCCGCAAGCAGGCCTCTGTTGTCGACGATGACCTGCTGGCCGAGCGACGCGGAGAGCGGCGCCGCGATCAGCCGGCTCGCAAAATCGCTGCCGCCGCCTGCGGCTGCCGTGACGATGCGGACAACCTTGCTCGGATAAGTGTCCGCCCACGCGGCTCCGAATGTGGCCGGACAGCACGCCAGGAGCGTGGCGCAGATCGCTCGTTTCAAATCGACTCCTCCTCGGCTCACGAACTGTCATTGTTGTTTTATCCGGCTACTTTAATGCGATCGGGGGCGGCCGCCTATATCCAGAAACGAATAGACGACATATCTCCTTCTTAATGCAGAGAATCGCGCGCGGCCCCCACCCGCTACAATCGTCCGTCGACAATCGGAGGAGAACACGGTGGGAAGAGTAAGCAAGATCGATCGTGAATCGCTGTCGCGCGACGAACGGCGTTTCTTCGACGCGGTGGCGGCGATCCGGCGCCGGCCCATCAGCGGACCTTTTATCGTCCTCATGAACAGCAGCCCGGATCTCGCGGCGAGATTCGCCCACCTCGGCCATTACTTTCATGCAAGAGGCCAGGCGGACGAATCTGTCGTGCCCATCCGCGCACGATCGTTCATTTCTCTGATCGGCTCGAGGCTGCTGGAATCGCCCTATGAGTGGGCGGCGTGGGTCAACTGGGCGCTCGACGCAGGTGTGCCGCAGCGCACCGTCGACGCGATACGCGAAGGACAGCGAACGGATCTCGACCCGATCGACCACGTGGTGAATGAATTCTGCGGTCAACTCGTCTCGCACGATCATCGGGTCGGCGATGCCGCATTCGACGCGACGCGCGCGCACTTCGGCGACCAGGGTCTCGTGGAGCTGGTCGTGACGCTGGGCTATTTCGCCATGATCGCGTTGCCTTTGAATGCGTTCGAGATAGCGATGACACCCGCCCAAATGTCGCTGCGCAGGCCTTTCGAACCGCTCGAGGTACGGGGGACGCCGTGGACGGAGGGCGCCGCAGGACGTGCTGTCGTGCCGACGCTGTCGGAAAGCCGGATGGGAAATCGGCTCGACGGGCGCGCCCGCCACGAAGACCTTGCCCCTGCACAGCAGCATTTCCTCGACCGCGTCATTCGGAGCCGCGGCTGGATCTCACCTGTTTTCGCGGTGCTGCTGCATGCGCCGGACGTCGCGGAGCGGATCGCCCATATCGGCGAGTACATCCTGTACGACTCGGCGCTGCCGCCGCAGGCAAAGGCGCTGGCCTGCCTGATCACAGCCCGCGAGCTCGACGCGCCTTATACATGGGCCGCGGGAACGAGCATGGCGGCCGATTCGGGCGTCGAGTCGACGCTCGTGACCGAAATCGAGCGCGGCGGCGCACTGCGCGCTGCGTCCGGGGAGCAGCGCCTGCTCGCGACCTTCTGCCTGCAGCTCCTGCGCGGAAATCACCACGT
>JAQGMV010000323.1 GCA_028292225.1 Betaproteobacteria bacterium
GGAGTTGTCTTTACCTGCTGCCTTGGTCGATTGTTTGCGCGCGGCCATGAGCTTCACCTTATTGACGAAGCCACCAACTGAGCAACTGATATGCCCGCTACGTACGAGAACTTCTCATCAGTTTCTCAGACCCCGCGCATTAGAATATGCGGCCGAAACAAGAACAACCTCATGAAAAAAAGAAACATCGCACTCCTCGCAGCCGCGTTCGCCGCCACGATTGCCGTGACCGTGGTCGTCATGAATGTTTCAAGCGGGGAGAAACGCGTCCGGGAGCAGGTCGAGCATCGCTATACCGTTGCGGACCCGCAGTTCGTCAGAGTCATGGGCGTGCTGCTCGGCCCCGCGCTCGTCGGCGGCAACCGCGTCGAGACCCTGCTCAACGGGGACCGCATCTTTCCGTCGATGCTGCAGGCCATCCGCAGCGCGACCAAAACGATCACGTTCGAGACTTATATCTACTGGTCCGGTGAGATCGGCAAGGCATTCGCGGAAGCGTTGTCCGAGCGCGCGCGCAACGGCGTCAGGGTGCACGTCATCCTCGACTGGGTGGGCAGCCAGAAAATGGATGAGGACGCGCTAGCCGCGATGCGCAAGGCGGGCGTCGAAATCGAGCAGTACCACCCGCCCGGCTGGTACACGATCAACCGCATGAACAACCGCACCCATCGCAAGCTCCTCGTGGTCGACGGGCGCATCGGTTTCACGGGCGGCGTCGGCATCGCAGACAAGTGGTCGGGCAATGGGCAGGACGCGGAGCACTGGCGCGACACGCACTACCGCATCGAAGGGCCGGCGGTCGCGCAGATGCAGGCGACCTTCACCGACAACTGGACCAAGACGACCGGCAGGATTCTTCACACCGAGGATTATTTTCCGCCGCTCAAGCCGGTCGGCAGCCAGTACGCGCAGGTCTTCCAGAGCTCGGTCGAAGGCGGCGCCGAGAGCATGCATCTCATGTATCTGCTCTCGATCGCAGCGGCGACCAGGACGATCCATCTGTCGATGGCCTATTTCGCGCCCGACGAGGCCGCGCTGCAGACGCTCGTGGACGCAGTGAAACGCGGCGTGAAAGTGCAGCTCATCCTGCCGGGACCCATCAGCGACGCGCAGCTCGTCCAGAGCTCGTCACGCGCGAAGTGGGGGGAGCTGCTCGGGCTGGGCGCCGAAATCCATCAGTACCAGCCGACGATGTTTCACTGCAAGGTGCTGGTGGTCGACGGGCTGTGGACCTCGGTCGGCTCGACCAACTTCGACTCGCGCTCGTTTCGTCTCAACGACGAAGCGAACCTCAACGTCTACGACAAGGATCTCGCCGCGCGGCAGATCGCGGACTTCGAAAATGACCTTAAAAAATCGCGGCGAGTGACGTATGAGGAATGGGCTTCGAGGCCGTGGCACGAGAAGCTGCGCGAGCACGCGGCGTCGCTGCTCGATGCGCAGCTTTGAGGGGCTCCGCAGGTGAAGCGCGCAAACCCACCCCCACCCTAACCCTTCCCCGGCGGGGAGGGAACCTTAACAGGCGCAGCGCGCCTGGTTTCCCTCTGCGTGTCCATCGGCAAGCCGCGCGTAGCGAGGCTGTTAAAAACCCTTGCTGACCTCGATCCATGCGCGCGGGGACTCGCTGCGCGCCACCAGTGTGGGCGTCGCGCCGATGCGCATGGCGATATAAGTCCTGGCGTGCCACTGGCTCGGTCCCGTCCAGTCGAGCCCCACGCCGGCCCCGCTCAAAGTGGCGGTGTTCGTCCCTGCACCCCACGGTGTCTCGTTGACCGTCACCTTGGCGGTGTCGACGAAAGCGATCGCCTGCCACCGTCCGCTCAACGCCGAGCCCAGGTCGCGCCGGAGCTCGGCGGTTCCAAAATACCCGGTATCGCCGGCAACAGCCCCCACGTCATAGGCGCGCACCGAATATGGACCGCCCACGGTCATCTTCTCCGACGAATCGAGGTTGGCGTTCGCCCACTGGCCCGAAAACGCGAGATACAGGGTGTTCCTGGCGCCGAGGCTTTGCAGGCGCGAGACGTTCGTGGTCCATTTCGAGAACCTGCGTCCGGTTCTCGCGGTCGCAGCGTCGGCCAATCGCGCGCCCTCGTCGTCGAAGGCGACACGTCCGGACGTCCAACCGACGCTCCAGGTGCTGACCGCGTTCGACAGGAACGCATCGCGCGCGTCTCCGGAAAGGCTCGCCGTCCAGTTCTCCAGATGGCGGTCGGTCTGAATCGCGATGACATCGATATGGTCGCGCAGTTGCAGCCGGTCATAGCGCACCTGCCCATAGAGATTGATGTCCGGGCTGCGCACGAGAGGATGCTTCGCCCATACGCTACCCACCTCTGCAGCGCCATGCGCATTCAGTGATGCGAGAGATTCGCCGAGCGTGTAGCGGAGCGCCGAATAGGCCGCGCCCACGCGAGTGCCCTGCCCGTTCAGCAGCGATTCGTAGCCGAGCCGCCCATAGCTCATGCCGCTTCCGGAGCTGAGGACGCTCGCGCTCAGTAGATCGCCGTGGTGCAGCGGGTTACTGAAGTGGATGGTCGCGCCGACGCGCACCCTGCCGGTATAGCGGTTGCCGTAATTGTCCATGATGCCGTAGCCGGAAATCATCCGACCCGGCGTGGCATTGACCAGCAGGTCGGACGTCCCGACAGCCTCGCCCGGTTTCAAAGTCGCGCCCATGACGATGCCCGGTATATCCGAGAGCAGAAGCAGCGCACGGTCGAGTTCCCCCTGCGTGACCGGTTGCCCGCTCTGCAGCCGCGAGAGCGTCGCCTCGAGCAGCGCGTCGTTTACGCGGCTGCGGTTGTCCAGACCGATCCTGCCGTAGCGCGCTTCGATGATCTCGATGCGCACAATCCCCGACTGTATGGTCTGCGCGGGAATGATCGCGCGGGACAGGGGATACCCGTGGCTGCGGTAGTGATCGGTGATGCGGGCGGCGAGCTCACCCAGCTGGGTAAGCGTGAGGCTTTTGCCTTCCGCGTCAGCGACGAGCGCGTGCAAGGTCGGCGTATCGAACAGGGTGTTGCCGTAGATCGCTATGGCCTTCACTTCGAACGGCGCGCTCGAAGGCAGTCTCGCGGCGGCTTCGCCTTCGACGGATAGCCCCGTCCCCCTGGGAGAGGGCGCAGGGGGCGTGACCGGCTGAATCTGCTGCAGGATAGAACCCGCGTCGGGAGCGGCCGCCGCCTGGGCGACCTGCGGAGAACCGGCGACGACCAGTACCGCAAGCAGCGGTCTCAGGGCTCGACGCGGATGAGCATCACAACTGATGGAAGGTTTCTTACTGCTGCACATTTACTATATTGTCCGGCAGCTTTACGCCGCCATTCATGATTTGCAATACCGAGCCGGCTGCTCCGATGTTCATGGTCGTATTCACGACTTTTCCGGTGCCGGATTCGCGCGAGGCCTCGTCGTCAGCCGCCGGGTCAGTGGTGAAATCCTGCGTCTCGATAATCGGTGGAGACAGACTGGGCGCTCGAGCCTCGAGGTCCGTCGGGAACGGGAAAACATTCGACTGGAGCTGCGTCGTCGCATTGAGAACCCGTTCCAGCGGTGTCCCGGGAATCAGCGTCAGCGTCACCGGCACGATGTCGGCCGTGGTGCCGGCTTGACCGGTGATAGTGTAATTGACGACGTCTGCGCCCGTGTAACTGCTCGTCAGGGCGACGCTCTTGTGCGTGCCGACGTTCCTGTCAGCGAACACGCCGGTGGTGCTGAGGTTCACCGCATCTCCTGCAACGAGCCCATTCAGGCTGGCCGCAGCGGTATCGACCGTCGCCGCAGTGCCGCCGTCGTACACCTTGTCGGCGGCCGTGATGCCGCTGACGCTCAGCGCCTTGGGTGTGATGTTCGTCGCGACGGCCTGGCCCGCCGCCAGGCTGTAGTTGCTGGCGAGCCCGCCGTTGCTGCCGTCGGCGAGTGCGGTCGTGTTGACGGTGACGAGGTTCGCTGTCGTCACGTCCTTGGTGTTGAAGCTCGCCGTCGCGCTCGCGCCTACGGTCTCCGAGCCCACGTGTCCGGCGGTGATCGTCAGGGTCGGCGCGGCAACGTTATCGCCGTTGTAGACCTTGTTCGGTGCTGCCACGGTGGCTGTCAGCGCTTGCGGCGTAATGTTCGCAGCGATGCTCTGCCCTGCCGTCAGACTATAGTTGCTGGCAAGCCCGCCGTTGCTTCCGTTGGCAAGCGTGGTCGCGTTGACGGTGACGAAGTTCGCTGTCGTCACGTCCTTG
>JAQGMV010000325.1 GCA_028292225.1 Betaproteobacteria bacterium
CGAGCGTGTGCTCCGAGCCGATCATCTCGATCTGGTAATTGCCGTTGCCGTTGCCATCCGGCGCAGGGGTTCCGCACGGGCCCGCAGAGACACCGCTGATCGTGCCGCTCGCCTTCGCATAGTCACCGGGCGGCGCTTGGTAGCGATCGAGGAAACCGTAGTAAGCAGCCCTGATCTCGTCCTGCCGCTGCATCAGGTTGCGTACCCGCGCGCTGGTCATGAACTCCTGCCCTTTGAGCACGGCGCCCAGCAGCAGGCCGATGACTACGAGGACAACGGCGATCTCGACGAGCGTGAAGCCGGCGTTTCGCTGCATTTGCCCTCCGGTCGGGGCTTGCATGCAGTGTGCCACCTTCCGACCCGCCGGGTCGGGGCGCTGCGCGCGGCGATGCTACGCGTGTTCAGGCCGCCCGAGGGGCAATGCCGCGGAGACGGGGAATTCCTCCGGGCGCGCGGCGCGAAATAGAAGCGCGTACAGGACGACCATTACCGCCCAGCACACCAGGCCCGACCACGCGACGTGGCTCGCAAAGTGTGCACCCTGCAGGACGCGCCCCGCACCGAGGACGAGACCGGCAGCGATCCCGATCGCGAGCGCCACTCTGGCAGCCTTGCGCCGGCGGTGGGCGTGCGCCACGAAGTAGAAAGCCATCAGCGCGAAACCGGTCGACGCGTGGCCCGCCGGGAAACAGTGGCCGGGCTTCACGCTCGGCGCGATCGGGTCGAAAAGCCCGGCGTACGGCACGAGCCCGCCGAACTCGTCGATGTCCCACGGACAATGCCGCGCGCTCGCCGCTTTTCCCGCGGTGACGCTGAGCGGCGCGAGTGCGATCGCCAGGGCCAGAAAAAGCAGCACGCGCCGGTGCGGCTGGAGCGTCGGCAGCGCGAAGCTCAGCAGGAACCCGGCTATTGCGAGGCAACCGATCGTCACCACCGCATACTTCGCCCAGTGGTGCATGATGACGTCGAGCCAATAACTGGTCCGCAGCGGAAAGCCGGCGCTATGCGCGTCGTACGCGTAGCGTGTGAGCGTGCGGTCGAGGTCGGTGGTGAGGTCGAGGACCAGCAGCAGAATCACGACGATCAGCGGAATGGTGATCCAGCGTAATGGTACGGCTTGGCGCATCGTGAGATATTGTATTGAACGGGGCGGACCGACCATAACAACGGTCCGGTAGAGCTTTCGTAAACGCCGCGTGAACAAGATGTGAAGCCGGGTGCTGGAACGACTGGACACTAGACGGTTTGGCGTCAGGCGAGAACGATGCTGAAAGCGGACCCCGAGCCGGGCTGGCTTTTGACTTCGATCTTCCAGCCGAGGTCGTCACAGATGCGGCGAACGATCGCAAGCCCGAGGCCCAGACCATCGAGATCGACGTCTCCCCGGTAGAAGCGCTCGAAGACCTGCGGCAGGTGTTGAGGGGAGATGCCTGAGCCCGAGTCGGAGACCGTGAGCCGCGGCTCGTCGTAGCTCACCCGAACGAAACCGCGATCGGTGTAGCGCACGGCATTCTTGATGAGGTTGGCGAGCACGAGCTGCAGCGCTTTGCGGTCGAGCGTGACCACTGCGTCTTCACGGATCGGCACGTCGAAGTCCAGGCCTTTGCGGGATATCTCTTCGCGGCACCCCGCAGCAGCCTCGGCAATGCACTCGCGAAGGCCGACAGCCTGTGCGACGGTGGGCGGGTGCTGCCGCGCGAGGTAGAGCAGGGCCTCGATCCGCTCGGTCATCTGTTCCGCTGCGGTGGCGACCATGTCGAGCCGCGCGCGGCCTTTTTCGCTGAGGTTCTGCTCGGCGCCGAGGAGCTCGCAACTCGTCCGTATCGCCGTGAGCGGCGTGCGCAGCTCGTGGCTCGCATTGGCGCTGAACTCCTGCTCCCTCTGCATCATGTCGACCATGCGCGCGTGATACTGGTCCAGCGCGTGCGCGAGCGCCGCGACCTCGGGGTCGTGGTCGGCGCGCTCGAGCGGCGCGTGCGGCTCGTCCGGAGAGAGCCCCGACAGTTCCTGTGCGAGCTGGGTGAGCTGGCGCGTGAGCACGCCCGCGAGCAGGTAGCCGAGCACGATTGCGACGAGAGCCGCGGTGGCGATCGCCAGCACCACGAGGTTCTGAAACCGCTGCTCGCGCAGCTCGTGGGATCCCGAGTCGTACGCGACGATGTAGCGTACGCCGTCGACGTCGCGAACCGCGACCTTGAGCTCCTCCGAGCCGGCGCCGATCATGTGCTGTCCGGGCCCGAGATCCCGCAGGGGCGACGGAATCTTCTCGCGGTCTTCCGGATTGTGCAGCACGTAATACTGCACGTTGGGGCCGCTCGGGCTCGCCGGCGCGGGGGAGGTGCTGCCGCGTTTGGTCAGAGAGTCGATTTCCTCCGAGACGATCTGCTCGACGAACGCTTCTTCCATCTCCGCGGAAGCGATGTAGAAGGTAATGCCGAGGGCGCCGACCACCGCGATGCAGACGGTGGCCAGCACTACTGCGATCCTCAGCCTCAGGTCGAGCCTAAACCGGGCGCGCATGTTCGAGCAGCCGGTATCCGAGGCCGTGCACCGTCTCGATGGGATCGTAGCCGCCCACCTCCACGAGCGCGCGCCGCAGCAGATGCATGTGGCTGCGCAAGGTGTCGCTCGTCTCCTGCGCATCGCCCCAGACGCCGTGCTCGAGCTCCGCGCGGCTGAACACCCGCCCCGGCTGCGACATCATCAGCTCGAGGAGGCGGATGCACTTGGGCGGCAGCTTCACTTCGGCGCCCGCAAAGCGGGTGATCAGGGTTCGACGGTCGAGCGTGAGATCGCCGGCGGTGAGCACCTTGTCGGTCACGCGGCCGCCGCTGCGCTTGTGGAGCGCAGTGAGCCGCGCTTCGACTTCCTTCAGCGCGAAAGGCTTGACGAGGTAGTCGTCGGCGCCGTGCTCGAAACCCCTGAGCTTGTCTGAAAGCGTGTCGCGCGCAGTCAGCATCAGCACCGGAGTGTCGAGCTGAGCTTCGGTGCGCAGCTTGCTGCACACCTTCATGCCGTCCATGCCCGGAAGGCCGATGTCGAGCACGATCGCATCGAACGCGTGCGTGACCGCGAGGTGCAGGCCGGTGACGCCGTCGGCAGCCGCGTCTACCGTATGCCCGCGGCCCGTCAGGAAATCGTATAGATTAGTCGCGATGGAGTGATCGTCTTCGATGATGAGTATTCGCACGGACGCCACTTTACCGCAATTGAGTCGAACCGCTGCAGCGGGAGGGGAGCGGCGGCCCGCGGCCACGAATAGAGAGGGTGTACAGCGCGGATATTATTCAGGATAATTCGGTCCGTCCGGGCCGCGTCTGCCCGGCCGCGCATTACGGAGAGTTCACGAAACGTCCACGAAATCTCCACCTATTGATTGCTAAGGTCCGCCCACGAATGGGCACAAGACCACCGATAGCTGCTGCAAACCCCGATGACTACACGCCAGAATGGCCGAGTTCCCGCGCCCACCGCCGCCGCCCCGGGCGCGTCGGATGCCGCGACCCTGCCGATCAACCTCGGGCGTGTGCCCCTGCGCTCGCTCCTGTCGCGGCACGGGCTGATGGTTCTGGCTTTCCTGGTTCTCTGGTCGGCATTTCTCGAGCAGCGCTCATTGTGGGATCCCGATGAAGGCCGCTACGCCGAAATTCCGCGCGAGATGGCTGCGTCGGGGGACTGGACCACACCGCGGCTGAACGATCTCCTGTACTTCGAGAAGCCGCCGCTGCAGTACTGGGCGACCGCAGGCGCTTACCGTGTGTTCGGCGAGCACAACTGGACCGCGCGCCTGTGGAGCGCGCTCGCGGGGCTCGCCGGGGCGCTGTTTGCTTTTTACGCGTGCCGGCGCCTGTACTCGCAGCGCGCGGGTATGTATGCAGCGCTGACGCTCGCGAGCAGCATCCTCTATTTCGGTGTGACCCACCTGAATACTCTGGACTCGGGGCTTTCCTTTTTCCTCGAGGTCACCGTGTTCTCGCTGGCGATCGGGTTGCGCGAGGAGACGCCGGAGAGCGAGCGCAAATGGTGGATCCGCGCCGCATGGGCTGCCGCAGGCCTGGCAGTGTTGAGTAAAGGCCTCGTCGGTCTGGTGCTCCCTGCAGCCGCACTCGTCGTCTACGCCGTGCTCTACCGGGACCGCTCGATATGGCGCCGCCTGGCGCCGCTGACCGGTCCGGCGATCTTCCTGCTGGTGAGCGCGCCGTGGTTCGTCGCGGTGTCGCGCGCCAACCCGGATTTCCTCCAGTTCTTTTTCGTGCACGAGCACTACACACGCTTCCTGACGACCGAGCATCACCGAGGTCAGCCGTGGTGGTTCTTTTTTCCTGTACTCGCGGCGGGGGCACTGCCGTGGGTGGGCCCCATGCTGTGCGGCTGGTGGCGTGCGCTTCGCGTTTCGCGCGGCGGCGATTTCAAGCCGTTCACATTCCTCGCGGTGTGGGCGCTCGTCGTGCTCGGGTTCTTCAGCGCTTCGGGTTCGAAGCTCGTGACCTACATCCTTCCGGTCTTGCCCGCGCTCGCGGTGCTCGCCGCGCGCTACATGTGCGTAGCGGCGCCGGGCCGGGTCGCGCGTCAGGTGTTCTGGGGCGCCGTGGGTCCCGCTGCGGCCTTCGCGGGAATGGCGAGTGCGCTCGCGCTGCGTCCCGGTGCGTTCGGCGCCGCTATGTCGGAGGCGCTGCCATTGTGGTGCCTGGCGGCTGCGGTGCTGTGGGGGGTGGCCGCGTTCCTCGCGAGACGCCTCGCCGACCCGCGCAAGTTCGACGCGACGATGATCGTGCTCGGGCTCACGCTCTTCGCGGTGCATCAGCTGGTGCTGCTCGGCAGCGAAGCGGCGTCCCCTTACAGGACGACCGCGGCGCTGGCCCGACAGATCAAGCCGTTGCTCAGCGAGTCGACACGCGTGTACGCTGTGCGCATGTATCCACAGACACTGCCGGTGTATCTCGGACGACCTGTCACCCTGGTCGAGTTCAGGGGCGAGCTCGACTTCGGCCTGCAGCGCGAGCCCCACAAGACGCTGCCGACACTCGACGCCTTCCGCGACGCATGGTCCCGCGAGACCGATGCGGTTGCGATCATGACGAGGAAGACCTATGACACGCTGCTCGCTGCGGGCACGCCGATGACGGTGATTGCCGCAGACGCCGAGCGCACCGTAGTGAGGCGGCATTGAGCGGCGCTTCCTTCGCGCTCATCCTCACCGGCGTGATGCTCAACGCGGTGGCGCAGCTCATGCTCAAGGCCGGGACCAATCGCGTCGGGGCGCTCGAACTGAGTTACCAGAGCCTTTCGGTGCTGCCTTCCCTCGCGCTGTCCGCACCCATCCTGACGGGCCTGTCCTGCTACGCGGTGAGCGTCGTCGTGTGGATCGTCGCGCTGAGCCGGGTCGAAGTGAGTGTCGCCTACCCCATGCTGTCGATCGGCTACATCGTGAACGCGATCGCCGCGTGGATGCTCTTCGGGGAAACGCTGAACCCGATGAAGCTTGCTGCGATCGCTGTCATCAGCGTGGGCGTGTGCATGCTCGCGTGGAGCGGCCGTGGCGCCTGATCGTTTGCAAAAGCCTCTCGCGCCGCCGGGCGCCGCGGGCGCAGAGCCTTATCTGCCGTTCGCGCGGCCGAGCCTCGACGAGGACACCATCGCCGCGGTCGCGGATGTATTGAGATCAGGCTGGATCACCACCGGACCGCTGACGCGGCAGTTCGAGGCGGCGCTGTCGGATTATTTCGGCGGACGGACCGCAATGACGTTCACCAGCGCAACGGCGGCTCTGGAAGCCGCGCTGCTCGTGGCCGGAGTCGGACCCGGCGACGAAGTCATCACCCCCGCGATGAGCTTTGCCGCGACTGCGAACGTGATCCTGCGCGTCGGCGCCAAGCCGGTGTTCGTCGACGTCGAGCTCGCTTCGCGCAACATCGACCTCGACCGGGTCGAAGCGGCGATCACCTCGCGCACACGCGCGATTCTGCCGGTGCACTTCGCCGGGCGGGCCGTCGACATGGACCGGCTGTACGAGATCGCCGGACGCCGCGGGCTTCGCGTCATCGAAGACGCGGCGCAGGCGATGGGCACGACCTGGCGCGGCCGGCGGATCGGCGCGTGCGGCGATCTCGTAGTGTTCAGTTTTCACCCCAACAAGAACATGACGACGATCGAAGGCGGTGCGCTCGTGCTCGACAGCCCGGCAGAAGCGAAGCTGGCCGAGCTTCATCGCTTTCATGGAATACAGCGCACTGCCTCGGGTGACATCGACGTCGAGCTCGCCGGAGGCAAGAGCAATCTGACCGACGTCGCCGCTGCGGTCGGTCTCGGGCAGCTTCGAAGGCTCGAGGCGTTCAACGCCCGACGCCGGGATCTTGCTGCGCTTTACTTTGCACGCCTCGGCGCCGATGCGGCGCTGGCGCTGCCCGACCGCAACGACGCGGGGCACAACTGGCACATGTTCAACCCGCTGCTGCCGCTGGACCGGATGACCATCGACCGCAACGAATTCATCCGCCGCATGCACGAGCGCGGCATCGGCGTCGGTATTCATTACCCGGCGCTCCATCAGCTCGCGCTCTACCGGCGGCTCGGCCATGCGCAGCACAGCCATCCCGACGCGGAGCGTATCGGTCGCGAGACCGTGACGCTGCCGCTCTTTGCCGGGATGGCCGACAGTGATGTCGAGCGCGTGTGCAGCGCAGTGCGCGATGTGCTCTGCGGCGCGATGAGCGGAGGCGCGGGATGACTCCCGGACTTGTCTCGGTCGTCGTTCCGGTGTTCAACGAGGAGGCCGTGCTCGCGCAGTTGTTCGATCGGCTGTACAGCGCGATGGACGCGCTCGGGATCGCGTACGAAGTCGTGCTCGTCGACGATGGCAGCGTCGACCGCTCGCCCGCGCTCATCCGGGAGCAATTCAGCCGCCGGCGCAAGCACACGCGCGCGGTGTTTCTCGCGTTCAACGCAGGCCAGCACATGGCCATCCTTGCCGGGTTCGCTCACGCGCGGGGCGAGCGCGTGGTGACCCTCGACGCCGACCTGCAGAATCCTCCCGAAGAGATCGGCAAGCTGCTGCGGGCGATGGACGACGGTCACGACTACGTCGGCGGCATCCGCCGCGACCGCCACGACAGCTGGTGGCGCACGCGGGCCTCGCGCGCCCTGAACTGGGTCCGCGCAAAGACCACCCGAATCCGCCTCACCGACCAGGGGTGCATGCTTCGGGCATACGACCGACGCGTGGTCGACGTGATCCTGCGCTCGGGCGAGGCGCACACGTTCATACCGGCGCTCGCTTACGCGTACGCGCGCAATCCGTCGGAAGTCGAGGTCGACCATGCGGCGCGCGCCGCGGGGGTCTCGAAATATGCGTTGCTCAGCCTCATCCGTCTGAACTTCGACCTGATGACCGGCTTCTCGGTCGCGCCCTTGCGAGTGTTCTCACTCTTCGGCATGGCGCTCTCGGCGCTGTCGGGCGTCTTCGTCGTCTACCTGCTGCTGCGGCGCCTGTGGATCGGGCCAGAGGCCGAAGGCGTGTTCACGCTTTTCGCCATCTCCTTCCTGCTCATCGGCATCGTGCTCTTCGGCATCGGGCTGCTCGGCGAATACGTCGGACGCATCTACGAGCAGGTTCGCGCGCGCCCGCGATATCTCGTGGACGAGGTCCTCGACCCGCCGCAGTCCGCGGCTGCGTCCACGCCGCCTCTGGAGGCGAGGCGATGAGCGCACGCGCGGTCGTTTTTGCCAACCACGACGTGGGGGTGCGCTGCCTCGAGGTGCTGCTCGCAGCGGGGATCGACGTGCTGCTCGTAGTGACGCACCACGACGACCCGCACGAAGCGCTGGCTTTCGCGAGCGTGAGCGATATGGCGCGCTCTCACGGGCTCGAGGTCGCGTTTCCGGAGGACGTCAACGAGCCCGCGTTCGCCAACGGCATTGCCGCGCTCGCGCCGGATTTCATCTTCTCGTTCTATTGCCGTCAGATGATCGGCGCAGACATCCTCGCGGCGGCGCGCAGAGGTGCACTGAACATGCACGGATCGCTGCTGCCTGCCTATCGCGGGCGCGCGCCGGTGAACTGGACAGTGATACGCGGCGAGACGCGCACCGGTGCGACGCTCCATTACATGACCGGAAAGCCGGATGCCGGCGACATCGTCGACCAGGAGGCGGTGCCGATACTTCCCGACGACACCGCTTTCGACGTGTTCAGGAAAGTCGCAGTCGTCGCGGAGATCGTGCTGTGGCGCAGCCTTCCGGCGCTGATCGCCGGTCGCGCCCGGCGCGTGCCCCAGGACGGGGAGCGCGCGAGCTATTTCGGGCGCCGCCGGCCCGAAGACGGCAGGATCGACTGGACGTGGGACGCGAAGGCGATTCACGATCTCGTCCGCGGTGTCGCTCCGCCGTATCCGGGCGCATTTTCCATCGTCCGCGGCCGCAGGCTGCGATTACTCAAAACCAGGATCGAGCACGGGCGCGCGCACCTGCATGCCGCGCCGTCGCTATATATCGATGACGGCGCGTGTTTCCTCGATTGTGCCGCCGGCGGCGTGCTGCGCGTGATCGACGCGGACGTCGACGGCGAGCCCGTCGCGGCGGCCGCTCTCGATCGCGTACTCGGATTCCAGCGGGTGCTTCCACTGCAGCCCGCAAATGAGGTCACTGAATGAAAAAAATCCTTATCCTCGGCGTAAACGGTTTCATCGGTCATCACCTGACGCGGCGGATACTGCGCGACACCGACTGGTCCGTGTACGGCATGGACATGAACACCGACCGGGTCGCCGAATTCATCGGACACGAGCGGTTCGTGTTCTTCGAGGGCGACTTGACGATCAACCACGAGTGGATCGAGTACCACATCAAGAAGTGCGACGTGGTCGTTCCGCTGGTCGCGATCGCGACTCCGGCCGACTACGTGACGCGTCCGCTCGAGGTTTTCGAGCTCGACTTCGAGGCGAACCTGCCGATCGTGAGGGCGTGCGTGAAGCGCGGCAAGCTTCTGTTGGTCCCTTCGACTTCCGAGGTGTATGGAATGTGCGAGGACGAGCAGTTCGACGCGGACCGCTCGAATCTGGTGCTCGGGCCGATAGCCAAGCAGCGCTGGATCTATGCGTGCTGCAAGCAACTCATCGATCGCGTCATCTGGGCTTATGGGAACGACGGCAAGCTCGATTTCACCCTGTTCCGGCCTTTCAACTGGGTGGGACCGGGCCTCGACGACCTGCACGCGGCGAAGGAAGGCAGCTCACGCGTCGTGACGCAGTTTCTCGGCGATATCGCGCGCGGCGATCATATCCGGCTGGTCGACGGCGGAGCGCAGCGGCGCAGTTTTACGGACATCGAAGACGCCCTGAATGCGCTGCTGCGTATCCTGGACAACCCGGGAGGCGTTGCCCGGGGACAGATCTACAACATCGGCAACCCCGAGAACAATTATTCGATCCGGGAGCTTGCCGACATGATGCTCGCGATCGCCACGCGTTTCCCGGATTGGCGCGAGCGTGCGAGCAGTGTGCGCACCGTCGACGTGACCGCCAACGCTTACTACGGCAAGGGTTATCAGGACATGCTCAACCGGCGTCCTTCGATCGAGTCGACGTGCGCGGACCTGCAATGGCAGCCGCGCATCGGCATGGAGGAGAGTCTTACGCGGCTGTTCGAGCATTACCGCGCACAACTCCCTGCCGCCGGCAGGTTCACCGACGATGCGACTGCTTTGGGCGCGCCGCTGCATGAGCCGGTTCGAGCCGCATGACCACGGCCGGGCCGCTGCTCGCGCTCAAGGTCGACGTAGACACGTTCAGAGGGACCCGCGAAGGCGCTCCGCGTCTCGCGGGCCTGCTCTCCGCCCGCGGCGGAGGGGCGACGTTTCTCTTCAGCGTCGGCCCTGACCATACCGGGCGCGCGCTGCGCCGCGTATTGCGGCCGGGTTTCGTCCGCAAGGTATCGCGGACATCGGTCCTCGAGCACTACGGGCTGCGCACCCTTCTTTACGGCACCGTACTGCCGGGGCCGCACATCGGCCGCAAGTGCGCCGCACAGATGCGCGCGGTGCGCGACGCCGGTTTCGAAGTGGGGCTGCACACTTACGACCACGTAAAGTGGCAGGATTTCGTCGCGTCGCGAGACGCGGAGTGGACGGAGCTCGAGATGCGGCGGGGAATTGCCGCGTTCGGCGAAGTCTTCGGCGAGCCGCCGCGAGTCCACGGTGCCGCGGGGTGGCAGATGAACGACGCCGCATTCGCGGCAGAAGCGCGCATGGGCTTCGATTACGCGTCCGATACCCGCGGCCGCGCGCCTTTCATCCCGGACGTGCCAGGCGCCGCCGCATGTGCGCAGGTGCCGACAACGCTGCCGACCATGGACGAGCTCATCGGCGTCGACGGCGCGAGCCCGCGCGATGCGGTATGCCGCCTTCTCGAGCTCACCGCCGCGCCGCCTGAAACGGGCCATGTTTATACGCTTCACGCGGAGCTGGAAGGCGGACGCCTGCTGCCTTTTTTTTCGATGCTGCTCGACGGCTGGACGGCTCAGGGCTACCGCTTCGTGAGCCTGCGGCAGTTGCTGAACGCCGCATCGGGCGCGCATGCGCTGCCGCTGCGGCGGGTCGCGCAGGCGGCAATACCCGGACGATCGGGGCTCGTGTCACTCGAAGGCGCGCCGGCCGCATAACCGGACCGAACACGGCGCCGCACCGTTGCGCGCGACGTGTTCAGCAGCGATTGTGCGGGCGCGCGATGTGCTAAGTTCGAAGGATGCCCGCCTACGATGCACTCACACCTGAACTCATCCTCGATGCCATAGAATCCGGCGGCTACCGCTGCGACGGAAGGCTGATCGCGCTCAACAGCTACGAAAACCGCGTGTACCAGGCGTGGCTCGATGACGGAACTGCGCTGGTGGCGAAGTTCTACCGCCCCGGCCGCTGGTCGAATGCGGCGATCGCAGAGGAGCACGAGCTCGCGCTCGAGCTCGCCGAGGCCGAGCTGCCTGTCGTCGCGCCGCTGGTGCGCGGCGGTTCGAGCCTGCTCGAGCACGCCACATTCCGCTTCGCGCTGTATCCGCGGCGCCCCGGAAGGACTCCCGAGCTCGACAATTCCGACACGCTGCGCTGGCTCGGCCGGTTCATCGCGCGAATTCATGCGGTCGCTGCGCTGCGGCCGTTCGCGCACCGGCCGCCGATCGACGTGAAGACTTTCGGACGCGACCCCTCGCGCTACGTGCTCGAGCACGATTTCGTGCCGCCGGAGCTGCGTGCGGCTTATAAGAGCGTCGTCGACGATGTGCTGGGAAGAGTGGAGCGCGCGTACGAGCGCGCCGGACCGGTGCGCCGCATCCGCTTACACGGCGACTGCCACAGCGGCAACATCCTTTGGACCGACGAAGGACCGCACTTCGTCGACCTGGACGACGCGCGCATGGGGCCGGCGGTGCAGGATGTCTGGATGTGGCTTTCCGGGGAGCGGCAGGAGATGCAGCTGCAGCTCAATTCGGTGATGGAAGGTTATCGCGAGTTCCACGATTTCAATCCGGCCGAGCTCTGGCTCGTCGAGGCGCTGCGAACGCTGCGCCTCATTCATTATTCGGGGTGGCTGGCGCAGCGCTGGGACGACCCGGCATTCCCGGGCAGCTTCCCGTTTTTCAACACCCAGCGCTACTGGCAGGACCAGATACTCGCGCTGCGCGAGCAGGCCGCGGCGCTCGACGAGCCGCCGCTGGAGGTGTATTGACGCGCGTAAACGGCGAACCGTAAACGGTAAGCCGTGATCAGCCGGGGTGAATTTCAGAAGTGCGAGGCAAGCGGTGTTCGCGCAGGCGGCTCCCCGTTTACCAGCCACCCATGCTCGTCGCGCTGAAAGCACTAGTCGGCGTCGCTCTCGCGTACGCCGCGCTCGTCGCCTTCGTCTGGTACATCCAGGACCGGCTCATCTACTACCCGCAGATGGGGCGCGAGATCGCCTCGACGCCGGGTGCGCGGGGCGTGCCTTACGATGATTTCACGATCACGACCGAGGACGGCGAGAGGCTGAACGTGTGGTGGGTGCCGGCTTTGAGCCCCCGCGGCGCGGTGCTCCTGTTTCACGGCAACGCGGGAAACGTCTCCCACCGCATCGAGTATGCGCTGATGTTCAGGGGACTCGGCTACAGCACGCTGTTGGTCGATTACCGCGGCTACGGCAAAAGCAGCGGAAAGCCGAGCGAGGAGGGCACATACAAGGATGCCGACGCCGCCTGGCGGTGGCTCACCCGGACGCGCGGGATTCCCGAGGATCGCATCGTGGTCTTCGGCGAGTCTCTCGGCGGGGGCGTGGCTTCGTGGCTCGCGGCGCGCCACGAGCCGCGAGCGCTCGTGCTCGCATCGACGTTTACGTCAGCGGTCGACCTCGGGGCCCAGGTGTACGGTTTCCTTCCGGTGAGGCTGATCAGCCGCTACCGCTACCCCACGCTCGAACGCCTGCATGACGTGCGCTCGCCCGTGCTCGTCATCCACAGCGCGAACGACGACATCATTCCGTTCTCGCACGGCCAGCGTCTGTATGAAGCCGCGCGTGAGCCCAAAGCGCTCCTTGAAATTCGCGGCGGACACAACGACGGCTTCGTGTTCGTCCGGCCGGAGTGGATCAGGGCGCTCGGCGAATTTGTGGATGCTGCTTCGCGTTGAAAAGCTTTTAGCCCTTCAGCAGCTCCGCAACGTACTCGCCGATGGCAAGCGAGGACGTGAGCCCCGGCGATTCGATCCCGTAGAGGTTCACCATCCCCGGCACGCCGTGGTCGCGCGGGCCGTGGATGAGGAAGTCCGGCGCGGGCTCGCCCGGCCCATGGATCTTGGGCCGTATGCCGGTGTAGCCGGGCTGCAGCGCGCCGTCTTTCAACCCGGGATAGTAGCGCCGGATCGCGTGATAGAAAGCCTGCTCGTGCGCGCTCGATTCGTCGAAGCGGTAATCGATCCGGTCGATCCACGCGAAGTCCGGGCCGAATTTCACCTGGCCGCCGAGGTCGATCGTCACGTGAACGCCGAGCCAGTCCTGGCGCGCGACCGGGTAGATCAACCGGTTGAAA
>JAQGMV010000337.1 GCA_028292225.1 Betaproteobacteria bacterium
CGCCGGCGGCCCCATATTTGCTCAACCTGCGCTGCTCATCGTACCCGCAGAATCGATCTGCGGGTACGGTTCACCGCTCACCGTTTATCTTCCCGTTTACCGCGTCCCGCCTACCGTAGATCAGACATGAACCCTTTACTCGATTTTTCAGGTCTCCCCCGCTTCAACGATTTCAAGTGCGAGTACGTCACGCCCGCCGTCGATGCCCTGATCGCCGAGAACCGCGCGATGACCGAGCGCATGGTCGCGCCGGAAGTGCCGGCGACGTGGGACGATTTCGTCGAACCGCTCGAAGACGCCAACGAGCGCCTGGGCCGCGCGTGGGGCCAGGTCGGGCACCTGAACGCAGTCATGAACAGCCCCGAGCTTCGCGAGGTGTACAACGCGAACCTGCCGAAGATCACGCAGTACTACACTGAGGTTTCCCAGCACCAGGGTTTATTCGACAAGTACAAGGCGCTACGCAACTCCGCAGAATTCGAGACTCTCACGCCGGCGCAGAAACGCATCATCGACAACGAGCTGCGCGACTTCCGCCTCGGGGGCGCCGAGCTCTCGGAAGCGGACAAAGGCCGCTTCATGGGCATCCGCGAAAGGCTCTCCCAGCTCTCCTCGCGCTTCAGCGATAACCTGCTCGACGCCACCAATGCGTTCTCCCATTGCGTCACCGACCCCGCAGAAGTCGCCGGCATACCCGAAGACGTGCTCCAGGCCGCTCGCGAAACCGCACAGGAAGACGGGCGTGAAGGCTGGAAATTCACGCTCCACGCCCCCTCGTATCTGCCGGTGCTCCAGTACGCCGACAACCGCGCCTTACGCGAGCTCATCTACCGCGGCTACGTCACGCGCTCGTCCGAGTTCGGCAAACCCGAGTGGAACAACACGCCGCTGATCGCCCACATCCTGAAGCTGCGCCGCGAGTTGGCTCAGCTCCTCGGCTTCAAGAGCTACGCGGACTATTCGCTCACTGCGAAAATGGCCGATTCCCCCCGGCAGGTGCTCGAGTTCCTGAACGAGCTCGCGTTGCGCGCGAAACCGTACGCCCAGCGCGATCTGGACGAAGTCTCCGAATTCGCGCGGTCCGAGCTCGGCCTGCCCAAGCTCGAAGCGTGGGATCTCGCGTATGCCTCCGAGAAGCTTCGCGTAGCCCGGTACGCCTTCTCGGACCAGGAAGTGAAGCAGTATTTTCCCGAGACCAGCGTCATGCCCGGCATGTTCAGGGTGATCGAGACTCTCTACGGTCTTTCGATCGCCCCGGCGGAGGCGCCGGTGTGGCATCCGGACGTGCGCTTCTATGCGCTGCGCGACCGGGCCGGAACACTCGTGGGCGAGTTCTACGTCGATCTGTACGCGCGTCCGACCAAGCGCGGCGGGGCGTGGATGGACGAAGCGATCACCCGCAGGCGCAAAGCGGATGGCGTCCAGGTGCCGGTGGCGTATCTGAACTGCAACTTCTCGCCGCCCGTCGGCGGCAAGCCCGCGGTGTTCACGCATGACGAAGTGATCACCCTCTTCCACGAGTTCGGCCACGGCCTGCATCACCTGCTCACGCGCGTCGATTACCTCGGCGTGTCGGGCATCAACGGCGTCGAGTGGGACGCGGTCGAGCTCCCGAGCCAGTTCATGGAGAACTTCACGTGGGAATGGGGCGTGGTCGAGCCGATGACACGTCACGTCGACACCGGCGCGCGCCTTCCCCGCGAGCTCTTCGACAAGATGCTCTCCGCGAAGAACTTCCAGAGCGGGCTGCACACCATGCGCCAGATCGAGTTCGCGCTGTTCGACGTGCACCTGCACTACGACTTCGATCCCGAAGCCGCGACGACCCCGCTCGAACTGCTCGAGCAAGTGCGCTCACGGGTTGCGGTGCTCTTTCCGCCGCCTTACAACCGCTTTCCCAACAACTTCTCGCACATCTTCGCGGGCGGCTACGCTGCGGGCTATTACAGCTACAAGTGGGCGGAAGTCCTCTCGGCGGACGCTTACAGCCTGTTCGAAGAGCGCGGCGTGCTCGATCCCGAGACGGGCAAGCGCTTCTGGAACGAGATCCTCGGGGTGGGAGGCAGCCGCCCGGCGCTCGAATCCTTCGTCGCCTTCCGCGGGCGCGAGCCGAAGATCGATGCGCTGCTCCGGCACAGCGGGATGGTCGAGGCGTGACGCCGGTAAGCGGTAAATGGTGAATCGGCCTGATCCGAGGGATCCGGGTTCGTCAACTCGGCGTGTACGCGAAGGTGTGCGGCCGCGCGTTGATTGCACGATTCACGATTTGCCATTTACGGATTGGCAGCCATCTTGGCGCCACCCGAATGCTAGAGTGACGGCCGCCATCATCCGTCCGGAGCCCGAATGAGAACCCTGCCGCTGACCGCGCTTGTCCTGACCCTCGCCGCCGCGCCGCTCGGCGCTGCGCAACTCTACCGCTGGGTCGACGACAAAGGCCGGGTGGAATGGCGCGACACCCCGCCGCCGCCAGAGGCGAAACAGGTCGAGCAGCGCAACATGGGGTCGAACACGATCCAGACCTCGACCATGCCTTACAGCATGCAGCAGGCGGTGAAGAACTTCCCGGTGACGCTATGGGCGTTCGACTGCGGTGAGCCCTGCACCACCGGCCGCAATCACCTCGCCCGCCGCGGGGTGCCCTACACCGAGCGCAATGCGCAGAAGGAGACTGCCGAGCTGAAGAAGCTCACCGGCGCGCTGGACGTCCCCGTGCTCGTGGTCGGTTCGAGGACTCTGAAAGGCTATCTCGACACCGACTGGGACGCGGCGCTCGATGCCGCAGGCTATCCCCGCACGCCACCTCCCGGCATGAAGACGCAGGCGCAGACGCCTGCCTCGAAACCGGCTGAGATCCCGAAGCCTGCACCGGGCGCGGTAAAATAGCCGGAGCGCGCGCGGGCGCTGCCGGACTGCGAGTCCGCGCCTGCCATGCTCGCCAATCCCGCTCCGACGACATCGTCGCGACGGCCGTCCCCACCGAACACTGCCGCTATTGAGTCCCGCCCCGTGAATACGGCTGCGATCGCAAATCATCTGAAGAACCTGCTCGTGCGGGCCGAGATCGGCGTGAACCGCGCGCTCGGCAGGCAGTTCATCCCGCGCGACCGTCCGCTGTTTCACATCGAGACGAGCAGCGCGTGCAATCTCAAGTGCCGCTTCTGCGCATACACCAAGAAATCGACGGCGAAAGTCAGCATGAGCTTCGATGCTTTCGTCCACACGGTCGAGCAGGCGGTGGCCCTCGGCTACCGGCGCTTCGAGCTGACGCCATGCACCGGCGACGTCTTCATGGACAAGACGATACTGCGCAAACTCGAATTCCTCGAGCAGCATGCGCAAGTCGAGTCCTACGAGTTCTTCAGCAACCTGACGATACCCAAGCCCGACACTACCCGGCGCCTCGCGGCGCTGCGCAAGTTGAGGCATCTCACCGTCAGCGTTTACGGTCACGACCTCGACAGCTTCGTCGCGATCACCATCGGCACGCCGATGCTCTACAACCGGCTGCTCGGCAATCTCGAAGCGCTGCTGGAAATCGCCCCTTCGTCGTCGTTCGAGGTGGCGATCGGCCTTCGATCGACCCGCAAGCGGCCTAAGACCGCCTCGAGCGACCTGCTCCGGATCGTCGAGCGCTTTCGGTCCGCAGGCCACGAGATCTGGCTTTCACCCGGCGTATACAACAACTGGGGCGGCTACATCTCGCAGAAAGACGTCGAAGGCCTCGACATGCACATCAACTCGACCGAGTCGGCGTACAAGTTCGGCGCGTGCGAGAAGCTGTTCGATTCGGTCCAGGTGCTTGCAGGCGGCGTCGTGAACGCCTGCGCGTGCCGCGACGTCGACGCAACCCTCCAGATCGGCAATGTCAACGAGTCTCCGCTCGCGGACATCGTGTCGCCGGCGAATCCGCGCTACATGGCAATCATCGAAGGCCAGCAGCGGGGCGAGTTCGGCGCGATCTGCAAGAGCTGCGATTTTTACAAAAGTATTTACCACCACCGCTCGCACTACCGCCGCGACGGCATCGCGACCGTCACGCTCGACGAGTTCAAGCAGCAGTTGCACGGCTCGCGCAGCACGACAACGCTCGCTCGACCCCGATCGAGCTGAATCCGTCCGCGCGGGGCTGCACTAGCACTAGCAGCCCTGAACCAGCCGGCTCAGGAAATCGACGCGGTTCGTAAGCGCACCTTTCAACGTCGTGACCGCTGCCCTCGCGCCGGCGTCTGCGCGCACGAGGCTCAATACGGCAAGGACGTCGCCCGTCGCACTCGCCTTCACCGTCACTGCGACTGATTCGAGCCCGTAAAGAGGAACAATTTCGGCGGCCTGACCGGCGCTCTGCGCATGTTCGACGAGACACGCGGCGGCTTGCTCGGGCGGCCTCGAAAGGCGAAGCGTGGAACGCTCGTAGCTGTCACCCGACGCGTGGGGCTGCGCGGAAACATGAGCACAACCGCCAACGGTGAAAAGGGCGGCGGCGATGATGCTGAGTCTGATACCGCCCGCGCGAAGGCTGCTCGACCTCAGGTGCAACTCCATTCTATTTGACGACCTCGCCAAGGCACACGTGACATGAGGCGAGCGTGTTGCAACGCGCGTGCCGTGAGTCACCTACGGAGGCGCCCGGCCGCTCCACAATCAACGGAATATGCCCGCCGCTGATTTGACGGCATCGCACACTTGAACCGCATCCTTGACCACCATCTGTTCAATCTCGACCTCGATCAGCGCTTGCACACGACTCAGCGGATCAGTGAGACTCCGCCCGCAATCGACTCCTTGAGACGCGGCGGCGATTCCGCGGGTATAAACTCTGCCCGCCGAAAACGTTTGGAAAAATTCACAGATGCCCGAAGAAGGCACCCTGCAACACTGCCCGAAGCACGGCGTCTATCGCGATGCCGGCGAGACACTCTCCACGGGCGAGCATTACCCCGCCGGATGCTCCGAGTGCCACCGTGAACGCGAATTGCTCGTGGTAGAGCAGCAGCTCGCTGTCCTCACGCGTCCAGTGGAGGCAGAACTCAGGACAGCGTGCGCACGACTCGACAAACTCGAATTGGCACTTCGGAAGCGGCTGATATGTGAGGACACGACGGCCGCAGTAATCCGGTTCGCGTCGGTTCCATGCGTGGCTCTATCGGGCACGACCGCTCTCGCGTTCACCCTTCTTGGGGATGTCGACTTTTTCGCTACATTCCTTCTGATCTACACAGGCTGCCTGGTGTACATAGGCATAAGGCACGTGTCGCTGGTGTCGGACATTCGCGAACAGCGAAAGAGCGTAGTGCAATTGGAACTGAAGCTGCGCGAGTTGCAACCGGCGCTGGGTGCAGGACTGGTTTGAGAGCAGCTCGGGGCGGATAAGAACGAAGAAAGGCAGTGAGGCACAGTTTGGCGACAAGTAATGGAGAAACGATGCTATTCGCCAGCTCAACCCCGGGACGCCGGTGGGCAGGCTGCGCTCGCGCTTGTCGTCGGGATGATCAAAGCCTTACGCGATATCGAGGTATTCGAGCGTGGCGAGGCTGTTTGAAGACGCGCCGCTCATCCTGCCGGAAAAGCGCGCAAGCCCGTGATATCGAAGCACGCCGATCAGTCACCGCACTGTTCAAGGAACCGGTTAAGGAGTAGCCGGCGCTGTCATGGTGCGGAGCCCTTCTTGCACGGTTTTTCAGCGTGGGCTTAGCCACGTTGGAAAAACCATGGATCAACACCCGGACAGATTTGACGCGATCGGCACCATCGCCGACGTGGATACTTACACTGATAGCGTCTGTCGCATACTGAAATTCGGTCTCACGGTCGGGGCTCTCATCGTCTCGTGCTACTACGGCGGCTTCGTGAAGCGTATGCCGCAAATCGGTCAGCGCGTTCACGTTGTGGGAACGTGGGAGCGTCTGGAGGGCTGCGGCACAGTGCGCGTCGATCGATTGATCTGCTTGAGCCTCGAGGAGGGACTGCGGCAGGAAAACGGGGCCGGGCGCCAGCCCGTCTAGCGTCAGCACGCGGTGAGAAGTTACGCCTGATCGCCCGTCGCGCTGAAAGACGTTTTATCGGACGGGTGGCATGTCGTACGATTGCAACGTGCTGTTCGTGGCTGACAGCAGCGGGCGCTTTACGCAGTCGCGGCAGGAGGGCAGCTTCGGTGGTGCGACACGTTCCTCCGCGACAAGGCCGGCCCGCTATAGGCAGCCCGTCGGCACCTTCCGCCCGCTACGCGGTACGGCACGCCGCTTCATGCGGCCAATCGATTGTCACGTCCCTAGCCCGGGCG
>JAQGMV010000245.1 GCA_028292225.1 Betaproteobacteria bacterium
TTGCATATGAGGAGCCGGGATCGCTTATGATTTGCAGCCGCTCATTATAGCCGCTCCCGCCCAGCATGCTCCTCTACGCGATCATCTTCGTCTCAGGGGGCGCGATCCTCGCGCTCGAGCTGCTCGCGTCGAGGATCATGACGCCCTACTTCGGCGTAAGCCTCTATATCTGGACCGGCATCCTGTCGATCACGCTGATCTCGCTCGCGCTCGGTTACTGGGCCGGCGGCCGTCTCGCCGCGCGGCAGCCTGCGGGCAAGGCCGGCGCCGCGCGGCTCGTTCAGCTCTACGCGCAGATGCCTGCGCTCGCTGCGATCGCCATCGCAGGGGCGTGCCTCGTCTATCCCCATACCTTCGCCGCGCTCGCCAACTGGAGCCTCATACCCGGCGCGTTCGCGGCCTGCCTCGTTCTGCTGTTCCTCCCGCTCGTCGCGACCTCGGCGATGAATCCGCTGCTCGTCGCCATACGCCTGCGCGGCGCCGGCACGAGCGGAGCGGGCGATGCCGGCGCCGGCAAAGTGTTCTTCGTCAGCACGCTCGGTTCGGTGGCGGGCGTATTCGTCACCGCGTTCGGCCTCATCCCCTACATCAGCAATTTCGCCGCAGTGCTGGTGGTCTCGCTGGTTCTCGCGCTGCTCACCGTGGCCGCAGTGACGCTTGCGCCTGCGCACGGCAGCAAGGCCGTGGCCGGTGCGCTCGCGGCACTTGCGCTCGTGCTCGCAGGCACCCTCCTCTGGAACGCCGACAGTTACACCGGGCGGCAGGGTCCTTTTGTGTACGGCGGCACGACGTGGCGCGTCGAAGCGATGACAAGCTCGCTTTTCGGAACGGTGAAAGTGATGCGCAGCGCCGATCTCGGAAGCGGGCGTTATCTTCGCATGTACTTCCAGGACGGTCTCACCCAGAACACCGTCGATTCGAACGACCGCTCGGCTTCGTTCTACACCTACGCCCTCGAAGCGCTCGCCCGCGTCTACCGGCCCGACGTCCACGGGGCGCTGGTGCTCGGCCTCGGCGCGGGCATGGTGCCGATGCGTCTCGCGGAGACCGGCACCGCGGTCGAAGTCGTCGATATCGATCCGGTGGCAAGACGGGTCGCGGAGAAGTTCTTCGGGTTCAGCCGGCGCAAGGCTGTCACTCACGAAGCGGATGCGCGCACTTTTCTACGCGGCTGCAACAGTGCGTACGACGTCGTCGTCGTCGACCTCTTCCACGGCGACGGCACGCCGGATTATCTGGTCACGCGCGAATTCTTCCGCGACCTGGGCTCGTGCCTTGCGGAGGGCGGCGTCGCGGTGTTCAACACCTTTGCCGATCTCGATCGACCGGCGAGCTACGCGCACTTTCTGGTGACTTTGCGCAGCGAGCTGCCGCATCTGGCCGTCTATCGGCCCGACGCGGCGGGCGGCTCGCACGTCAACAGCTTCGTGGTCGCCTCCATGCGGCCGCTGCCGCCGCCGGCGAAAGTCACGTTCGACGACGCGCCCGCGAAACTCCAGGAAGCCCTGTGGAACATGCTGTCCGCGCCCGTCGCGCTGACCCCGCAGCTCTTCGCAGGCGGGCGCATCGTCACCGATGCGGGGAACGCGGCGGCGCACGACTACGCGCAAATGCAGGTCGGTTACCGCAGGAGCGTGGTACAGGGGATACCGGCGGGGATGTTGATGAACTGACGCGAACGGTCAGCGGTCACCGTTCACGCCTCTCACACCCGCTTCGCGGTCCACCTGGCGGTCTTTCCACCGCCGAGGTCCACCATCCCCTGCATCGCCTCGCCGCTCGCGGTGCCTTTGAAGTTGCGCCGCACCGCGCCGTCCATGACCGTGAAGCGGATGTCTTCGCCGCGGAGCGTCGCGTAAGTGAGCTTCGCGCCTTTGCCGGCGGCTTCGGCGCTGCCGCTGACCATCTGGTATTTCTGCCTCAGCGCGACCTCGTACCGCTCGAAGCCTTCGATCTGCACCTGCCACTTGCCCTGCACTTTGGCCGGCACGATCCACAGGTTGATGGTCGCGCGCGGCACGCCGTTGATTTTTTCTTTCTCGGGCACGTCGAGAACGATCTGGTCGTCAGGATGCCAGTCGTCGAAGGTGTAATCGTGCGAAACGACGCGCGTTCCCGGTTTCGCCTCGAGGAAAATCTTCGGACGCAGGTTGATCATCATCGACGGCAGGAGATACAGCGTGATCACGCTCGCGCGCGAAAGATCCGCTTTGAAGACGTCCTGCACGTGAAACGAAGCACGGTCCGCGATGCCGAGGCGGGCCGCTTCCCCATTGCTGTATTTCACGAGCGCGGGATCGATGTCGACACCATAACCCGCAGCTTTGAGCTGCGACGCGGCGGTCAGGACGATCACCCCGTCGCCCGAACCGAGGTCCACGACGAAATCCTTGGGCCCGACGTTCGCCATGCGCAGCATCGATTCGACGACGATCTGCGGCGTCGGCACATAAGGCCCGCCGGTGCGCTCGGGCTCCTTCTCCTGCGCGGCGCCCTGTGCTGCGACGCCGAGCGCCAGCGTGCACGCCGTGACCTGCAACAACCGCCTGGCTCGCACCAGTGCGCAGGCGAGTAAGCCCGCGCTGGTCTTCAACCGGTTCACGTCCATCCCCTCCCGCTCGCGTTACGTCTCAAGGCTTGACGAATTTCAACACGAATTCGTCGTTGCGCACCGTGTTCTTGAAGACGTTCGCGTCCCGCGGGTCGTCGGGATTGCGCAGAAAATCCGCCGAGCCCGCGAGGCGGAATCCGGCGGCTTCGACCTCGCGGCGCACGAGCGCTTCGTCGATCCGGTGCAGGGACTTGCCGACCTCTACGGCTGCGCCCGCTTTCGCCGAATGATCCGCGACGATATACACGCCGCCGGGCTTCAGCGCCTGGAACACCGCGCGATTCATCTTCGCCCGGTCGACGCCGAGGAAGGTGGTGTCGTGATACACGAAGTTGAACGTGACCAGATCGAGATTGCGCAGGTCCGACGGCACCGGGTCGTCGAACGGGCGCGCGAGCGGGACGACGTTGCCCATCGTTCCGCGCTTCATGCGCTCGGCAAGCCGCCCCTTCACGACGTTCTCGAGCATCTGCGGCGTGTTCTGCGCGTAGACGATGCCGTCGTCGCCCACCACGCGGGCGAGCAGCTCGGCGTTGTAGCCCGCGCTCGCCCCCATGTCGAGCACGTTCATGCCGGGGCGCACCCCGTAGAACTGAAGCAGCTTCTCAGGCTGCCGGCGCTGATCGAGCGTGCGGTCGGCGTCGGTTCTATCCTGTGCCTGCACGATCGGCGCGTAATCGGGAAGCGGCAGCTGCGCGGACCCGGTGGCACACGCGGATAACGCCAGCACTGCCGCGGCTGCGGCGATGCGGCGAACGATGAGCGTCATTGAGCGCGTCATGATGCAAGCCTCCGTAAATGGGTTCTTATGTCGCCGGTATGTTAACCCAGCGATGAATGATGAACGAAAGGAGGAAAGAAAGGACGCCCGGAAAAACAAGGACGCAGGAAGGTCGGCGAAACCAGCGGCGGAACGCGCCCGGTGAATGCCCAATGGGCGCCCCTGGCGTTCACCTTCGCGTCGTTTGCGTTGACTGCTTCGCCCGTGAAAAGGCCGCCTCTTGCGAGGCGGCCCGGATGCTCCGGTCAGTGCGCGCTATCGCACGCTCAACTGGCTTAGCGTGTCGCGCCGACTCCGCTCCGGCGCCCTTCCATGCCGGTGGTGTTCGTCTGGTCACGCAGGGTCGGCTGCGCCGCCGTCTCGTTTGCCGACTGGGGCGTCGTCGGATTCGGAAGATTCGGATTGTCTCCGCGCACCAGCGGCCGCACGCCTTCGGGCTGCTGCACGAACGGTTTCGACTCGTTCGGGTTCATCGGGTTATCCACCGAGGGTATCGCCGGCTGTCCGCTCGGGATCCCCTGGTTGTAGGTCGGCGTATTCTCCACGCTCGACGGCGTCCCGACCCCGCGATTGGCCGAATCCGACACGCCGCTGCCGGTGTTTTGCGCCTCGGCCGATGAGGCCGCCAGTATCGCTGCAGCGAATGCTGCGGTCAAAAGCACGTTGTGTTTGTTCATGGCTCCATTCCTCCAGGGTTTAGAGCTGCGCCAGCTCATAGAGGCCATGTTGGCAATTGGTGTGCCGTGAGGGCTCGCGCCGCGCTTCAACGCGCTTCTGCGGGCGCAGTTTGCGATCTGACGGCCGTCCACCGCACGGCACGGCCGCCCTGCGTCGCTTCACCCCGCATGCGGTCCCCGTCCACGACCCCTTTGAACTCGTAAGTGCCTGCGGGCAGCGCGAGCCTGAACGCGACCTGCTCGGCATCGACCTTGCCCCCGGCGAGCGGCACCCGCTTGCCGCCGGCATTCGTCGAGCCTTCGAGCACCTGATACTGCTGCTGGAGCGCGAGCGCGAGCGGCTCGGAGCCCAGCGCCGGCGCGCTCACCTGCCAGACGCCCTGCACCCGTGCCGGCACGACCCAGTAGAAGAGTGTCGACTTCCACTGGCCGGGCGAACCGTATTTTTCGGGGACGTCCACGCTCGTCTCGCGATCGGGCTTCCAGTCGCCGAACGGAAAGTCGTGCGACACGATACGCGTTCCGGGCTTCAGCTCGCGCATGAACTTCGCCTGGAGGTTTTGCATCATCCCCGGCAACAGATAAAGCGTCACGACGGTGGCCGGATCGATACGCGCCTGCAGCACGTCCTGCTGCATGAAGCTCACGCGATCCGCGAGCCCGCGCTTGTGCGCCTCGGCGTTGCTCTGGCCCACGAGCTCGGGGTCGATGTCGAAGCCCTGCCCTCGCGCGCTGTAGCGCTGCGCGGCGGTGAGTACGATGCGCCCGTCGCCGGAGCCCAGATCGATGACAAAATCCTTCGGGCCGACTTTTGCAAAGTCGAGCATCGCATCGACGACCGCCTGCGGCGTGGGCACGTAAGGCCCGCCGGTGCGCTCTATGTCAGCCGCGTAAAGCGAACCGTTAAACAGCGTCGCAGCAACGAAGAGCAGCGCGGAGCAAGAGGACGTCATGACGATCAGATGAGCGCGGGTTGAGGTAATATCACCGCCGAAGTATAAGGCTCCCTTCCTCATTCCGCATTCATCACAATGAACACGCCTCCTCCTCACGCCGCATCTCCCGAAGCGCCGCTGTGCTCAGCGCCCGACGCCCACCCGCGCAAGCCTCGCATCGCGATGCCGCGCAACGCCTGTGACGCCCACGCGCACATCTGCGGTCCGATCGATCGCCATCCGTATTCGGCGCGGCGCGTCTATACCCCTCCCGACGCGCTGCTCCCCGCGTATCGCCACATGCTCGACACGCTGGGCGTGCAGCGGATGGTCCTCGTACAGCCGAGCGTGTACGGCAGTGACAACACTGTCATGCTCGACGCGATGGCAAAACTCGGTGACGCGGCGCGAGGCGTGGCAGTCGTGGACGACGACGTAGCCGACGCCGAGCTCGAGCGGCTGAACGCGGCCGGGGTCCGCGGAGTGCGGATCAATGTAGTGGACGTCGCCGAAGGCAAAGGCATGATCGCGATGGAGCCGCTGGTGGCGCTTGCGCGACGCATCGAGCGCTACGGCTGGCACGTCGAATTCCTGATGCACGCCGACGAGTTTCCGCAGCTCGACCGCCTGTTCGCCGACTTCCCGGTGGACATCGTGCTCGGCCATCTGGGCTACATGAAAACCGACAAAGGCCTCGATGATCCGGGTTTCCAGGCGCTGCTGCGACTGATGGCTCGCGGCAAGGCGTGGGTGAAGCTCACCGGCCCGTACCGCATTTCCACCGCGTCGATGCCGCACACCGATACCGTCGCGTTCGCGCACGCGCTGCTGAACGCCGCACCGAACCGGGTGATCTGGGGCACCGACTGGCCGCACGTCATGGTGAAGGCCGCGATGCCGAACGACGGCCACCTCGCCGACCTGCTGCTCGAGTGGGTGCCGGATGAGGCGATGCGGGAGCAGGTGCTCGTCGGGAATCCGGCGAGGCTCTACGGATTCTGATGTCGTAAATGGTAAATGGTGAATCGTGGATCGTTAACGCCTGCTACCGCGGAGCTCGGGTCTCATCCCTTACGATTTACCATTTACCATTCGCGATTTACGATTAACCACTCACCAAACCCCGTCACGCATCATCGAGCCCCACGTTCGCCCGCCAGTCCTTCTTCTTCGACAGCAGCGGCTTCAGGCCGAGGAGGAGCAGCAGCACTCCGAGGCCGAGCATCGTGGCCGCGATCGGGCGCTGAAGGAAAATCGTGTAATCGCCCGCGCTCATCGCGAGCGACTGGCGCAGGCTCAGCTCGAGCATAGGCGCGAGCACCAGGCCGAGCGCGACCGGCGCCAGGTCATAGCCGAATTTCCTCAGCCCGTAGCCGACGCCTCCCATGATCAGCATGATCCAGACGTCGACCACGCTGTTTGAGACCGAATAGCACCCGAGTATGCAAAAGCACAGGATGCTCGGGTAGAGATAGGCGTAAGGAATCCGCAGCAGGTTCACGAAGAGCCCCACGAGCGGCAGGTTGAGGATCAGCAGCACCGTGTTCCCGACGTACATGCTCGCGACGAATCCCCAGAAGAGCTCGGGCTGGTTCTGGATCATCGTCGGACCGGGTGAGATGCCGTGCACCATCACCGCCGCGATCATGACGGCGGTCACCGGCCCGGTCGGTATGCCGAGCGCCATCATCGGAACGAAAGCGCCGGTCGCGGCCGAATTGTTCGCCGACTCGGGGCCGGCGACGCCTTCGATGGCGCCGTGGCCGAAGCGCTCCGGATGCTTCGACAG
>JAQGMV010000394.1 GCA_028292225.1 Betaproteobacteria bacterium
GGCAATCCCTGGATGTTCGACGGGAAGATGTTGCGCGGCGAGACCGGGACCCCCATGCGCAGGATGGAGCGCGCGAAAAGCTCGTTCGCCGAAGCCGAGCCCGACCCGTTGACGTTGGCGAATTTGACGACGAAATCGTTGACCGCTTCGAGTTTCATTTATTCTCTTTCCCCCTCGTCTTTGTTCTCAGGCAGCTTTACGCTGCGACTTGCGGCACCCTGTCCCGGCGTGCGTGATTTCCAGCAGGAACTTCTGCATGTCCCACGCGCCGGTCGGGCACCGCTCGGCGCACAGCCCGCAGTGCAGGCATACGTCCTCGTCCTTCGCCATGATGCGGCCGGTCTTCAGCGTGTCGGAGATATACAGCGGCTGGTCCGGATGCAGCGACGGCGCGGTGAGGCGGCCTCTGAGGTCGGGCTCTTCGCCGTTCTCGGTGAACGTGATGCAGTCGGTCGGGCAGATGTCCACGCACGCGTCGCATTCGATGCACAGCTTCGGCGCGAAAACCGTCTGCACATCGCAGTTGAGGCAGCGCTGCGCTTCCGCAAAACCGGTCTTCTGATCGAAGCCGAGCTCGACCTCGACTTTGATGTCTCTGAGCGTGATCTGCTTGTCCCGCCACGGCACTGCATAGCGCAGCTCTGCCGAGATCGCGTTGTCATAGCTCCACTCGTGGATGCCCATCTTCTGGGACAGGAGGTTCGTCAGGGGATCGGGACGCTCCATCATGTCTTCGCCGTTGAGCATCTTGTCGATCGAAACCGCGGCGTCGTGACCGTGCGCGACGGCCCAGATGATGTTCTTCGGACCGAAAGCGGAATCGCCTCCGAAGAAAATCTTCGGATGCGTCGAACGGAAAGTGACTTTGTCGACGACCGGCATTCCCCACTTGTCGAATTCCATCCCGACGTCGCGCTCGATCCACGGGAACGAATTCTCCTGGCCGATCGCCACCAGCACGTCGTCGCATTCGATGTGCTGGTCGGGCTCTCCGGTGGCGACGAGCTCGCGCCGGCCTTTCGAGTCGTAGGAAGCTTTTACTTTCTCGAAGATCATGCCGGTCAGCTTGCCGTTCTCGATCTTGAACGACTTGGGCACGAGATAGTTGAGGATCGGAATGCCCTCGTGCGTCGCGTCTTCCTTCTCCCACGGCGATGCTTTCATCTCTTCGTAGCCCGAGCGGACGACGACTTTGACGTCTTCACCGCCGAGGCGTCTCGCCGAGCGGCAGCAATCCATAGCGGTATTGCCGCCGCCGAGGATGATCACGCGCTTGCCGATCTTTTCGATGTGGCCGAACGAGACGCTCGAGAGCCAGTCGATGCCGATGTGGATGTTCGCAGCGCCTTGCCCCCGCCCCGGCACCTCGAGGTCGCGCCCGCGAGGCGCGCCGGTCCCGACGAATATCGCGTCGTAGTTTTGCTCGAGCAGCGCCTTGAGGCTGTCGATGCGAGCGCCCGATCGAAAATCGACGCCGAGATCGAGGATGTAACCGACTTCTTCGTCGATCACCGTTTCGGGCAGGCGAAAGCGCGGGATCTGTGTGCGGATCATCCCGCCTGCGCGCGAGTCGCCTTCGAATATCGTGATGTCGTAGCCGAGGGGAGCGAGATCGCGCGCGACGGTCAGCGATGCAGGACCTGCGCCGACGAGCGCGACGCGTTTTCCGTTCTTGGTCTTCGGCGCTTTGGGAAGGTGAGCGCGGATGTCCGACTTGTTGTCGGCAGCGACGCGCTTCAAACGGCAGATGGCGACGGGTTCGGGCTTCGCCGCGTTCTCTTCCTCGACTCTGCCGCGGCGGCACGCGGGCTCGCACGGACGGTCGCAGGTGCGGCCGAGAATTCCAGGAAAGACGTTCGACTTCCAGTTGACCAGGTAGGCTTCGCTGTAGCGGCCTGCCGCGATCAGACGGATGTATTCGGGAACGGGGGTGTGGGCGGGACACGCCCACTGACAATCGACGACCTTGTGGAAATAGTCGGGCTGCGCAATATCAGTCGGCTTCATGGTCCTCCAGTGCGCCCAGGATCTTCTTAGCGCTGGTGGACTTTAAAACCTCTCACTGCCCGAACCCGCGCCTCACTTTAATGGGGCTTGAGGCTCATATGCTACGCCAATGCCGAAAGCGTGAAAAGCGCGGAGATTCAATGCTTAGGCCGCGAGACATCCGCGGTTGCAGCAGACATGCAAAGGCCGGCAAGCGCAGCCTGCCGGCCTCGAGCGAGGGAGCGATGCCGTGCCTAACGGCGCAGCGCGACCAGCGCGATCACCGCGAGCAAACCGCCGCCGACGAGCCACATCGTGCTCGACGAAGACTTGTGAAGGTTGAGCTCTTCGCGGTGGTGCGGCATCGCGAGCGATACCGGGTCGCTGGCCGGAAAGCTGTCTTCGACCGCGTTGTCGAGCTGCTGCTCGATCGCGTGAGGCTTGTCCGACAACCCGAGCTTGTCCTGTATGCCCTGCATGGTGGTAGTGAGCGCCATGGCTGCTCCTTTCGTATCTCTGAAGGTCTTCGGTTTACTGCAAGCGCTGTGCCGCCACACTGCCGTTATCGCAGCATCCGGGGCAGCCGTGCGTGCATGTGCTGGACTTCGCTCTCGAGCTCGTGCACGCGCTCGAGCAGCGAAAGCACGACCGCGAGGCCGGAAGTATCGAGCTCGAAATCCTTGCGTAAACGGGATGCCGCCCTTGCCGCCACGATGCAATGCGAGCCGAAGCTCCATTGCCCCGCGTCGGGGTCGAGCGGTTCGATCGCGCCCATGTCGACCAGCTCGCGCAGCTCCGCCTCGCTCAATCCCGAGCACTGGGCCAGCTCGATGAGCGTGACGGCGCCGCGTTCGTCGAGCCACAGCGTTTCAGTGAGCTCCAGTTTCACTACGGCTCTCCGATTCAAAGTGTGCACGAGGATTGAACGTCGAAGCCTTCGACAGTTCCGTATAGAGTTCCTTCTCCCTGTCGCCGACCGCCGACGGAACGGCGATCTGGACGATCGCGTACAGATCGCCTTCGTGCCCGGGCTTGGGCAGGCCTCGCTTGGCGAGACGCAGCTGCTGTCCTGCCTGCGTGCCCGGGCGAATCTTCAGCCGCACCGGGCCGCCGAGCGTCGGAATTTCCACACCCGTGCCGAGCACCGCTTCCCACGGCGCCAGCGGAAGGTCGAGGTAGAGATCGCGGCCGCTCACCCGGTAGAGCCTGTGCGCAAGCAATTTCACGTTAATGTAGAGGTCCCCGTCGCGACCGCCGTTTGCCCCTTTGCCGCCCTGGCCGCGCAGGCGCAGGCGCTCGCCGTCGGTTACGCCCGGCGGGATACGCGCTTTGAAGTTGCGCGGGACCCGCCGCAGCCTGCCTTCGTTGTCGTATTCCGGGATCTGCAGGCTCAGCTCGAGCATCGTGCCCTGGTATGCCTGCTCGAGACTGATCTGTGCAGTGACTTCGAAATCCTCGCCGGGAATCGGCATGTCGCGTCGCGCGCGTCCGGCGCGTGCGCCGGCGAAACCGCCGCTGCGGCCGCCGCCGAGCCCGGCAAAGAGATCGGCCAGATCGACGTCCTCGAAGTGGAAGTCACCGTGGCTGAACTGCTGCTCCCAGTCGGGCGGCGGGCGGAAATCCTGGCCCGGCTGGTAGTTGCCGAGCTGGTCGTACGCGGCTTTCTTCTCCGGATCCTTCAGCGTTTCGTACGCCTCGGACACATCCTGGAACTTCTCCTTGGCGTCTTTTTCCTTGGAGACGTCCGGATGGTATTTACGGGCGAGCTTGCGGTACGCCTTCTTGATGTCGTCGGCGCCCGCCTTCTTGTCGACGCCGAGCGTCGCGTAATAGTCCTTGTACTTCATCGACCACCCATCGGTGTGAAAGCGCTGGCC
>JAQGMV010000428.1 GCA_028292225.1 Betaproteobacteria bacterium
CGACGCCCGCGGAGGCGTACGGGATCGTGCCCGGCTTGGACTTCGCGAGCGCGATGAATTCCCTGAGGTTCTGCGCGGGCACCGAAGGATGGACCGCGGTCACGAAAGGATAGGAGGACACCATCGAGATCGCCACGAGGTCTCGCGTGGGGTCGTAGGCGAGCTGGGGAAAGATGGCCGGGGCGAGGCTGAGCGACGAATTGCCGAAGAGGAGCGTGTAGCCGTCCGCGTTCGCCTTGGCGACGAGCTCGGCTGCGATGTTGCCGCTCGCGCCGGCGCGGTTGTCGATGACCACCGGCTGGCCGAGGAGCGTGCCGAGGGTCTGGCCCGTCACACGGGCGACGACGTCGCTGCCGCCGCCGGGTGGAAACGGGAGGATCAGGCGGATGGGGCGGGACGGGTATTCCTCCGCGAGCGAGGCACCCGTGAATACGGCCATGACGATGGCTGCGGCACCGATCGCAAGAATGCGCGAGCGCTTCGAGTGGCATCCGTGCGCCACGAGGTCGTCACGGCGCCGCGTCGCCCGCCTCGCGATGACAGCGTGGGGAGGTCGGGCACCTCTGCTCATGCCTTGCCCGCGATCAGGGCGTGCATGATCTCGCGCCCGGTGCGTCCTTTCTCGCGCGCCTGCTCGAGGTTCTCGCCCGCGAGCGGCGTCTTCGCGATCCACTCGAACATGTCGGCTGCGCCCTGCAGCATGCGCGGCGTGAACCCGGCCTCTTCGAAAGTCTTCGCGCCTTCGAGCATCTCGGGGGCATAGCGATACGCCTTGGGCGCCATGCCGACCGCGCGTCCGAGTATCCACTTGTAGACCTCGGGCTGGCTCTCCTTCATCTCCGCCTCGAGGTGCTCGATCACGCCGAGCTTGCCCGCGGTCAGGAACAGCTCCATGCCGAGCGCGAGCGCGCCCTTGGTGAACGCGCCGTAGCACATCTTCAGACCGGAGGCGTTGCCGATCTGCTCGCCGACGACGTGTATGCGCAACTGGTCGTCGACGATCTGCGTGAGGATGGTGGCGTCAGGGCCGGACACGTAGAGCCGGATCTCCTGCTTGCCGCCGACGGTCACGCGCAGGATGCCGCCGTCGATCGAGATGCCGCCGGCTTTGGTGATGAACCCGTCGATCTCGTGGGCCGTGTCGGGCGAGATCGCGTTGCAATCGACGAATACGATTCTTTTTCCCGTGGCCTTGATCGCGTCCGCGATCTCGCGCCCTTTGGCGACGGCAGCCGAGGGGTCGAGGATGGAGAGCACCGCGTCGCACGTCTTCACCAGGTTCTCGATCGATCCGCAATCGGCGACGCCGGCTTTGCGCGTAAGCCCGGCAGTGCGTTCGCTGCGCCCTTCGAGCGAGGTGTAGACCTCGAAACCGCAGGCCTTCAGACGACCCGCGACCGAAAGCCCCATGTCGCCGATGCTCGTGATCCCGATCTTCTTGAGTTGAACTGTCATGTGATCCTCCATTTGATGCGTTGAACGTGCGTGAGCGATGCGGCGCGTAATCCTCAGGCGCGGTATCGCTTCACGTAATCCCAGTTGATGTCGAAGCCGAAGCCCGGGTCTTCGTTGAGAACGAGCTTACCTTTGACGATCTGCGCACGTTTCGAGAACAGGTTCTCCCAGAGCGGGTCGCGGTCGTTGTCGACGAAGGCTTCCACGCAGTAGCCGTTCGGCACCGCCGCGGCGAGGTGCCCATGCACGTGCGGGTCGTGGTGGGTCGCCATCAGCACGCCGTGAGCGTGACAGTAGTTGGCGATCCGCAGCCACTCGGTCGCGCCCCCGGCTCGCGTGCCGTCGAAGTTCATGTAGCGCACGAGGCCGAGATCGACGAGATCGCGGCACGCCCACAGGTGCGATTCGCTTTCGCCCGAGCACAGCGGAATGTTGGTGTGCTGGGTGAGCTTCGCCATGCCGCGGGTCGCGTCGTACCAGTGCAGCGGTTCCTCGAACCAGAACGGGTTGAACGGCTCGTACGCATGAATCGCGTCCATCGACTGGGCGAGCGTGTAGGAGCGGCTCGCATCGATCATGAGGTCGACGCCGTCGCCGATCGCTGCGCGCACGCGACGCACGCGGTCGATGTCCTGCGCGGGTGTGGCGCCGCCGACCTTCATCTTGACCGCAGTGAACCCCTGCTCGACGTAGCCCGCCATTTCGTCCGCGACGATCTCCAGCGGCCGGCCGTGCTGGTAGTAGCCGCCGCTCGCATACGCGTGCACGACCGGATCGTCGGCGCCGAGGAGCCGCCACACGGGAACGTTGCACGCCTTGCCTTTGAGGTCCCACAGCGCGAAGTCGATTCCGGCGAGCGCCGCCATCACGGGCGCCCGCTCGCCTGTGCGAAAGCCCATGCCGGAGATGTCGCCGTCCCTGTAGATCTTCGCGCCGTCGTTGGTGAGCGAAAACACTTTCGCCCACACCGCTTCGTGCGCGAACGCGCTCGTGCCTTTCAGCATTTCGCCGAGCTTCCGGAGATTTTCGAGCACCGATTTCACTGCGCGGCCGTGTATCAGTCCGAGCCCGGTGAGCCCGTCGTCGGTCGTGACCTCCACGACGATCTGCGAGGCGACGGTGAAAGGCTCGGTCGCAACCGAGTACTGCCTGGTCAGCGGGACCGAGACCGCGTGTCCTCGTATGGACTGGATTTTCATGAGTGTTACTCCGTCACTTTGATGTTGGCCTGCGTGACCACGCGGGTCCATTTGGCGATGTCGCGCTTCATGACCGCGTCGAGTCGCGCCGCGCTGCTCTCTCCGACTTCGAAACCTTCGGCGGCCATGCGCTGCTTGAATTCAGGCGCCTGGAGCGCATCCGCGATGACGCCGCTCCACCGTGTGACGACGTCGTTACCCAGTTTTTTCGGACCGAGGATGCCGTACCACAGGATGGTCTCGTAGCCCGGCAGCGCTTCGGCGATCGCCGGCACGTCGGGTACCGCAGCGATGCGCTTCGGAGTCGTGACCCCGATGATGCGCAGGCGCCCGGCTTTGACGTGGGCGATCACCGCCGGCACCGCCGCGAAGGAGACCTGGATCTGGCCGCCCAGCAGCGCGGTGACCGCGGGACCCGAGCCCTTGTAGGCGACGTGTGTCATGCGGATGCCGGCCATGAGGTCGAACAGCTCGGTGGCGAGATGGGTGAGGCCGCCCACGCCCGACGTTCCGTAGTTGAGCGCGCCCGGCTTGGCCTTGGCGAGCGCGATCAGCTCCTGGACCGATCTGGCTGGAAGCGCGGGGTGCAGCGCAATCGTGTAGCCCGACTCGCCGATCATCGCGACCGGCGCCACGTCGGCAATCGGGTTGTAGGGCAACTTGTAGATCGCGGCATTGGCGGTGTAGCCGCCGGAGATGAAGAGCATGGTGTAGCCGTCGGGCGCCGCGCCGAGCGCGGTTTCGATACCGATCTTGCCGCCGGCGCCGGCGCGGTTGTCGACGATCACCGACTGGCCGAAATCGGTGGTGAGCCGCTGCGCCATCAACCGGCCGATGACGTCGATCCCGCCGCCCGGCGCGAACGGGATGATCAGCCTGATCGGCTTGTCGGGATACGCATTGCGCTGGGCGAGCGCAGGTTGCGCCGTGAGCGTTGCACC
>JAQGMV010000489.1 GCA_028292225.1 Betaproteobacteria bacterium
GAAGCAGCGAAAGCACATCGGCCGTCCCGCAGCGTCTCTTCTATCCTGCTGTCTTTCCGAAAGACCACACTATGGCATTCGATGCAAACCGGCCCGACCTTACGATAGGCGTCATCGGCACCGGTGCGATGGGTAGAGGCATCGTTCAGGTCTCAGCGGCCGGTGGAATGAACGTCATGATCATGGATGCGAGACCGGGCGCCGCCCAGGAAGCGCGCGACTTCGTCGCGAAGATGATAGTGCGCGCTGCGGAAAAAGGCAGCATGACGAAGGAAGCCGCCGATGCCGCGGTCGGCCGCATCGAAGTCGTCGAGTCGCTCGCGGAGTTCAAGCGGTGCCACGTGGTCGTCGAAGCGATCGCCGAGAACCTGGATGCCAAGCGCGAGCTCTTTGCGCAGCTCGAAGACATCGTCACACCCGAGTGCATACTCGCGACCAACACGTCCTCGCTTTCGGTCACGACGATCGCCGCGAAGCTGAAGTCGCCGCAGCGTTTCGGCGGCTTCCACTTCTTCAACCCGGTGCCGCTGATGAAGCTCGTCGAAGTGATCGACGGGTTGCAGACCGAAAACTGGGTATCCGAAGCGCTGATGACGATCGGCAGGCGCATGACGCGCGAGCCGGTGCGGCTCACCGATGCGCCGGGCTTTCTCGTCAACCAGGTCGGCAGGGGTTTCACGATCGAAGCCGCTCATCTCGTTTATGAAGGTGTTTCCACCTTCGCCGACGTCGACCGCGTGATGCGCGACGTGGGCGGCTTTCGCATGGGCCCGTTCGAGCTGATGGAGCTTACCGGGCTCGACGTGACGCAGCCCGCATCAGAGCTCATCTACAACCAGTTCTTCCAGGAGCCGCGCTACCGGCCCAACCTCATCATGCGCTCGCGTTACGAGGCGGGAATTCTCGGACGCAAATCGAAGAAAGGCTTCTACGAGTACGATGCCGAGATGAAAGCCATCGTGCCGCCGGAGTCCGCTGCGCCTACCGCCATGCCGGAAAGCGTGTGGGTGAGCCGCGCGAACGAGCGTGGGCATGCCGTGTTGACCGAGCTTCTGAAGACGCTCGGCGCGTCCCTCGAAAACGGCGAGCGCCCGAGCGCGAAAGCGCTCATCCTGGTGACGCCGGTCGGCGAGGACGCGACCACGTGCGCAACCGACCAGGGCCTCGATGCGAAACGTACGGTCGCGGTGGACACCTTGTTTCCGATGGTCAAGCGGCGCACGATCATGGGCACGCCGATCACAGCGCCCGAATACCGGCAGGCGGCGCACGGCCTCTTCGCCTCAGACGGCGTCCCGGTGACCGTCTGCCGGGACAGCCCGGGGTTCATCGCCCAGCGTATCGTCGCAATGATCGTGAACGTCGGCTGCTCGATCGCGCAAAGCCGCACCGCCCAACCCCCGGACATCGACAAGGCGGTGACCCTCGGATTGAACTATCCGAACGGTCCTTTCGCTTTCGGCGATCTCCTCGGCGCGCCTGCGGTCTACCAGGTGCTCTCATCGATGTATCGCATCTACGGCGATCCGCGCTATCGTCCCAACATCTGGCTCACCCGGCGCGCGAAATTGGGCGTGTCGCTACTCACGCCCGAACCGTGACCGTGGGCGCATCGCTCCTCGCGCCCAAACTGTGACCGTAGGCGTGTTGCTTCTCACGCCCGAACCGTAATTCCGCGTTCGTTTCGATAAAGGACAACCTCATGCTCGACGCCTACCTCTACGAAGGACTCCGCACACCGTTCGGCCGCCACGGGGGAACGCTCGCGAAAGTGCGCCCCGACGACCTGCTCGGCGATGTCATCAGTAATCTCATGAAACAATCGGCTTTCAAGGCTGAAGACGTCGACGACCTGGTGGTTGGCTGCGCCAACCAGGGCGGTGAGGACAGCCGCTGTGTAGCACGTCATGCGGGTCTCGCGGCAGGGCTGCCGATAGAGACACCCGGAACGGTGCTTCAGCGCAATTGCGCAAGCGGCCTCGACGCGCTGGTCTATGCCTCCCGCGCGGTCACTTGCGGCGAAGGCGACGTGTTCCTCGTCGGCGGGGTCGAAAGCATGAGCCGGGCGCCGATAGTGATCAGCCGCTCCGAGAGCCCGTACGGCCGCGACCAGAAGATGGCCGACAGCACGATCGGCCCGCGCTTTTCGAATCCCAAGCTGGTGAAGCGCTTCGGCGACGACCAGATGCCGCAGACTGCGGATAACCTCGCGCGCGAGTACGGCATCACGCGAGAGCAGGCCGACGAGTACGCGGCGCGCTCGCAGCAGCGCTACCAGATCGCGAAAGGCGAGGGCTTCTTTTCCGGCGAGATCGCTCCGGTCGAGATGCCGGCTTCGCGCAAAGGGCCGGTGCCTCCGGTGTCCGAAGACGAGCACCCACGCCCGGGCAGCACCGTCGAAGCGCTCGGCAAGATGCGCGCGCTCTACGAGGGCGGCGTCACTACAGCCGGCAACGCTTCGGGCGTGAACGACGGTGCGGTTGCGATGATCGTGGGCTCGAAAAAAGCTGGCGAGAAAGCGGGGGTCAAGCCGCTCGCGCGCGTGATCGCGACCGGCGCCATGGGCGTGCAGCCCCAGATCATGGGTATTGGTCCCGTCCCGGCGTCCCTGAAAGCGCTCGCGCGCGCCGGTCTCACGATCAAGCACATGGACATCATCGAGATCAACGAGGCTTTTGCGGCACAGGTGCTGTCGTGCCTCAAAGGACTCGGCGTGGCGTCCGACGATCCGCGTGTGAATCCCAACGGCGGCGCGATCGCGCTCGGACACCCGCTCGGCGCATCCGGCGCACGGCTCGCGCTCACCGCCGCGCGCCAACTGCAGCGCACCGGCGGCCGCTACGCGCTCGTCAGCCTGTGCATCGGAGGCGGACAGGGATTGGCGGCGATCATCGAGCGCGTTTAAACGCCCTCGAGCCGCGAAAAACGCCGGGATTCGTCCCGGCGTTTTCTTTTTAGGCGGCTGTCGCCGCCTGCCGGAGGTTTCCTGAGGCTGCGGCCTCTGTGTTGTCGCCGCCTCATGTCTTTACATAATACACATTATACGCATATACGGAGCGCCCAACCCGCAACGTCAAAAGCAGCTTAGGCGCCCCCCGGCCGTGTCCGGCTAACGCCGGGCCCCGGCCCTGACCAGGACGTCCGCGACCTCACGCTGG
>JAQGMV010000287.1 GCA_028292225.1 Betaproteobacteria bacterium
CGCTCACGATGGGGTTCGTTTCCAACCTCGCACGCCCCGGCGGGAATGTAACCGGAATCTCAAATATCAATCGGGAGCTCGCTGCCAAACGTCTGGCGCTTCTGCAGGAGGCGGTACCTTCAGCGAAGAAGGTTGCAGCTCTGTTCAACCCGAACGATCCTATCAACGCGCTGCACATGGAAGACATGAAGAGGGCTGCGCCGGGCAGGAACGTCGAGCTTCGCTTCTTTGCAGTAAAGGAAGCCGTCGACGTTCCGGAGGCGTTTCGCCTTATCACCGCATGGCATGCCGATGCGGCGATGTGGCTCACAGGCGGAACTCAAGGCTTCCAGAAAGCATCGGCGGAACTCGCGGTCAAGCACCGGCTGCCCGTAATGGCTAGAGAGCGTCCTGATGTGGAAGCCGGCGCCCTGATGTCATATTCAGCGGATACCGTAGACCTCTTCCGCCGCACGGCGGTTTATGTCGACCGCGTCCTCAAAGGAACGAAACCCGGTGATCTTCCAGTCGAGCAGCCGACGAAGTTCGACCTGGTCGTTAATGTGGTCGCCGCCAGGGCGGTCGGCATCAATCTCCCGGGATCGTTGCTGTTGCAGGCGGATCGGGTCGTGGAATAACGGCGCGCACCGCGCCGCGCGATTGCCAGCGACTGTTTGAGAGCCGCCGCTCGCTATCGCGGCGGAAAGAAGGGTGCCCGGGCGCTGTGATTCGCTGCGCCACCGGCCATGGACCGTCCTCTTATTTCATGGGGTGCGATGGTCGGTGGCGGGTCAATCGATGTCAACCACTCCAAGGCGCGTAGCGCCGGATACTCAGTGGCACAAACCGAGAACCGCAGCTCGTCTGTGTAATCGCTTCCTCGAGGGGTGAGCCGACCTGAAGCCATACCGGAGCGCCGCTGCCACAATGGGGAACGTCTAGGACGATTGGTGGAGCAAGAAGTATGCAGTGACCGACGATCAACTTCGAGAAGCGGTTACCCGGGTGGGCCCGACAACCGCCGAGGTCAAACGCCACCTGAAGGAAGCGGCCGAGACTTCGTTCAAATCGATAGGCCAGGACTGAAACGCTCATCGCGCTCCGCGCACTGTCCTGACGGGAAAATCTGCAAGGCGCCTATCAGTGGCGCAGCCCCCACTAGGGCGCGCGTCGCACGTATTCGCGCGAGTATAAGCTCGAGATGGTGCGTGAATGGACCGCTCAGGGACAACTAAGGGTTGGAGGCGCGAGCCGGAATCGAACCGACGTACAAGGATTTGCAGTCCTCTGCATGACCACTCTGCCATCGCGCCGACTTTATCGGCTCTCAGCAGCCTGGCTTTGCAGGCCGCTGCATAACCACTCTGCCACCCCGCCGGGGGGACACTAATGAAACGGGGGAAACGAACGACTGAACGTTTCCCCCGTAGAGAATCTGGAGCGGGAGAAGAGTCTCGAACTCTCGACCTCAACCTTGGCAAGGTTGCGCTCTACCAACTGAGCTACTCCCGCATCGAAGCGATCGAATTATACGCAAGGCGGGCGCTCCGGGCAACTACCGCTTCCAGGCGAGCGGCAGTGAGAGCTTCAGGTACCACGCCATCGATATGAGGGTCAGCACGGCCGCGACGTAAATGAGCCATGTGCCCCAGTACTGCGGATCGAAGCGCCCGACCGGATCTGCATACAGCAGCAGCGGGATCGCGACCATCTGCGACACTGTCTTGATCTTGCCCAGCAGAGAAACTGCGACGCTTTTCGCGTGTCCGAGCTGCGCCATCCACTCGCGCAGCGCCGAGATCGTGATCTCGCGCCCGATGATGATGAGCGCGACGATGGCGTCGATGCGGCCGAGCTGCACCAGGATGATCAGTGCCGCAGCGACCATGAGCTTGTCGGCGACAGGGTCGAGGAAAGCGCCGAACGCAGACGTCTGGTTCAGACGTCGCGCGAGCCAGCCATCGAGCCAATCGGTGACTGCCGCGGCCGTGAAGATGACCGTGGCGACCAGATTCTGATTGGGGAGCGAAACCCAGCTCTTCTCGAAATAAAAGATTCCCACGAAAAGCGGGATCAACACGATGCGCAGCCACGTGAGCAGGTTGGGCAGATTCAGCGGCATCAGTGCAGTTCCTGGTAAATCTTCTCGGCGAGCATGCGGCTGATGCCGTCCACCTGCGCCAGATCGTCGACGCTCGCGGAAAGCAGTCCCCGCATTCCGCCGAAGCGCGTCAGGAGCCGTTGCCGGCGCTTTGCGCCGATTCCCGAAATCGATTCGAGCGGCGAGGTATTGCGCGCTTTCGCGCGCCGCGCGCGATGGCCGGTGATCGCGAAACGGTGCGCTTCATCACGAATGGTCTGTACCAGGTGGAGCGCCGGGTCGTCGGCGCCCAGGAGCAGCGGCTCGGGGCGCCCGGGCCTGATGAGCTGCTCGAGCCCGGGCTTGCGCTCTTCGCCTTTGGCCACGGCGACAAGAGGCACGTGCTCGAGCCCGAGCTCGGCAAAGACTTCCACCGCGATGCCGAGCTGACCTTTGCCCCCGTCGATCAGGACGAGGTCCGGAAGCTTGCCTTCGGCGGCCACGATCTTCCCGTAACGCCGGGACAGCACCTCGCGCATCGCGCCGTAATCGTCGCCGGGCTCGACGCTGCGGATGTTGTAACGCCGGTATTCGCTTTTCTGCATCGCCCCACGATCGTACACGACGCACGAGGCCACGGTGGCCTCTCCCATCGTATGGCTCACGTCGAAGCACTCGACGCGCTGCATCGTGTCGCCGAGCTCGAGCGCCTGCTGGAGCGCTGCCAGCCGGGTCTCCTGAGTCGACTGCGAGCTTACCGCCTGCTCGGCGCCCAGTCGCGCGTTCTTCGTCGCCATCTCGAGCCACACGCGCCGCGCGGCGGTCGGGTTCGTATTGATATGCACCTTGCGCCCCGCCTGCGCCGCGAGCGCCTCTTCGAACGGGGCCGCGTCGAAGCGCACGCCGACGACGATCTGGTGCGGGATGCCGTGGCGCAGGTAGTGCTGCGCAAGAAAGGCCTCGATCACTTCTTCCTCGCCCCACTCCTCCGCGTTGCGCGGGAAAAAGTTCTTGTCGCCCAGGTGGTGGCCGCCGCGGATCATCACGAGATTCACGCACGTGACGCCCGATACGCGGGCGAAAGCGACGACGTCGGTGTCGCGCCCGCCCTCGTCGCTGACGAACTGCTTCTCGCGCACCCGGCGCAAGGCGGTGATCTGGTCGCGCACCAGCGCCGCTTCCTCGTACTCGGTGCGCGCGGCTGCGGCGCTCATGCGGCTTTCGAGGCGCTGCACCACCTCGTCTTCCTTGCCGGACAGGAAGAGCTCGGCGCTGTGGACGTCCTCTGCATACGCTTTCGCGTCGACGAGGCCGACGCACGGCGCAGTGCAGCGCTTGATCTGGTGCAGGAGGCACGGGCGCGAGCGATTGGTGAACACCGTGTCCTCACACGTGCGGATACGAAAGACCTTCTGCATGAGCTGTATGCTTTCGCGCACCGACCCCGCGCCGGGAAAGGGGCCGTAGTAGCGGTGCTTCGAATCGAGCGCGCCGCGGTGGAAGCCCAGGCGCGGATACTCGTGACCGGTGACGACGAGATAAGGATACGACTTGTCGTCGCGAAACAGAATGTTGTAGCGCGGGTTCAGCGCCTTGATCAGGTTGTTCTCGAGGAGCAGCGCTTCGCCCTCGGAACGCGTGACCGTGGTCTCGACCCTGGCGATGTGGCCCACCATGATCGCGATCCGCGGCGACTGCCCGGCCGTCTTCTGGAAATACGACGCGACGCGCTTGCGCAGGTCGAGCGCCTTGCCGACGTACAGCACTTCCCCTGCCGCGTTGACCATGCGGTAGACGCCGGGCAGGTGCGGCAGGCCGGCGATGATTTCTGCGGGATCGGACATGTGGCGAAGGCTGGTGGCGACGCCCTCTAGCCGTCGAGAAGAGCGTGTGCGGCACCGGTGCAAACGGGCGGGATGGCGTGCACGGTGGCGCAATACGGTCGGTAATCGAAGCGCCTGCACCACATTATAGCCGCAGCCGCGCCGCTGGTTGTCGTCCCACGGCGAGGTGTTTGCCGATCGCGCTGAAGACGTCGTGGAACATGGCCTCGGTCAGCCGCCGCGTGTTGGTGTTGTAGCGGCTGCAATGGTAGCTGTCGAAAAGGGTGCGCTCCCCCGGCAGCGCGTGCTGCGCTGCATGAGCGAACGGATACTCGGCGCGGCGAACGCCGAAGGCCATCAGCACCGCCTGGTGCGCGATCGCGCCGAGCGCAAGAATGGCGCTCGCCGGGGCCAGCGACTCGAGCTCGCCCCGGAGATAACCGTTGCACAGCCGCACTTCGGCGGGCAGCGGCTTGTTCTCCGGCGGCAGGCATTTCACGGCATTGGTGATGCGGCAACCGAGAAGCTCAAGGCCGTCCCCCAGCGCCACCGACTGCGGCCGGTTCGCGTAACCGTAACGATGCAGTGTGTCATAGAGCAGGATGCCGGCGTGATCGCCGGTAAACGGGCGGCCGGTGCGATTGGCGCCGTGCATGCCGGGCGCGAGACCGACGACCAGAAGCCGGGGTGAGTCCGAGCCGAAAGGCGGAACCGGCCGCGCGTGATAGGTTTCGTGCGTTTCCCGCACCTGAGCGAGGTGTCCCGCGAGGCGTGGGCACGCGCGGCAAGCGGTGCTGAACCGCCCAGGCGCCGCCGGCACGCTCAAGGCGCGGGTCATGTCGGGCGCTGCCCCCGCGGCCATATCGTGACGGTGGCCTGCGCCGCGGGCCGCGCGAGCTCGGGCTGGAGGGTCACGTGATCGATGCCGTAGCGATGGTGCAGAAGCTCGCGTGAGGCTTCGAGGATTCGAGGCCAGTCGTCGAGCTGTCCGATCTCGACATGCGCCGACAGCGCGGCGCGATCGCTGCCGATGCTCCACACGTGCAGGTCGTGAACCGTATCCACGCCCTGCACGCCCGCGAGCGAGGCTCCGATCTCCGCCAGGTCGACCGCGGAAGGCACGCCTTCCATGAGCACGTGCAGCGTGTCGCGCAGCAGGCCCAGCGTCGTGATCAGGATGAGCCCGGCGATCACGAGCGAGAGTATCGGGTCGATCAGCACCCAGCCGGTGAAATAGATGACCGCCCCGGTGATCACCGCCGCGAGCGAGCTCACGAGGTCGCCGAGCACGTGGATGAGCGCAGCTCTGACGTTGAGATCCGAAGAGTGGCCGCGGCTCAGTACGAATGCGACCGCCGCGTTGATCACCAGACCGACCGCCGCGATCACCATGACGGCGCCGGCCATGACGGGCCGGGGTTCCAGCAGGCGCTGCACCGCTTCGACGACGAGGACAACGATGATGCCGAGCATGAGCAGACCGTTCAGCGTCGCGCCGATCACTTCCGCGCGCGCGAGGCCGTACGAGTGCTTCAGCCCGGGTGGGCGCCGGGCCAGCCACGCCGCGCCGGCCGCAAGCGCGAGCGCCAACGAATCGGCAAACATGTGACCGGCGTCGCTCGCCAGCGCGAGCGAATCGGACCAGACGCCGCCCGCCAGCTCGACGAACGCATAGATGAGGGTAAGCGACAAGGCCGCCAGGTACGCGGGCCTGCCGGATTCGTGCGCGTGACCGTGATGGTGGTGATGCGCGTGCGTGCTCATGCGAGCGGCAGGTCGCCGCTTTCCTGCCCCAGTCCCGCGATCGCGCGCAGGCTCGCCGCATACCGCGAGTCTTCCCGCAGCTTCACCATCGATTCGGCAGCCGGTCGTCCGTGAAGACGGGCGAGCCGCGCCAGAGACACCGCAGGCGTCTGGCGCTCGAAGACGGCGTGCAACTCGTCGACGGCCGCGGGATCGTTGCAGACCAGAACCATGTCGCAGCCTGCGTCGAAAGCGGCTTTCGCGCGTCGGCCGATACTGCCCATCGCCTTCGCCCCGGCCATGCTCAGGTCGTCGCTGAAGACGAGCCCGTCGAACTTGAGGTCGTCGCGCAGTATGCGTTTGAGCCAGACGTCGGAAAATCCCGCCGGGCGCGAATCGACTGCGGAGTAAACGACGTGCGCCGGCATGATCGCAGGCAGCCCTGCACGGATGAGCCGCGTGAAAGGCACGAGATCCTCGACCTCAAGGTCCGCGTACGGCCTGTCGTCCACAGGCAGCTCGAGATGCGAGTCGGCGGCTACGTGACCGTGACCGGGAAAATGTTTACCCACTGCGCTCATTCCCGCCTGCTTCATCCCCTGCATGAGCGAAGCGCCGAGATCCGCGACGGCCTCGCGCTCGCGGTGGAACGAGCGGTCGCCGATGACGCTGCTGTTGCCGTGGTCGATGTCGAGCACCGGTGTAAAGCTCAGATCGATACCGTGCGCCCGAAGCTCGGCCGCGAGCACGAAGCCGACTTCGTGCGCGAGGTGCCGGGCCTGCTGCGCATTGCGGTCCCAGATATCGCCGAGCGAGCGCATCGGCGGGAGCACCGTGAATCCCTCGCGAAAGCGCTGGACCCTGCCGCCCTCGTGATCCACCGCGATGACTAGCGCAGGCTCGCGCAGCGCGTGGATCTCCGTGGTGAGCGCGCAAAGCTGCTCCGGAGATTCGTAATTGCGCGTGAAGAGGATGACGCCGCCGGTCAGCGGGTGCAAAAGCCGCTCGCGGTCCACGGGCGTGAGCGCCGTGCCCTGGACGTCGATGACGACCGAACCGAGCGCAAGTTTTTCAGGACGAACCATTGGACCTCGCTTCGAGCACGACGCACGCACACGCGAGACTTTTTTCATCGCTGATCGTCAGGTGGTGTCCGACGATGCCCTCGCCCGCCATCACGGCCTCCAGGTTCGGATGGAAAACCAGGCTCGGCTTACCGAGGCGATTCTGCACGACGCTGATGCACTGGAGGGTCACAGGATAGCGGAACCCGGTCCCCATCGCCTTCGAAAACGCTTCCTTGGCGGCAAACCGGTTCGCCACGAACAGCACCGGGCGCGCGGTCTTTTCGAAGCCGGGCCACTCGCGCTCGGTGAGCACGCGCCGGGCGAAGCGCCGGCCGTATTTATTCAGCAGCCGCTCGATGCGGTGCGGCTCGACGACGTCGATGCCGATGCCGTAAATCAAGCGCGCTGCCCGATCGCCGCAAGGTACTCGCGCACGGTGGCCGCGAGTCCGAGCTCGAGCGCGTCGGCAATGAGCGCATGGCCGATCGAGACTTCGAGCACCCCGGGAACCTCGCCGATGAAGCGCGGGAGATTGACGCGGTTCAGGTCGTGCCCCGCGTTGATGCCGAGGCCTGCCGACTGCGCGGCGCGTGCAGCGGCCGTATATTGGGCGAGCACTTCGTCTTCACGCTTTGAACCGAAGTGCGCCGCATACGGCTCGGTGTAGAGCTCGATCCTGTCCGCACCGATGTCGGCCGCACGCAAGATCGCTTCCGGCAGCGGGTCCATGAACAGGCTCACGCGCACACCCAGCGCTTTCACCTCTTCGATGAGCGGGCCCAGCCGCTCGCCGTCGCGCGCGAGGTCCCACCCGTGGTCCGAGGTGGACTGGCCGGGATCGTCCGGGACGAGCGTGAACTGGTGAGGCCGGACCTCGCGCACGAGGTCCAGCGCGTTCTCGAAAGGATTGCCTTCGATGTTGTATTCGACGCCGGGGTGCTGCTTTAGCAGCGCCGCCAGGTCGTGGACGTCGGCGATGCGGATGTGCCGCTCGTCAGGCCGCGGGTGGACGGTGATGCCGTGTGCGCCGGCGTCCAGCGCGATCGAGGCGGCGCGGGTCACGCTGGGAATGCCCAGCGCGCGCGCATTGCGCAGCAAGGCGACCTTGTTGAGATTGACGCTGAGCCGGGTCATGCGGGAACCGCCTTAAAGCTCCTGGAGGTCGCGCAGCAACTGCCGCGTATGGAGCTCCTGCTCCCCGAGGTGATGATTGATGAGCGTGCGCATGAGCGCTTTGCTCTGCTGCAGTGTAAGGGGGCTGGAATAGTTGTTCGATTGCATATCAAGCAGGGTCTGGCCGAGCAATTCTACCCCGTTTCTCCCGGCGTCCGCCTCGCGCCGGACCGGGCCTCGCTCTGGAAAATAGGTGTAACGCTGCTCGGCGGCGATCGCGTGGCCGCTGTCGACGTCGCGGTCGAGCGTCACCGCATAGCCGAGCTCGCCGAGCAGGCTCTTTTCGAAGCTCCGCAGAATCGCGGCAGGGTTCTGGCCGGGCTCGAGCTCCAGCAGGGTCACGGCGTAGGTGTCGAACAGGCGCTCGTGCGCGTCATTGCGCGCGAGCAGCTTCAACATGAGCTCGTTCAGGTAGAAGCCGCAGATCAGCGACAGTCCCCTGAGCGGGTGGTAGCCGCCCTGCCACTCCGCGCGCATCAGCGTGTGAAGCTCGCCTTTGCCCGACCACGACACGAGCAGAGGCTGGAACGCGAGCAGCACCCCGCGCAGCGCCGACTTCGGCCGCCGCGCGCCGCGCGCGACGACCCCGACACGCCCGAACTCGCGCGTGAAGAGCTCGACGACGAGGCTCGTTTCCTTGAACGGGTAGCTGTGCAGGACGAATGCGGGCTGGGCGTCCTGGCGGGCGGGGTCGACTCGGCTCATCGCCTCGGGGCAAATGCGAAATGATGAATGATGAATGATGAATGACCGTGCGATTTCCATTCCGCATTCCGCATTCCGCATTCATCATTGCTCATTCGATTCCCATCCGCTTCAGCACCGCCTCGTCGTCGGCCCAGCCGCTGCGCACACGCACGAAGGTCTCTAGAAAGACCTTGCCGCCGAAGAGCTGTTCCATGTCCTTGCGCGCCTGGGTGCCGATGGCTTTGAGCTTCTCGCCGCCTTTACCGATGATGATCGCTTTCTGGTTCGGCCGGTCGACGAGTATGGCGACGTAGATCCGCCTGAGGGTGTCGGTCGCCTCGAATTTTTCGATCTCCACGGCGGTCGCGTACGGAAGCTCGTCGCCGAGCAGGCGAAAAAGCTTCTCGCGCACGAGCTCGGCGGCGAGAAAACGCTCGGAGTGCGTCGTGACTTCGTCGTGCTCGTACATGTTCGGAGCTTCGGGCAGCCGCGGCAGGATCTCGCCGACCAGATCCTCGACCTGCTGCCCGCTCTCCGCCGAGATGGGCACGATGGCGGCGAACGCGTGGCGCTCGCTCATCTCGCGCGTGAAAGGAAGGAGCGCGCTCTTGTCTTTCACGCGATCGATCTTGTTCATGGCGAGCACGACCGGAACGCTCAAAGGCATGAGCTTGAGCAGCGCTTCGTCCCGGGGGTCGAACTTGCCGGCTTCTATCACCCACACGACGACGTCGACTTCCTGGAGCGCCTGGCGAACCGAGCGGTTCATGAGCCGGGTCATCGTCGAGCGGTGCTCGGTCTGAAAACCGGGCGTGTCGACGAACACGAGCTGGCCTTGCGGACGCGTGAGTATCCCGGTGATGCGGTGACGGGTCGTCTGCGGCTTGCGCGACGTGATGCTGATCTTCTGCCCGACGAAGTGGTTGAGCAGGGTCGACTTGCCGACGTTCGGCCGTCCGACGATCGCTACGAGACCTGCGCGGTGCGGTTGTGTTTCACTCATCTTTCATTGCCTGTCGATAGGCCGCACCCGCGGCTTCCTGCTCGGCGCTGCGCCGGCTCACGCCCTGCCCCCGCGCGCGGATGTCGAGCGGCTCGATCTCACACTCGACTTCGAATAACTGCTCATGCGCTTCCCCATGTATCGTGATAACCGTGTAACGCGGCAGGGGAAGCCGCCGGCTCTGCAGGAATTCCTGGAGCAGCGTCTTCGCATCCTTGCCGCTCGTTCGCGGGTCGATCTTGCCGAGGGGCTCCTGAAAGAGTCTCTCGACGATCCCGTAGGCGGCATCGAAGCCCCCGTCGAGGAACGCCGCGCCGATCACGGCCTCGACGGCGTCGGCGAGCATCGAAGGACGCCGCGCGCCGCCGCTTTTCAGCTCCCCTTCCCCGAGTCGCAGATGGCGCCCGAAATCCCCGGCAGTGGCGATCGAGGCGAGCGACGGCTGCGACACGAGGCTCGCGCGCAGCCTCGAAAGCTCACCTTCTGCCAGTCCGGGATATTTGCGGTACAGGTGCAGCGCTACCGCGCAATTGACGACGCTGTCGCCGAGAAACTCGAGCCGCTCGTTGTGCTCGGCGCTGTAGCTGCGGTGAGTCAGTGCCCGATGCAGCAGATCCGCGTCTTTGAAGCGGTATCCGATCGAGCGGCTAAAGCCATCGAGGTCCATCGCGGGGAAGACGAGGACATCTCACTGCTTGGAGGTCGGGTGGAAATCGAAGCACGCGGAGACGTTGCGGAAGAGCGGCACCTTCACCGAGTAATCCGCGGTGATGAGCCAGCCGTCGGCGTCTTTGTTGTATTCGATGAGGTCGCCCGAGAGGGACTTGACGTTGTCGACCGAGGTGCGCAGCGCCCATGCGCGCTCGAGATCGCCGCGCCTGGCAGCTCTCAGCGTAGGGTCATCCGCCATGCTTCTGAAGAGCCGCTGGATCGTGCCGTATTCCATGTACACCGGGACCACCTTGAACCCGACGATGATGACCAGAACGAGCACGATCGATACAAAGATGAGGCCGGTCACGCTCAAGCCCTTCTGCTTGCTCCTGGCTCTGCTGGTCATGGCTCCCTTTCCACTCATTCGATTACGCGGCCGATGCGCTTGAGCTCGTCGAAGTTCCACCAGATCAGAAATGCTTTTCCGACGATGTTCTGCTCCGGCACGAACCCCCAGTAACGGCTGTCGCTGCTGCTGTCCCTGTTGTCGCCCATCATGAAGTAATGACCGGGCGGCACCTTGCAGGAAAACCCCTCCTCATTGTAGGCGCAATTCTCGCGATAGGGGAAGTTGCCCACCCCGCCGAGCTGTACGCTCGGGACGTCGGACTGCACCAGAACCGCGTGCTCGTGCCCGCCGAGCTTTTCATCGTAGCGCTGCGTCGAGACGAAGTTCAGTCCGCCTTCGACGTAGTTGTATTCTCCGGCGCGTTTGACTTCGACTTCGGTGCCGTTGATCGTCAGGCGCTTGTTGCGATACACCACCTGGTCGCCCGGCAGCCCGACCACGCGCTTGATGTAGTCGAGCGACGGGTTTACCGGGTAACGGAAGACCATGACTTCGCCGCGCTGGGGCAGGTTCACGTCCACGACTTTCACGTTCACGACCGGCAGCCGGATGCCATACGTATATTTGTTGACCAGGATGAAGTCGCCCACGAGGAGCGTGGGCAGCATCGAGCCTGACGGGATCTTGAACGGCTCGACCAGAAACGAGCGCAGCAGGAATACGACGAGGATGACCGGGAAGAAGCTCTTCGGATACTCGACCCACCACGGCTCACGCTGATCGGCGGCCCTGCGCCGGGCGAGGAACAGATAGTCGAGCAGCCATACGGCGCCGGTCACGACCAGCAGCAGGAACATGATGAGAGCGAAGTTCATTTTTCTTCTCGTAAACGGGAAACGGTGAATGGTGAACCGGCAGCCTCTGCGCGCAGGGACTCGAGGAACGACGCGCCGATATTAACGGCTGACCGTATACCGTTCACCGTTTATGCTATTTCTCGACCTGCAAAATCGCGAGGAACGCTTCCTGCGGAATCTCGACGCTGCCCACCTGCTTCATGCGCCGCTTTCCGGCTTTCTGCTTCTCGAGCAGCTTCTTCTTGCGGCTGATGTCGCCGCCGTAACACTTGGCCAGAACGTTCTTGCGCAGCGCCTTCACGGTCTCACGCGCGATGATGTGCGCACCGATCGCCGACTGGACGGCGATGTCGAACATCTGCCGCGGAATGAGCGTGCGCATTTTCGAAACGAGCTCGCGGCCCCGGTACACCGAGTTCTCGCGGTGCACGATCAGCGACAGCGCATCGACTTTCTCGCTGTTGATGAGGATGTCGAGCTTCACCAGGTCGGCTCCGCGATACTCGAGGAAGTCATAGTCGAGCGACGCGTAGCCGCGCGACACCGACTTCAGGCGGTCGAAAAAATCCATGACGACTTCGTTGAGCGGAAGCTCGTACTTGAGCATCACCTGCCGCCCCAGGTATTGCATGTTCTTCTGGGTGCCGCGCTTCTGCGTGCACAGCGTGATCACCGCGCCGACATACTCCTGCGGAACGAGGATCGAAGCCGTGATGATGGGCTCGCGCACTTCTTCGACTTTCGACAGGTCGGGCAGGCGCGACGGGTTCTCGATCTCGATCACCGTGCCGTCCCTGAGCGCCACCTGGTAGACGACGGTGGGCGCGGTGGTGATCAGAGACATCCCGTATTCGCGTTCCAGACGCTCCTGCACGATGTCCATGTGCAGGAGGCCGAGAAAACCGCAGCGAAAGCCGAAACCGAGCGCCTGCGACGATTCGGGCTCGTAGCGCAGCGACGCGTCGTTGAGGTGCAGCTTCTCGAGCGCGTCGCGAAGCGCGTCGTACTCGTTGGAATCCACAGGATAAAGTCCGGCGAAAACCTGCGGCTTGATTTCCTTGAACCCGGGCAGCGCCTCCACGGCCGGAGCGTCGGCGCGGGTCAGGGTGTCTCCGACTTGGGCCGCCTTGAGCTCCTTGATGCCCGCGATGATGAACCCCACTTCGCCCGCCGACAGCACTTCTTTCGCGCGCGACTTCGGCGTGAACACGCCGACCTGCTCGCAAAGATAAGTCGTGCCTGTCGACATGAACTTGATGCGGTCCTTCGGGCGCAGGACACCGTCCACCACCCGCACGAGCATCACGACGCCCACGTAGTTGTCGAACCACGAGTCGATGATGAGCGCCTTGAGCGGCTTGGCCGCATCCCCTTTCGGTGCGGGAATGCGCACGATCACCGCCTCCAGGATGTCGATCACCCCTTCGCCGGTCTTCGCGCTCACCTTGAGCGCGTCCTGGGCGGGAATCCCGATGATGTCCTCGATCTCTTCGATCACGCGCGCCGGGTCGGCCTGCGGAAGGTCCATCTTGTTCAACGCCGGCACGACCTCGACGCCCAGCTCGATCGCGGTATAGCAGTTGGCGACCGTCTGCGCTTCCACGCCCTGCGAAGCATCGACGACGAGCACGGCGCCTTCGCATGCCGACAGCGAGCGCGACACTTCGTACGAGAAGTCGACGTGACCCGGGGTGTCGATGAGGTTGAGCTGGTAGATCTGGCCGTCTCGCGCCTTGTAGCTCAGCGCCGCGGTCTGGGCCTTGATCGTGATGCCGCGCTCGCGCTCCAGATCCATGGAATCGAGGACCTGGGCCTCCATCTCGCGGTCGGACAGGCCGCCGCACATCTGGATGATGCGGTCGGCCAGCGTCGATTTGCCGTGGTCGATGTGCGCGATGATGGAGAAGTTGCGGATGTGCTGCATAGAAAAGGGCACCGGCGGTGATTCAGGTGCCCTTGCCTGCGACTTGGAAGGGCTGCATTTTAGCCGATTTTGGCCAGATAATCAGTAACAAGCGAGGTGTCCAGTCGGTGCCGGCAAAGCTCCCGGGCGCCGTGGGCGAGAACAGGGACATCTTCGCCGTAGCGGGCATCGAGGCCGTCGTCGGCATCGACATCGACGATCTGCAGCGAAAAATGAAAACGGGCCTGCAGAGTATGCAGGCCCGCGATCATCTCGTCACACAAGTGACACCAGCTCCGGCTGTAAACCGTCAGCGCGACGCCCGCGTCATCAGTTGCCATCGACCCTGAACGGGATGTAGAGCGAATTGCCGGCGCGGCGCACGAGGAGCGCGACGATGCGCCCTTTCTCGACCTGCCCCATCGCCTGGATGAACTGCTCGACCGATTTCACGTCCTGATTATTCATCGCGAGAATCACGTCCCCCCGGCGGATGCCCGCACGGGCGGCGGCGCCTTGGGCGTCTTCCACCAGCACGCCGCCTTCGACCTTGAGCTCTTTGCGCTGCGCTTCGGTGAGGTCGATGAGCGACATGCCCTGCACGCCCGGCTTGGCAGCCGGCGGTTTGGCCCCGCGCTTTTGCTGGGCGGCCGCGCGATCGTCCGGCAGCTCGGCGACCGTCACCTGGACGTCGCGGGCCGCCTTGTTGCGCCAGATCTGCATCGCGACACGGCTGCCGGGCTTGGTTCCGCCGACCACGCGCGGCAGGTCTTCCGACGAGGCGACCGGTTTCCCGTCGAAACGCAGGATCACGTCGCCGGGCTCGACGCCGGCTTTTTCCGCCGGGCCGCCCTTCTCGACCGAGTTGACCAGCGCCCCTACCGGCTTCTGCAGGCCGAAACCGTCCGCGAGCTCCTTAGTCACCGGCTGGATCACCACGCCGATGCGCCCGCGAATGACACGGCCGCTCGATTTCAACTGCTGCGTGATCTCGTTGGCCACATCGATCGGTATGGCGAAAGAAAGCCCCATGAAGCCGCCCGTGCGGCTGTAGATCGCAGAGTTGATCCCGACGACCTCGCCTCGCAGGTTGAAGAGCGGGCCGCCCGAGTTACCCGGGTTGACCGCGACGTCGGTCTGGATGAAGGGCACGAAGTTTTCCTGCGGCAGCGAGCGCCCTTTGGCGCTGACGATACCCGCAGTCACACTGTTCTCGAAGCCGAACGGCGAGCCGATCGCGACCACCCATTCGCCGACGCGCAGCTTGTTCGGGTCTCCGAAGCGAACGGTCGGAAGGCCGGTCGCCTCGATCTTCAGGAGCGCGATGTCGGTGCGCTTGTCGGCGCCGATCACCTTGGCCTTGAGCTCGCGCTTGTCGGTGAGCTTCACCGTGATCTCGTCCGCGGCTTCGACCACGTGGGCGTTGGTGAGCACGAAACCGTCCGCGCTGATGATGAAACCGGAACCGAGAGACTGCGACTGGAATTCGCGAGGCGGCGCGTTAGGCCCCGGGTTCGGCATGAAACGCCGGAAGAACTCGTAGAACGGGTCGTCTTCCGGAATATTCGGGCCGCCGCGGCCGGCGAGCGGGTTGGCGCGGCTCGTCTGCGTCGTGCTGATGTTGACGACGGCGGCGCCATACTTCTCGACGAGGTCGGTGAAGTCGGGCAGTTGCGCCGCGAGCTGCAGTGGGACGAGGAGGAAGAGCGCGAGAGCGAATCGTTTCAACATGACAAAACCCATCTTATTTTTCGGACCATCCCAACCTTCGCGACGCCGCCGCGAAGGGCTATTTGAATTCCCTGCTACCTGCAGCGCGGATGTTACTGCACTGTCGCGGTGGTCTGCTTGAGCTCCACCGAATTCGCGATCTGCATGATCGTGGCTGCAGGCGCTTCGCCCAGGACCGTCACCACGTGATTGCCCTGGACGCGCTTGAAGATGTTCACCGCGCCCTGGTGGCTGGCTGCCTGCGCGGGCTGCGGCTGGACCATCGGCTCGATGAAGATCGAGACGGCGGCAAGGCCGTCCGAGAGCACGATCTGGGAGACCGCGCCGGTCCGGCCGCCGAGCGAGCGCTTCGCTTCCATCAGCTTTTTGAAGCCGGGCATCGCTTTCGTTAGCACCCACCCGGTATCGGCCGGCGTCGGCTGCGCCATGCTGAATGCCGAGCGATCGACGCGCCAGTTCTGCGCGCGGCTCTTCTCGGCGTATTTCGATTTTACGCGCTCACGGCTGAACTGGCCGCCCAGCGTAAGCTGAGTGAACGCGAAAGACTCGATCGGCTCGTTCTTCTCGTTCATCGTCTGCGCGCGCAGCGGAAGCGACGAGCCGAGCTCAGCGCAGAAGCGGCGGCCGTAGCGCAGGTTATCGCGGGGCTCGAGCGCGATCCACTGACAGTCGTAGCCTGCGACGCGGTCTATGCCTTCGGTCCTGATCTTGTAGTTTTCGTTGATGCCGTGCAGCGATTCCGGGATCAACGCGGGAAAATTGCGCGCGCTGCGGTTGCGCTCCTCGATGAGGACGGTCTTCGCGTTGGGGAGATAGCAGATGACCTGGTCGTTGCTGCGGATGACTTCGCGCGCAGGACCGTCGAGGGTCTCGAGCTTCTCGAACTCGCCGCCCGCGGCGTTCACGAAATGCGTGACGCGCGAGGTTTCGACGCTGTTGCCGTGCTGATAGAAGATGGTGCCGCTGTAGTTCTGCTGACGCGAGGCGGTGGCCATCTTCTTCAGCCACGCCGCGCCGTCGTTCAGCGCCGCGCTGTCAGCGGCATGGGCCGCGCCTGCCAGGCCCAGTAGGACGAATGGAACGAATACAGATCCCCGCTTACCCATGTTGCTGAAGCTCACGCAGTCATGTCCTGAGCCTGACACTGCAGTCACCGACACTCACGCCTCAGCGGCCCTGCTCAGCAGGACGCGTCGCACTGACGGTGCGGATATAGGGCGCAAGGCCCTGTATCGCAGTGCTGGGAGAAAAACCCTGGTGGGCGAGAAAGTATTCGTTCATGGTGCCGTCGATCGAAACGCTCGCAGGGATCGCGGAAGCGCCAGACGTGGAGCCCGCGGACTCGAGCCGCGCGTCCGTGCCGCGGCCGGCAAGCATGCTGTCGGCGTTGGGACCGCTCATGGCGACCCAGGCGACGAGCGCGGCGGCCGAAACCGAAGCAGCCGCCGAGAGTGCATAGGTGGTCACGCGTTTGGCCTGGCGGCTGGCGCGGCGCGGCGCCAGCACCGTGGGCTCGGCCGCGAGGCGTTGTGCGAACGCCGCGCTGAACCCGGCGGACATCATCGGCTCGCCGCGCAGGGCGTCGCCGACGAGGTGGAACGTATCCCAGCGATCGCGCAGCTCGGGATCGTTCTTCAGCCGCGCGATCTCATGCCGGGCGGGGTGCTCGTCCAGCTCGCCATCCATCAAAGCCGATATACCGTCCATCACCATCTCCTGTCCTTGCTTGTGCCGAGCAGCGGTCTCAGCCTGTCCGCAATCGCCTCACGCGCACGAAATATCCTCGATCGCACCGTGCCGATCGGACAATTCATGATGTTTGCAATGTCCTCGTAGCTCAGGCCTTCGATCTCCCGCAGGGTGATCGCGGTGCGTAACTCTTCTGGCAGCTCTTCCAGTGTTTGGTTCACCGTTTCGCCGACCTGCCGGCTCATCATCTCGTTTTCCGGCGTGTTCAGGTCGCGGAGGTGCTCTCCGTCCTCGAAGCCTTCGGCTTCCTCACTGTCGATGTCGGTGGTCGTGGGAGCGCGCCGCCCCATCGCCACCAGGTAGTTTTTGGCGGTGTTGATTCCTATGCGATACAGCCAAGTATAGAACGCGCTATCGCCGCGAAATGAGGGCAGCGCGCGGTAGGCCTTGATGAAGGCCTCCTGCGTCACATCCTCTACCTCGGTCGAGTCGCGTATGAAGCGCGACAACAGCCTGCCGAGCTTTCTCTGATACTTGCTCACCAGCAACTCGAATGCGTGCTTGTCTCCACGCTGCGCACGCTCGACCAACTGCTGATCGATCTCGCGATCGCTCATCGATTCCGTCCCTGATCCCAGCTTTTTTTTCCAAGTCGAACGGCAGTACCGGCCGGACAAAGCCGACAGTATAACCGTCCGACCGTACCCGATGGGACGCGGGGGAGCGACGCGACAGGATTCCAGACCGGGCTCGCGGAATAAAGTTCACGGGCTTTTTCACGAAGTTAGCGCGACTTGCTCGAAGCGGGCTCATTCGCGGCCGGCGGTCTCGGCCAGACGCAGGCCGGCAGGCACTACGCGGCGTTCGAGCACGTCGAAGAGCCACTGGACGACGAGCGCCAGCGCAGCCGCAGGCACAGCGCCCGCCAGCAGCAGCGCGGCGTCGTTCACCGCCAGACCCGCCACGATGCGCTCGCCGTAGCCCCCCGCGCCGATGAAAGCGGCGATCGTCGCCGCGCCGACGCTGATCACTGCCGCGGTCTTGATCCCGGCGAGTATGCTGCGGCTCGCCAGCGGAAGCTCGATCCTGCGCAAC
>JAQGMV010000020.1 GCA_028292225.1 Betaproteobacteria bacterium
GCCGACCCGCGTCGACCGCTCGATGGGCGACGTCCATCCGGCGGGCAATCCTCACCTCCACCTCGACCCGGCGAACGTTGCGCGCGTCGCGACCGCACTGGGCGAGCGCATGGCGCAGCTCGACCGCGGCGAGGCTGCGGGCTACCGCGAGCGAACCCGATCGTTTCTCGAGCGCTGGAGCCAAGCGACTGCGCGCTGGCAGAAAGAGGCCGCGCCGCTCAAAGGCATGCCGGTCGTGGTCTATCACAAGGACAACTCGTATCTCGTCAAATGGCTCGGCTTGCGCGAAGTCGGTTCGCTCGAGCCGAAACCCGGCCTGCCGCCCACCACCGCGCATCTCTCCGATCTGCTGGCGCAGCTCGGCAAGGACCCCGCCAAAGCAGTGCTGCGATCGACATACAACGACCCGCGGCCCGCAGAATTCATCGCGCAGCGCGCCAACATTCCCGCGGTGATGCTGCCCTACACCGTCGGCGGCACTGAAAAAGCAAAAGACCTCTTCGGCCTTTACGACGACACGATCGCGAGGCTCCTCGCGGCGCAGAAATGAGCACGGCGGCGATCGACTGGAGCCTGGTGTGGCCCGCGCTGATCGCGGGGCTCCTGATCACCGCGACTCACGTCCCGCTCGGCATCCAGGTGCTCAATCGCGGGATCGTATTCATCGACCTTGCGGTCGCGCAGATCGCGGGTCTCGGGGTGATCACCGCGGACTGGTTGGGGTTCGAGCCTCACGGGTTGGCGGTGCAGGCCGCGGCGTTGTCGGCGGCGCTCGGCGGCGCGCTGCTGCTGACCTATACCGACAAGCGCTGGGCCGACGTGCAGGAAGCGATCATCGGCGTCACTTTCGTCGTCGCGGCGAATGCGGCCATCCTGATGCTCGCAGCCAATCCGCACGGCGCCGAGCACCTGAAAGACCTGCTGATCGGGCAGATCCTGTGGGTGAATCCGCGCGAGCTTCCGGTCGAGGCGGCGATTTACGCCGCGATCCTCGCGATCTGGTTCGGCTTCGGCGCGCGCATCGGCAGGGTCGGTTTCTATACGCTTTTCGCGTGCGCGGTGACGGTGTCGGTGCAGCTCGTCGGGCTCTATCTGGTGTTCACGACGCTGATCGTCCCTGCGCTCGCGACGCGGCGGCTCCAACGCGGGCGCCTCGTCGCGTGCTATGCGCTGGGCGCCGCGGGCTACGCGACCGGGTTGGGGCTCTCGCTCGTCTCGGACCTGCCGCCGGGGCCGCTCATCGTGTGCGCGATGACGGCGCTCGGCGCGGTCGTGTTCGTGCTCGGGCCGCGGCGCCCCCCGCGCGGAAGCGCTCCCGGCGTAGCGGGGTAGAATCGCCTTGAATTGCGCGCGGCCGGCCCCATCTCCAGCACGATGGCCCCGCGCCGTCTCCCGTCCTCCACCTCCCCGAGTCCATGAGCGAAACGTTTCACGGCACCACCATACTTTCCGTCCGCCGCGGCAATAAAGTCGCCCTCGGCGGCGACGGCCAGGTCACGCTCGGCAACATCGTCGTCAAGGCGAGCGCCCGCAAGGTGCGCCGGCTCTTCCAGGACCGCATCGTCGCGGGTTTCGCCGGCGGCACCGCCGACGCGTTCACGCTGTTCGAGCGTTTCGAAGCGAAGCTCGAAAAGCACCAGGGCAACATCACCCGCTCCGCGGTGGAGCTCGCGAAGGACTGGCGCACCGACCGCATCCTGCGCAGGCTCGAAGCGATGCTCGCGGTCGCCGATCGCGAGACGTCGCTCATCATCACCGGCAACGGCGACGTGCTCGAGCCCGAGTTCGGGCTGATCTCGATCGGCAGCGGCGGCCCCTACGCGCAGGCCGCGGCGCGCGCGCTGCTCGACAACACCGATTTTTCCCCGGAAGAGATCGTCAAGCGCTCGCTCACGATCGCCGGGGATCTGTGCATCTACACGAATCAGCAGCACACCATCGAAACACTCGAATGACCCCACAAGAAATCGTTCACGAGCTCGACAAGAACATCATCGGCCAGACCGACGCGAAGCGCGCGGTCGCGGTCGCGCTGCGCAATCGCTGGCGTCGCCAGCAGGTCTCCGATCCCCTGCGCCAGGAGATCACGCCGAAGAACATCCTGATGATCGGACCGACGGGTGTCGGCAAGACCGAGATCGCGCGGCGTCTCGCGCGGCTCGCCGACGCGCCTTTCGTCAAAGTCGAAGCGACCAAGTTCACCGAAGTGGGCTACGTCGGGCGCGACGTCGATACCATCATCCGCGATCTCGTCGAAACCGCGATCAAGGACGCGCGCGAGCACGCGACGCGCAAGGTCCGTCACCAGGCCGAAGAGCTCGCCGAAGAGCGCGTGCTCGATGCGCTGCTGCCGCCGGCCCGCGATTACTCGGGCACTTCGGCGACCGAAAGCGACACGGGAACGCGGCAGAAATTCCGCAAGAAGCTGCGCGAAGGCGAGCTCGACGACAAGGAGATCGAGATCGAAGTCGCCGCGACCTCTGCGCACATGGAGATCTTCGCGCCGCCGGGGATGGAAGACCTCACTTCCCAGATCCAGGGCATGTTCCAGAACCTGGGGCAGGGCCGCAAGCGGCTGCGCAAGCTGAAGATCCGCGAAGCGATGAAGCTGCTCGCCGAGGAAGAAGCCGCGAAGCTCGTCGACGACGAGGACCTCAAGGTCAACGCGCTGCAGAACGTCGAGCAGAACGGCATCGTTTTCCTCGACGAGATCGACAAGATAGCGGCGCGGCAGGAGACGCATGGCGCGGACGTGTCGAGGCAGGGCGTGCAGCGCGACCTGCTGCCGCTCGTCGAGGGCACCACCGTGTCGACCAAGCACGGGATGATCAAGACCGATCACATCCTCTTCATCGCGAGTGGCGCTTTCCACCTGTCGAAGCCCTCGGACCTCATCCCCGAGCTTCAGGGCCGCTTTCCGATCCGCGTCGAGCTCGCAAGCCTCTCGGTCGAGGATTTCGAGCAGATCCTGACCAATACCGACGCCTGCCTCGTGCGCCAGTACGAAGCGCTGCTCGCGACCGAAAACGTGAAGCTCGACTTCAGGCCAGACGCGATCCGCCGCCTCGCCGAAATCGCATTCCAGGTGAACGAAAAGACCGAGAACATCGGTGCGCGCAGGTTATACACCGTGATGGAGCGCCTGCTCGAAGAAGTTTCTTTCGACGCGCCGAAGTACGCGGGCGATGCGATCGTGGTCGATGCGGCGTTTGTCGACGGGCGGTTGAAAGATCTGGCCCAAAGCGAAGATCTAGCCCGCTACGTCCTCTAAACGTACACGGTGTCTTGCGAGCCGATAGGACTCACTCGGCGACTGCGTTAGCGGCGCCAGCGCCTGGCGCAGTCGCAGTGCGCGAAGCTCGCCGCTTACGCGGTCGCCCGGTCGAGTCGACGCGGAAGACTGGGGTCAGCAGCCGCAAGACGCTAAAGCGAACCTGGTCGCTTAGCGCGTCACCACTACCGGTCGCGTACCCAACGCCGTGGCGATGCGCTCGGCCGCGAGCCTCGCTTCGCTCGAGCTCGCGTACGGTCCTGCGTGGACGCGATACATGCCGTCGCGCGGGAAGAGGTGCAGGATCTGGGCGGCCCATTCGACTTGCACTTTCGCGCGTGCGAGGTAGCTCTCCGCGTTCTCTTTCGAACCGAAAGCGCCGAGCTGCAGATACACGCTGCCCGCATCGGCAGCAGCGGGCCGGTTGAAAGCGAGAAGCACGGTCTCCGCAGGGACCGGCGCGGCCGTGGTTTGCTGCAGCGCTGAATCCGCTGCGGGCTCGGTGGGCGGCTTATCGCGCGCTGCGGCGGCTATGGCGAGGATCGGGTCGGGCTGAGCCGAGAGGTCCGGGGCCGGCGCTGCTGCAGCAGGGGCGGGCGGCGCAGCCGGTCTCGTCGGCGGCACGCGCATGCGCGACGGCGGCGCCACCGCGTACATAGCGCCGCTCGGACCCGACGCGTCCGGAAGTATCGATTCGACCTCGACCAGCGCACTGCCGCCGGCGAGCACGCCGATCCTGTGCGCGGCGGTGTACGAGAGGTCGATGAGACGGCTGTCGATGAAAGGACCGCGGTCGTTCACTCGCACCACGACCGATTTGCCGTTGGTGACGTTGGTCACCCGCACATAGCTCGGGATCGGCAGCACCGGGTGCGCCGCAGTCATCGAATACATGTCGTAGAGCTCGCCCGACGAGGTCTGCTTGCCGTGATAGCGCCGGCCATACCACGACGCGCTTCCGCGCGCCTTGTAGGGCGTGAGCTCGGTCATCGGCGTGTAGGACTGGCCCATCACGACGTAAGGCCGCATCGCACCGCGGTGCAGGGTCTCGAGTCGCGGCACGGCGTCCGGAATGCTGTCGAGATCCGCGGGCGGCGAATCGCCGGGGCCGTCGTCGAGGTAGTAGCCGCCGCCGCGGCTGGTTCGAGGCGAGGGCGTCGAGGAAGACGGGGCTTTAGCGACCCGGGCGGGACGCTCGGCGCGTTCGATGGGGCCGTCGCGTTTGGGAGGCGCGGACCCGCAGGCGCCTAGCGCAGCGGCGGCGATCAGCGCCGCCGCTGCACGGATGAGGGATGAGGGATGAGGGATGAAGAAAGAAGGGCAGGCGAGGGTCGATGCGGCCTCGCTCAAAGCTTCGCTCTTCGATCTCTTCATTCGTCTTTGCCCGCCGGCTTCAAGTCTGCACCAGCTTCTTGTGCGTATGTATGCTCATCAGGATGCCCAATCCAAGACAGATTGTCACGAGCGAAGTGCCGCCGTAGCTCACGAGCGGCAGCGGCACCCCGACGACCGGCAGGATGCCGCTGACCATTCCCATGTTCACGAACGCATAGGTGAAGAAGGTCAACGTGATCGAGCCGCCGAGCAACCGCGCGAAGAGCGTCGGCGCGTTCGCGGTGATCGCGGCGCCGCGGGCGATGACGAGCAGGAAGAGGACGAGCAGCACGCCGTTGCCGATCAGCCCGAACTCCTCCGAGTACACCGCGAAGATGAAGTCCGTCGTTCGCTCGGGAATGAAATCGAGGTGGGTCTGCGAGCCGCTCAGCCAGCCTTTGCCTGCGATACCGCCGGACCCTAAGGCGATCGTCGACTGGATCGTGTGATAGCCGGCGCCGAGCGGATCCTGCGAAGGGTCGAGCAGGGTGAGCACGCGCTGGCGCTGGTAGTCGTGCAGCACCGACCACACCAGCGGCAGGCTCGCGCCGGCCGCGATGGCCAGAGCGGCGATGACTTTCCACGAAAGACCCGCCAGGAAAATCACGTAGCAGCCGCTCGCGAAGATCAGCACCGCGGTTCCGAGGTCGGGCTGACGCGCGATGAGCGCGACGGGCGCGAGCAGGAGGACTGCCCCGATCACGTAGTTCTTGAGCTTCAGCGTCGCCTCATAGCGGTCGAAATACCACGCAAGCATCAGCGGGGCGGCGATCTTCATGATTTCGGACGGCTGGATGCGCGTGACCCCGATGTGCAGCCAGCGGCGTGCCCCGTTCACGACTTCACCGAAAAGCGCGACCCCGACCAGGAGCAGGAGTCCGACGGCATATACCGGCACCGACAGGCGCAACAGGTAGTGCGGCGGTATCTGCGCGAACACCCACATGATGCCCAGTGCCACGAGCATGTTCACGAACTGCCCGCTCGTGCGGCCGAGGTTCGCGTTCGAGGCGCTGTAGAGCACGACCAGCCCCGCGAGCATGAGGAGCAGTGTCGCGCCGAGCAGCGGGGAATCCAGGTGCGCCGTGAAGAACCGGGCGACTCGCCTAATACCGGGGTGCATCGTCGTCGTCCTTGACCGGTCTGGAAGCGTCCTTGCCTGTCAGCCAGTAATCGAAGACCTGCCGCGCGATCGGGGCCGCGGCGCGCGCGCCGAAGCCCGAATTCTCCACGATCACCGCGAGGGCGATCTTCGGCTTGTCCGCCGGGGCGTAGGCGATGAACAGCGCGTGATCCCGAAAACGCTCGGCCACACGGCTCTCGACGTATTTCTCGCCTTTGAGGCCGATGACCTGCGCCGTGCCGGTCTTGCCGCCGCTCGTGTAGGGCGCACCGGCGAAAGCGCGTGCCGACGTGCCTTCCTTGTTCACGCCGACCATCGCGTTCTTGATGACCGCGATGTGCTCGGGTTTCCACTCGAGCGCGCGCGCCGGCCTGGGCTCGATAGGCGTGCGTTGGCGCGTGTTGACGTCTTCCACGTAGTTGACGAGGTGCGGACGGAACATCACGCCGTCGTTGGCGAGCGTTGCCGTCGCAGCGGCGAGCTGCAGCGGTGTATACGAGTTGTAGCCCTGGCCGATGCCGATGCTGATGGTCTCGCCCGCGTACCACTTCTGCTGTTCGGGCTTCTTGAAGCGTTTCTTTTTCCACGCCTGCGAAGGCAGCACGCCTTCGACCTCACCCGCGACGTCGATCCCGGTGCGGCTGCCGAAACCGAGGCTGCCCATGAAACGCGAGATCGCGTCGATGCCGAGGTCGTTCGCAAGCGCGTAATAGTAGGTGTCGCACGACGCGACGATCGATTTGTACATGTCGACCATGCCGTGCCCGCCGACTTTGTCGTCGCGGAAGGTGTGGCCGCCGAAGTTGTAGTAGCCCGGATCCGAAATTGCCTGGCTGGGCGTGCGCTTGCCGTAGGTAAGCGCCGCCATCGCCATGAAAGGCTTGAACGTCGAGCCGGGAGGATAGGTGCCGGCGAGGGCGCGGTTGACCATCGGCTTGTCGGGCGAGGTGTTGAGCTCGTTCCAGTTCTCCTGGTCGATGCCGTCGACGAAGAGGTTGGGATCGAAGCCCGGCTTGCTGACGAAGGCGAGCACGCCTCCGCTTTCCGGCTCGATCGCAACGAGCGCGCCGCGGCGGTCGCCGAACGCATTGAAGACGACTTCCTGCAGCCGCGCGTCGAGCTTGAGCACGAGATTGCTGCCCGAGATCGGAGAGGTTCGCGACAGCGCCCGGACCGCGCGACCGCCCGAATCGACTTCCACCTGCTCCACGCCGGTCGTGCCGTGAAGCTGGTCTTCATAGCTGTATTCGAGGCCGGTCTTGCCGATGTAGTCGGTGCCGCGGTAGTTCGAGCTTCGCCCTTCGCTCTCCAGCTTGTCGAGATCCTTCTGGTTCACGCGGCCGATGTGCCCGATCACGTGCGAGAACTGCTCGCCCTGCGGATACGAGCGGAACAGCCGCGCGCGCACGTCGACGCCTGGAAAGCGGTAGCGGTTGGCGGCGAAGCGGGCGATCTCTTCGTCGGAGAGGCGGGTGCGGATCGGCAGGCTCTCGAAGCGTTTGCTTTCCTCGAGGAGCTTCTTGAAGCGGCGGCGATCGCGAGGCGTGATCTCGACCAGCGTGGCGACCTCGTCGATCGTGGCTTCCAGGCTGTCGACGTTGCTCGGCGTGATCTCGAGCGTATAGGCCGAGTAATTCGTCGCGAGCACGACCCCGTTGCGGTCGACGATGATGCCGCGGTTCGGGACGACCGGCAGGATCGAGATGCGGTTCGCCTCGGCGAGCGTGTGATAGTGCTCGTGCATCACGATCTGGAGATAGAAAAAGCGCGCGAACAGGACGCCGAACATGATCAGCACGAAGGTCGACGCGATTCCCAGCCGGACGCGGAAATGATGGAGCTCGAGCTCCGCGTCCCGCATCTCCACGCCGGGATTCATGTCGAAATCAGACATGGTCGGGGTCCGCGCGCGGGCGCTGCGGCAGCTTCAGCAACACCGACACCACGGGCCACAGCAGGCCCGCGAGGATGCTGCCCACGAAATAGCGGTAACCCGGGAAGTCCGCGCCCGCGAGCAGCCGGATGCCGACGACGATGAGGTCGTTTGCAATCAGCAGCGGGATGACGTGCACGACCTGCTCGGTGAGGCTGAACTGGCGCACGCGGCGGTGCAGGGCGATTCCGGCGAAGGCGAGGATCGAGTAGGCGAGCGCGTGCTGCCCGAAGAGCGTGCCTTCCGCGACGTCCATCAGGAGGCCGAGCGAGAACGCCGCGGTGAAGCCGACGCGGCGAGGCTGCTGGATGCACCAGT
>JAQGMV010000090.1 GCA_028292225.1 Betaproteobacteria bacterium
GATCGCATCGTGCGATCGTAGCCACTGAAAGGAGTTACCGTGACCCCACGTATTGCTGCCGCCATTCTCGGCGTTGTGTTCGTGACTGCGGCTGCGCATGCGCAGACCGTGTTCGTAACTCCGGCAAACCTGGAGGATCCTGCCGAGCCTACGGGCATGCCTGACTACTGCGCAGAGCGCGACGTCAACTGTGTGCTGGACAACGGCCCGCCGCGCCGCGCAGTGGTTGGTGCGTCGATAGGCACGACCCCGGGCACGACTCCGATGGCGCCGGGAGCAGCCGACGGCGCAACGGCGGGCAGCTCGGCCCGTATATCGCCGGCGCCTGCGAAATGATCAGACGGAGATGCGCTCCATCGCGCGGATGATCGACGAGAAATCTTCCTCGCGGCCTGCCGCCGACTGCCGGGCAGATTCCATCGCGCACATCCGCTGCGCAGCGGCCGTGCTCGGCATCGTGGCGGCGAGGTGCGTAGCCGTGTCGGCGATCAGCCCGAAATCCTTGGACATGAGCCGTAGCGGGAACTCCGCAGGATAGGCGCCGCTGGATACGTTCTTCAGCTTCGATATCTGACTGCGCGAAACGACCGCAGTATTGCCGATCACTTCGAGCAGACGATCCCGTTCCAGGCCGCCTTTGAGGCCGAAAGCAACCGCCTCCGCCAGCGCCTGCATCCCGACGCCCAGTAACGTGTTGGCACACAGCTTCATCATGGCCCCGGCGCCGGTGGGTCCCATGTAGAACGACTCCTTGCCGAGGATGCTGAAGATGGGCCGGCAACTCTCGTATACCGACTTCTCGCCCCCCACGAAGATCAAGAGCTGTCCTTGCTCGGCAGTCGACGTGGTCCCCGACACGGGCGCATCGAGAAAGGCGACCCCTCGCTCGAGTCCGGCCGCGCACAAGCCCCGGGAAGTGCTCGGCAAGACCGTGCTCATGTCGATGAAGATCGTGCCTGGCCGTGCGGCGGTCAACGCGCCTCCCTGTCCCAGCATCACACTCCCGATGGCGGCATCGTCGGCAACCGAGGAAAACACGACGTCAGAGCCGGCCGCGAGTGTTTCGGGCAGCGCAGCGACTTGCGCGCCACGCTCCTCGAGAGCGTGAGTACGCTCGCGTGCTCGGTTGTAGATCGTAAGAGGGTAGCCCGCGGCGAGCAGCCGGCTTGCCATGCGGCTGCCCATGCCTCCAATCCCGATGAATCCCACGCGAAGTTTCGTCTGCTCGGTACCTGTCGTCATGATCTGGTGAACCTTACTCTGGTAGGCGGATAGCCGGATCGGGGGACGGCGCCAACGATATTGCTGTCCATGGCCGCAGCTTAGGCCGAGGTGGCGCGCAGCAAAATGCCCCAGGAACTCAGTTCGATGATCGGGGGAATCAAGATACGACACGCCTACGAAGTGCTCCACCTGCCGTGATGTGAGATAATCGGCTTGTCACTAGGGAGTAGCCTCCTCCATCTATGGAGGGGACGCGTCAACATACTTGGCTTCCGGCCATGGCGCGTTCGGCCTGCAGGGGTTTGGCGAGACTTTTGACATCGTGCTCCGTACCGGGTCGGGCGGGGGCGCGATGTCATTTGTCCAAGCTGCCTGCCCCTGGAAGACCGTCTTGGAAGCATCCCTGGTTTCAACTGTTGCTGTCGCCATCCGTGAAATCGGCGACAAGACCCAACGCCTCGCGTTGCCTTTGGCCGCCCGTTTTCGCCTGCCGCTGCCGATCATCTTCGGCATTCTGGCTGCGAGTTGATTCCCGTCGTCGCAGGGACAACGCTTGGGATGCTCATCGCAGACGTGCCTGCCGTATTCCTCGGCCAGGCGGCATCCAAGGTTCCAATGAACCGCGAGTGAGGCGAATCAGCGATGGTCCTACTGCGGATCCGCGTGGGCCGCCCTCAGGAATGAGAATAATGATCAAGCAACATAAGCAAAACGATAAGCAGGGGAAAGAGCCGTCGCTGTGGCGCACCCTGGGGCCAGGCCTGATAACCGGGGCGGCCGATGATGACCCCAGCGGCATTGCGACGTACTCCCAGGCGGGGGCTCGCTTCGGATACAGCACGTTGTGGACCGTCCTGTTTACTTTCCCCCTGATGGTCGGCATTCAGATCGTCAGCGCCAGAATCGGGCGTGTCACGGGGCATGGGTTGGCGGCGAATATTCGCTTGCACTACCCGCCTGCGCTCTTGCACGGCATCGTCCTGCTTCTGCTGCTCGCCAATACCATCAATATCGCAGCCGACATCGGCGCGATGGCTGCGGCTCTCACGCTCCTGGTTGGCGGACCTGCACAGCTATACGCGATCGGTTTCGGCGCGCTCTCGCTGCTCCTGCAGATTTTTATTCCCTTCCCTCGTTACGCACCGATTCTGAAAGCATTGACCCTGTCGCTTTTCGCTTACGTGGCGACGGTCTTCATCATTGATCTGCCATGGGCCGAAGTCCTGCTCGATTCCGTCACGCCATCGTTGTCGTTGCGCCCCGACTACGTTGTGGTCGTGGTCGCGGTGTTCGGGACCACTATAAGCCCCTACCTCTTTTTCTGGCAGGCATCCCAGGAAGTGGAAGAGCAGCGTGCATCCCCGGGTGAGGAGCCTCTAAAGCGCGCCCCGGAGCAGGCGCGTTCGGCTCTGCGGCGCATCAAGATCGACACATACCTGGGTATGGGCTTGTCGAACCTGGTGGCGTTCTTCATCATGCTGACAGCGGCCGCCACGCTGAACCGGCACGGCATAACCGACATCGAAACCTCCGCGCAGGCCGCGGAGGCATTGCGGCCGCTGGCGGGTGAATTCGCGTTTGCGCTCTTTTCCGCAGGCATCGTCGGCACCGGCTTGTTGGCCGTGCCCGTTCTTGCGGGCTCCGCAGCCTATGCGGTGGCCGAAGCGTTCGAATGGCCCATCGGACTGGGACGCACGCTGTCGAATGCAAAGGGCTTTTACGCAATTGTCGCCGTGGCCACGCTTCTCGGCGTCGCACTCAATTTCAGCTCGATCGACCCGATCAAAGCGCTCTTCTGGAGCGCCGTCATAAACGGAGTGATCGCAGTTCCGATCATGGTCGTCATGATGCTGATGGCAGCCAGGCCCGACGTGATGGGCCCCTTCGTCGTCACTCGTCGCCTCAAGGTTCTCGGTTGGTGCGCCACTGTCGTGATGGCGATGGCTGTGATTGCGATGTTGGTCACCTGGGGAAAGTAATGCCGCACAACCGCACCCTGATGAGGGAGGAAACTTGATGCACACGGAAAATCTTCCGGCCTGGACTCACGAGCACGTATTCAACGCGGGCAGTCATGCGGCGGAACGCGGCACCCGACTGGTGATGTGGATCACGGCCGCCATGATGGTGGTCGAGATTACGGCAGGCTGGTGGTTCAACTCGATGGCGTTGCTCGCTGACGGCTGGCATATGAGCTCCCATGCCGTCGCGATCGGGCTTAGCGCGTTTGCGTATGCGGCAGCACGCCGTTACGCCTCGGATTCGCGCTTCGCATTCGGAACGTGGAAGATAGAGGTGCTCGCAGGTTTCGCCAGTGCGATCTTTCTCCTCGGCGTTGCAGCACTGATGGTGTTCGCCTCGATCGAGAGGATGTTCTCGCCACAGCCGATCCACTACCAGGAAGCGATGATCATCGCGGTTATCGGCCTGGTGGTGAACATCGCTTGCGCGGTTATTCTTAACGGAGCGCACGATCACGAGCACCACGACAATGACGCGAACACGCATCATCATGGTCACGATCATCATCATGATCTGAACTTGAAGTCCGCGTATTTGCACGTAGTCGCTGATGCCGCGACGTCCGTACTCGCTATCGCTGCTCTGGCGGGCGGCTGGTTCTTCGGCTGGTCCTGGATGGATCCCGTCATGGGGATCATCGGCGCGGGGCTCGTAGCAGTCTGGGCCAAGGGCCTCATCGCCGAGACCGGAAAGGTCCTGCTGGACCGTGAGATGGATCATCCGGTCGTGGACGAAATTCGCGAAGTCATCGAAGCCGATCTCGCGCGAGGCGAAACGCGGATCGCGGACCTGCACGTCTGGCGGGTTGGCAAGCGGGCATATTCATGCGCACTCAGCCTCGTCACCCACGATGCAACGCTGACAGCGCAGCACGTACGTGAGCGACTCGCCCGGCATGAAGAAATCGTGCACACCACGATAGAGATTCAACAATGTCACTAGCGAACCGCCATCACCCGCTTCGGGTATATGGGCTGAATCGATCAAGGGGCGAGATAGCGGCCGCGCCGCGGGATGTCCTGCGTCAAAACAGGCGCAGGTAAATTTCCCTCAGCCATACGTTTCCAGGATCGCGGTGGAACCGTTCGTGCCAGTACAGCTTTTCACGACAGCCCGCCCCTAACGCGTAATCCCCCCGTGGCGAAGTCCGCTTCGCCATCAGCGAGCGCATCCCGCAGCCGCGCTCCGGGCACTTCGAACGTATGTAGACGAACCTTGGATACGCGTAACGAAGCAAGCCCCGCGTCTGCTACATAGCTTCGAAAGCCGTCATGGCGCGCCTCGCTCGGGTGCAAAGCGGCGGAAGAACCACTGCTTCATCGCCTCCACCGCCAGCAGGTAGCAGAGCAGCAGGGCCGCGAGGACGCCGAAGAAGAGCATCGGTGGCGCGACAAAACCGAGCT
>JAQGMV010000142.1 GCA_028292225.1 Betaproteobacteria bacterium
GGCGAGAGCATGTGCGCCGCGTCGTATTCCTTGTTGATCGTCTTGTCGCGGATGACGGCCCACCCCGCGGTCTTCACCACGTCGACGTTCAGCCCCTGCCGGCCGTAGAAACCCATCGGCTGTGACATGATGATCGGCGTCGCGCAGGTGATCGGGATGAAACCGACCTTGAGGTTGGGCTTTTCGATCTTTCCATTCTGCGCGAACGCTTCCTTGGCCGCGGCTAGAGGGAATAGCGACGAGATCGCGGCGAGCGCGGTGCTGCTGCCAACCGCGCGGATGAAGCTCCGGCGCGTCGCGTCGTGGGGAAAAAGCGCGCGCATGACCGCGTTCTCGACCACGCGGCTCTGAAGGGCTTCGGCATCGTTCGAGCGCGCGAGCTCAGTGACGTGTGCGGCTTCGTGCTCGGCGCTGCTCGAGTGGCTTGCGCAACTGCAGCCGCCGCCGAGCTTCACATCGGGATCGAACGGATTCCTGAAAGCGGACATTGCGTGTTCCCCCTGGTTTTATTTACGGCCGCCGCGTCTTTTGCACGATGCATACCAGGCTGCGTGCACCGCCGCCCGGCGCCGCACCGGGTAGCTGTTTTTGCAGGGCAAACGCGCGGGCGGGTCGCACGCCGACCGCGCGAGCCGGCACACGCGCGAGGCAGGGTGCGCACGCATTCAGTGCGCCGCGCACCGAATTCGCGCGCAGTGCGCGCAGGCGAAATGCGATAATCCGGCGAGACTCAAGAACAACAGCATGAACAACTCAATCGTGCGCGGTTACGCGCTGCCGGTATCCCGGCGTCACCTCCTGATCGTCGTGCTGTGTCTCGCGTGGGTCCTTCCCGGGCTCGTTGCGCACGACCCGTGGAAGCCGGACGAGGCGTACTCCTTCGGCGTCGTCTATGAAATGATCAGCGGCGGCTCGTGGATCGCGCCGTCGCTCGCCGGCGAGCCTTTCCTGAAGGAGCCTCCGCTCTATTACCTCAGCGCCGCTTTGAGCGCGGTGCTGTTGTCCCCGGTGCTCCCGCTGCACGATGCGGCGCGGCTCGCGACCGGCTTCTGGGTGCTGCTGACGCTGCTTTTCTGCGGCCTTGCGGCACGCGAGCTCAACGGGCCGGGAGCGGGAGCGCTCGGCATCGCGCTGCTGCTCGGCAGCTTCGGGCTCGTGGTGCGCAGCCACCAGATCATTCCGAACGTCGCGGGACTCGCCGGATTCGCGATGGCGTATTACGGCTGCGCCCGGGCCATGCGCGGGCCGCTCGGCGGCGTCTGGCTCGGCACCGGGATGGGCATCGTGTTTCTGTCGCAGGGCATACCTGAAACGGCCACCGTGGCGCTGATCGCCGCACTGCTTCCGCTCGTGAGCAGCACTTGGCGCACGCGCACCTACGCGGTCGCTGTCGGTGTCGCGATCGGCGCCGCGCTGCCATGGCTGACGATCTGGCCGCTGCTGCTGCACACCTATTCGCCCGGGATATTCGATCAGTGGCTGCAGTCGGAAACCGTGGCGCGCCTTCACGGCCGCGCAGGCACCGGGCTTTACTACCTGCGCATCCTGCCGTGGTACGCATGGCCCCTCTGGCCGCTCGCGATCTGGTCGCTGTGGCGCGCGTTCGGCAGCGGTCCGGTGAAGCCCGCGATCACGCTGCCGCTCCTCGGGCTGCTGATCACGCTGCTCGCGCTGACCGAAGGAACCGACAAGCGCGAGCTCTTCGCGTTGCCGCTGCTCGTGCCGCTTGCGCTGCTCGCCGTCCCGGGCACGCAGACGTTGAGGCGCGGGGCGGCCAACGCGTGGTACTGGTTCGCGGTGATGGGCTTCACCTTCTTCATCCTGGTCGCGTGGGTGTACTGGTCGGGGCTCGAGCTCGGAGTGCCGCCCCGGCTCCACGCGCACCTGCACCGTCTGCAGCCGGGATACACGCCCGGCTTCAAGTGGCTGCCTTTCCTTCTCGGGGCGCTCTATACCGCCGGCTGGTTCGCCGTGCTCTTTCGATCGAAGCGCAACGCCCAGCGGCCGGCGTTCGTGTGGGCCGCGGGGGTCACGGTTACGTGGGCGCTGCTCGCCACGCTGTTCATCGGCTGGGTCGATACCGGCAAAAGCTATCGCGGGATGATCAGGAACCTCGAATCGGCGCTGCCTTCGACCTATCGTTGCATGTCGAGCCGCGATCTCGGCGAGCCCCAGCGGGCGATGCTGCATTACTTCGCCGGTATCCTCACCTATCGAGAGGAAGCCGCCGAGCGCCGGCGGGACTGCGACCTCATGCTGGTGCAGGGAACGCCGCAGGACGAGAAAGTGCCGCCCGGGAACTGGATCAAGATCTGGGAAGGCAACCGCCCCGGCGACAAAGTCGAGCGCTATCGCCTTTACCGGGCTCACCCGTAGCAGTGGAATCTTTCCAGCCGGCCCAGGTCCAATCGGGCTTGCCAAAAAATACAGGCGTTATGAACGACAGTCTCCAGCGATTTCTGTTCGAAGGCGCGCCGGTCCGCGGGGAAGTCGCGCACCTGGACGCGACGTGGCGCGCGGTGCTCGAGCGCCACGAATATCCGCCGGTGCTGCGCGTCATCCTCGGCGAGCTGATGGCGGCCGGCGCGCTACTCGCCGCGACGCTCAAGTTCGAGGGCTCGACCATCCTTCAGCTCCAGGGTAACGGCCCGGTGAAGCTGATCGTGGTCGAATGCACGAGCGAGCAGACGCTGCGCGCCACGGCCAAATGGGACGGCGAGCTCGACTCCGACGCCACTTTCGACGCGCTGCTCGGCGCCAACGGGCGCTTCGCGATCACGCTGGTTCCCGGCGACGGCAAACAGAGCTACCAGGGTATCGTCGCGATCGATCCCTCGGGCGTCGCCGCTTCGCTCGAGCATTACATGCAGACTTCGGAGCAGCTCGACACGCGCCTGTGGCTCGCCGCGGACGACGAGCGCGCGGCCGGCCTGCTCCTGCAAAAGCTTCCGGCGCAGGACGAGCCGGACGAAGACGGCTGGAACCGGGCGACGACGCTCGCGGAGACCCTGACCGCACCCGAGCTCCTCTCCCTGCCGGTGCGCAAGCTCCTGCACCGGCTGTATCACCAGGAAGACCTGCGCCTCTTCGAGCCGCGCCCGGTGTCGTTCCGCTGCTCGTGCTCGAGCGATCGCGTCGGCGCGATGCTGCGCATGCTGGGGCACGCGGAGGTGCGCTCGATCCTCGAGGAGCGCGACACCGTCGAAGTGACGTGCGAATTCTGCAACCGCGAGTATCGCTACGACTCGGTCGACGCGGAGCTGCTCTTCGCCGCCGCGCACCCGGCGCAGGCTCCGGCTACGCGGCAGTAGTTCGCGGCTACGCCCTGGCGGTGCGATGGGCTGCGCGCACCGCAATTCGCGCACAGCGACGGGTCGGGATCTTCGACCGGAGGACTGGGGTACTGGACGAGGGGCGAAGATCCCGACCCAGAGGCGCGCCGCGAATTGCCCGTCACCACACCGCCAAAGCCGAGCAGGTTCGGCAAGTCCGGCTGCCCAGCCGCTTTTGCCCTGCCGCCTGCGCAGGCGTTAAACTGACTTCCCCGCAGTTGGCAGTGCCAGCCCGCATCCACAGAGCAGTCCCAAGGAGGAATCTCATGAGCACCGAACGCGAAGTCGTCATCCTCAGCGGCGTGCGCACGGCCATCGGTGATTATGGCGGCGCACTCAAAGACATGGCGCCGAGCGATCTCGCCGCGACTGTCGTCAGGGAGGCCGTCAAGCGCGCGAAGATCGATCCGAAGCAGGTCGACCAGCTCGTCCTCGGCAATGTGATCCACACCGAAGCCAAGGACATGTACATCTCGCGCGTCGCCGCGATGAAAGGCGGCCTGTCGCAGGACGCCAATGCGTTCACCGTCAACCGTCTGTGCGGCAGCGGACTGCAGGCGATCGTCAGCGCCGCGCAATCGATCCAGCTCGGCGACGCCGACACCGCCGTCGGTGCCGGCGCCGAATCGATGAGCCGCGGCGGCTATCTCGATTCGACCAAGCGTTGGGGCGCGCGCATGGGCGACTCGAGCGTCGTCGACATGATGGTCGGCGCGCTCACCGATCCTTTCGACACGGTGCACATGGGAATCACCGCCGAGAACATCGCCTCGCAATGGAAGATCGGCCGCGACGCGCAGGACGAGTTCGCGGTGGAAAGCCATCGCCGCGCCGTCAACGCGATCGACAAAGGCTACTTCAAGGAACAGATCGTCCCGATCGAGATGAAGACCCGCAAAGGCACGGTCGTGTTCGACAAGGACGAGCACCCGCGGGCCGACGCGACGCTCGAAGGCATGGCCAAGCTGCGCGCGGCTTTCAAGAAGGAAGGCGGGAGCGTCACGGCGGGCAATGCGTCCGGCATCAACGACGGCGCCGCCGCGGTCGTGCTGATGGAGCGTAAAGCGGCCGAGAAAGCCGGGCTGAAACCGATGGCGAGGCTCGTTTCATACGGTATCTCGGGAGTCGACCCGAAGATCATGGGAATCGGCCCGGTACCCGCGGTCAAGCGGGCGCTGGAGAAAGCCGGCCT
>JAQGMV010000298.1 GCA_028292225.1 Betaproteobacteria bacterium
CCGACGATTACGATCCCGCACGCTTCGACGGCGAGCCGCTGCGCCCTTACAACACCGGACCCGACGCGCTGCTCGTCAACTTCAAAGCGGTTACGCTTCAATTCGTGCCCGAGCCGGATAACCGCAGCGTGCGCGTCATCGCCGACCCGGCGCTGCCGGCGATACAAATCGTGAGCGCGATTGCGATGAGCGACGCGCCGTGCGGCGACTGGCTCTCGAGGCTCAGGATCGATGCGCAGGCGGGCCCCGAGAGCGCGCGCCTCACGATCTCCGGGACCTATTCGCGCGACTGCGGTGAGCGCAGCCGCAGCTTCAGCCTTCTGCATCCGCGTGCGTACGTCGGGGGGCTTTTCGCGCAGCTCTGGAAAGAGCTCGGCGGCACCTTGACCGGCACGGTGCGCGACGGCACGGTTCCGCCGGGCGCGCGGCTCATCTCGTCGATGCGCTCGGAGGCGCTCTCGGAGGTGGTGCGCGACATCAACAAGTACAGCAACAACGTCATGGCCCGCCAGCTCTTCCTCACGCTCGGCGCGCTCGGCGAGGGCGCGCCCGGCACGCTCGAGAAGGCGCGCAACGTAGTGCGGCAGTGGCTCGCGCAAAAAGGGGTGAGCGCGCCCGAGCTCGCGATCGACAACGGCTCGGGCCTGTCGCGCGTCGAGCGCATCAGCGTTCGAACCATGGGTGAGATGCTGCTCGGCGCTTTTCGAAGCGCCGTGATGCCCGAGCTCATCGCCTCGCTGCCGGTGGTGGCGGCGGACGGCACGATGCGCAAGCGCCTGTCCAATGCCGACGTCGCGGGACAGGCGCACATCAAGACCGGAACGCTGTCAGGCGTTCGCGCGATCGCGGGCTATGTCCTCGATTCGAAAGGCCGGCGCGTCGTGGTCGTGTTCATCGTCAATCACGCCAATGCCGGAAGCGCCCAGGTCGCGCAGGACGCATTGCTCAGGTGGGTCCACCGCGCAGGCCGCTGAACGCGGCATGATCCACTGTTGCATTCGTGCAACGTCCGCCCGCCGAAGGAATGGGCGCGAGCCCGTGATGCTGGCGACACTCGCATCCGCGCCCGCACAATGCAGACAGGCCGGATTCGAGACGATTTCCGAGCGCCCTCGCTCGGGCCCTAGGCGCGGGACTTGCTGGCGATGCGCTACGCCTCAGGCATGTCAGGCCTCTGCGCGTCGGGGCACCGCAACCATCGCGCAACACCACATACATGAGGGAGGGTTCATGAAGCACGTTGCAAAATCGTTGTTGGCCGCGAGTGTCACGGCGGTCTGCTGTGCCGCAGTACCCGCCCACGCGCAGCTCCAGTTCGGGCGCATGGACACCAGCCTCTACCTCGGCGCCAGCGTCGGCGCGTCGAAGTTCAGGGAGTCCTGTGACAGTATTCCCGCCGTGTTCTCGTGCGACAACAAGGACGTCGCCTGGAAGGTTTTTGCGGGCTATATGTTCACCCCCTATGTCGGCATCGAAGGCGGCTATGTCGACATGGGCAAGGCCACGCTGAGCGGTCCCGGCCTGTCTGCCGAGGCCAAGGCGCGAGGTGTGGAGCTCGTAGGCGTGGTGTCCTTCCCGATCACCGAGCAGTTCGCCCTATACGGCAAGCTCGGCGCCGTCAGGTCGAAAGTCAAGGTTTCGGCAACCGCCGTGGGGCCGGGTTTCGCAGCCACAGGATCGAACAGCGACATGAGCACCGATTTCACTTTCGGGCTCGGCGCAAAGTACTTCATCATGCGCAATCTTGCCGCCCGCCTCGAATGGCAGCGTTACCAGAATGTCGGCGGCAACAATACCGGCACCGATGACGTGGACACTTTCAACCTCGGCCTGCTTTACGCTTTCTAGAATCGCGGTTCGGGGCCGGGCTGCACGCCCGGCCCTCGTCTGACGTTCAGGCGATCCCGAGCTCGCGCCAGATCGAGTCCACCCGCCGCTTCACGTCTTCGCTCATCGAGATGGGCGTGCCCCACTCGCGGCTGGTTTCCTGCGGCCACTTGTTGGTCGCGTCTATCCCCATCTTGGAGCCGAGACCGGCTACGGGACTCGCGAAATCGAGGTAATCGATCGGCGTCGAGTCCACGATCAGCGTGTCCCTGCGCGGATCGACGCGGGTGGTGAGCGCCCAGATCACTTCTTTCCAGTCGCGCACGTTCACGTCGTCGTCGGTCACGATGATGAACTTGGTATACATGAACTGGCGCAGGAACGACCACACGCCGAACATCACGCGCTTGGCGTGTCCGGGGTACTGCTTTTTCATGCTGACGCACGCGAGCCGGTACGAGCAGCCTTCCGGAGGCAGGTAAAAGTCGACGATCTCCGGAAACTGCTTGGCGAGCAGCGGCACGAACACTTCGTTCAATGCCATGCCGAGCACCGCGGGCTCGTCCGGCGGTTTGCCGGTGTAGGTCGAGTGGTAGATCGGATTGCGGCGGCTCGTCATGCGCTCGACCGTGAACACCGGAAAGCGCTCCTGCTCGTTGTAATAGCCGGTGTGGTCTCCGAAAGGCCCTTCGAGCGCGGTCTCTCCCGGATGAATGTGGCCCTCGAGCACGATCTCGGCCCTTGCCGGAACGTGCAGATCGTGCAGCGTGCATTTCGCGATCTCGGTCCTGGCGCCGCGCAGCAGGCCCGCGAACTGGTACTCGCTGAGTGAATCCGGCACCGGAGTCACCGCACCGAGCATGGTCGCGGGATCCGCGCCCAGCGCCACCGCCACCGGAAACGGCTCGCGCGGATGTGCGAGGGTGTGATCACGAAAGTCGAGCGCGCCGCCGCGCTGCGCGAGCCAGCGCATGATGAGCTTGTTGCGGCCGATCACCTGCTGGCGGTAAATCCCGAGGTTCTGCCGTTTTTTCTGCGGGCCGCGGGTGACGGTAAGCCCCCAGGTGACGAGCGGGCCCACGTCGTTCGGCCAGCACGTCTGTATCGGGAGCGCCGCGAGATCGACCTCGTCGCCGCTTTTGACGATTTCCTGGCACGGGGGATCCCTGACAGTGCGCGGCTCCATC
>JAQGMV010000123.1 GCA_028292225.1 Betaproteobacteria bacterium
CTCGTCTGGTGGAGCCCGCAGGCGCAGGAGGAAGTCTGGGGTGCGAATCCCGATGCGGGCATCGCCTCCGGCATCGCTTTCCAGCAAGGCCGCAGCAGCGCTGCCGAAGGCGGGATTGTCCTCTCCGGCGAATGGAACTTCTCTTCAGGCACCGATCATTCCGAATGGACGATGCTCGCGAGCATTCTGCGCGAAGACGACCGCGTGATCGATTACGTGATGTCTCTCGTCCATCGCTCGCAGTACGAAGTCGTCGACGACTGGCATACCCTCGGCATGCGCGCGACGAGCAGCAAGACGGTCCGCTGCGACAACGTCTTCGTGCCGTCGCACCGCGTGAACTCCATGTACCTTGCGAAACCCGGCCACGAGTGGCCGGGCCTGAAAGTGCATCGCAACCCGCACTACCGGCTCCCGACCTCCTCGCTCGGCGGCCACTGCATCGGCGGCTGCCTGGTGGGTCACGCGCGCGCGGCGCTCGAGACGACCATCGACCTCGTCAAGTCGCGCAGCACCAGCTACACCGGCGCGAAGATGCGCGACTTCCAGACGGTGCAACTGCGGATCGCCGCGGCCGGCGCGAAAATCGACGCCGCGGCGCTGCTCCTGCGCAACGACTGCCTAGAGGCGCAGCGCATCGTCGAAGACGGCGGCATGCCTGACATCGAGACGAAGCTGCGCTACAAGCGCAATTGCGCAGTTGCCGGGCGGTTTTGCGTGGAATCGGTCGATTCGCTGCACGAGATGGCGGGAGGCCACGGGATCTACGAGAAGTATCCGCTCGAGCGCATGTTCCGGGACATGCGCGCGGCAGCCGCGCATTTCAGCTTCAGCGTCGATGCGCAACTGCCGGCGTGGGGCCTCGTGGCGCTGGGCGGGGAGTTCAGAAGCCCGACGCTTTAGCCTCGTAGCGCACCGGGACAGAGTCTTGGATAATTTGCCGTTTTGCACCACGCCCCGTCCGTCCAGGTCCATCTACCCCATCAATGTCCGCGGTGCCCGCGGCAACAAGGAAACACGACATGCCATCTCTCAGCCGCGAGCTCGCCAAATGGATCGTCGGCCTGCGCTACGAAGACCTGCCCCCTGAGGTCGTCGATCGCGCGAAGGGTGTGACGCTCCACTGCCTGTCGTCCGCCCTGCTCGGCTCGCAGACCAACGGCGGCAAGCAGGCTGTGCGATTCATCACCGACGAGGAAGCGGGCGTTGCCAAAGGCGCGACGATCCTGGTCGACGGCCGCAAGGTCACGCGCGGCGGCGCCGCTTTCGCGAATTCCGAGATGGCGTTCGCAGGGGGCAAGTGGGATACCTACAAGATGCTGACGCATCCGGGGACGAGCATCATCCCGTGCGCGCTCGTCGGCGCAGAAACCGCGCAGGCCTCAGGCAGGGATTTCATCGTCGCCGTCGCCGCGGCCTATGAAGTCGCGGAGCGCCTCGGCGCCGATTTCATTCCTACCGTGATGTCGCGCGGCTTTCATCCCGGTCCGGTGTTCGGGATTTTCGGCGCCGGCGTCGCGGCCGCGAAGCTCGCGGGCCTCGATGAGGACCACATGAACAGCGCCATCGCACTGTGCGCGAGCCTTGCCGGCACGGGCATCGAAGGTCCGAGGAGCGGCGGCAAGGCCCTGCGCGAAGGCGCCGCTGTGCGCAACGCGATGCTTGCCGTCGCGCTCGCGCGCGAAGGCCACGTCGGCGGCGAGACCGTTCTCGAAGGCGACGCCGGTTTCTATCACGCGTACACCGGCAACAACAAGGGGCTCCTCACCTACAGCTTCGAAGGCAAGACACAGGCAGACCTCGGCGCCATCACGCGTGACCTGGGCAACAGCTGGACATTCCTCGAGACGCTTTACCGGATCTACTCGATCTCGGGTTACAACATCGCGCACATCGACGTGACCGCGGCGCTCTGCAGGGAGCACGACATCCGCCCCGAGAACGTCGAGCGCGTCGAAGCGGTCGTGAACTGGCTGGAGACGCAGTATCCGAGCCCGGCATTTCCGGTGCGGCGTGAAGACGGGCCGCCGAAAGCCGGCATGACGCCCTACTACACCGCATACGCCGTCGTGAAGCGCGGCTTTCCGGTGTTGCAAAGCTGGGGCGGCGGCCCGCCGACTGTCAGCGACGCGGCGCCGGAAATCATCGACATGATGAAGCGCGTGACGATCATCCCGTCACACACGATGACGCTCTTCGGGCCGCGAATCACGATCGTCACGAAGGATGGCCGGAGCTACACCCGTCAGGGCACCGGCCGCGAGTTCATCTGGGACTTCGACGAAGAAGCGCGCCGCATCCGCGACATCGTGCCCGGCATCCCAATCCCCGCCGCGCAATACGAGGCGCTCATCGCCACGTGCCGCGATCTCGAGCGGCAGGCGCGTGCAGCGAAGTTGATCGAGCTGACGCTGATCGAGAAGTGATGAGGGGCCGCGCTCATCGCGCGGCGCCGCCTGAGTTCGCCTTCGCTCCCGACCGCAAACCACAACGCGCATTTCGGCACCGCTCTCCGGGCAGGACATCGGACCGGGCGTTTGTTTGTGTGATACGGTCGCATTTTTCATGCATTAGAGAAAATTTCATGGAACCGTGTTTCCTCACTGCCGCACAGGCTGCGGCCAGCATTCGCGAAAAGACGCTCACCAGCGAAGCGCTCGTCAGGTCCTGCCTCGAGCGGATTGCCACGCGCGATGCCGATGTGCGGGCATGGGCCTACGTCGATCCGGCGCACGCCATTGCGCAGGCGCGCGAGCTCGACAAGCGCCAGGCCATGGGGGTCATGGGACCGCTGCACGGACTCCCGTTCGGCGTGAAGGACGTGATCGATACCGCCGACATGCCCACCACCCAGAACTCGCCGCACTATCAAGGACACCGGCCGAGCAAGGATGCGGGATGCGTCGCGGTGGTGCGCCACTCCGGCGCGCTCATCCTCGGAAAGACGGATACGGTCGAGTTCGCAGCAGGCGGGCGCAAGGCGTTGACCCGCAATCCCCACAACCTGGCTCACACGCCGGGCGGATCATCGTCAGGATCGGGTGCTGCCGTCGGCGACTACATGGTGCCGCTCGCCTTCGGAACGCAGACCGGCGGCTCGCATATCCGCCCTGCCGCGTTCAACGGCATCTACGGGCTCAAGCCGACGTGGGGAGCTGTCACGCGCGAAGGCGCCAAGCTCTCTTCAGCCTCGTGCGACACGGTCGGCTGGTACGGAAGGTCGGTGGCGGATCTGGCGCTGGTGGCCGGGGCCTTCCGTCTGCGCGATCTCGCCTCGCAGAAGCCCGTCGCCGCCCGGGGCCTCAAGGTCGCGGTGTGCAGGACGCCCTACTGGGACAAAGCGGAAGCCGCGGCTCACAAGGCCCTCGCAACCGCGGTTGAGCGCCTGCAAAAGGCAGGCGCCCGCATCGAAGACCTCGAGTTGCCTGCGCGCTTCGGCTCGCTCGACGAAGCGCAAAAGACCATCGCGTACGGCGAAGGGAGCGCCGCCTTTCTGCCCGAGGTGCTCACGCACGGCGAGCGCCTGAACTCCGCGTTCCACGACGTGGCCGCGAACAAGCGCGCCATCACAGGAGCGATGATGGTCGAAGCCTACGACCTCGTCGCCGACTGCGCGAAGACGTTCGATGCCCTGTTCGCGGGCTTCGATGTCGTCGTCACCCCATCCGCACCCGGTGAAGCGCCGGAAGGACTGCACACCACCGGCGAGACGATATTCAACACCATGTGGACCGTGATGCACGTGCCGTGTCTCGCGATTCCGTGCATCAAGGGGTCCAAGGGACTGCCCGTCGGGATACAGATCGTGGGACCGCGCCACTCCGATGCGCGCCTGCTCGCGATCGCCGCAGCGCTCGCGCCCGTCATCGACGCCGAGGCCGCGTAGCCCGATCGTTCGCCCGCCCGCCGATTTCTGCACGCTGCCGGTCTCGTATTCCGGCTGATACCTGTAATCACCCACGAAGGAAGAAGGAATGCGCAACGCTTTATTGTTTTTGTTCACCTCGTTTCTGGCTGCGCCGAGCCTGGCAGCCGAGGTTTATCCGATCAAGCCGGTGCGCGTCATCGTCGCTTTCGCGCCGGGAGGCGGCACCGATTTCACTGCGCGGCTCATCTCGACCCAGCTTTCGGAGCAGACGGGCAAACCCTTCATCGTCGAAAATCGCACCGGCGCGAGCGGCACGATCGGCTACGGCCTCGTCGCGAAAGCGACGCCCGACGGCTATACGCTGGTGATGATGGATTTGAGCATGGTGATCGTGCCGAATCTCTACAAGTCGCTGCCGTTCGACGTCGCCAGGGATTACACACCGATCACGCAGATCGTCGGCGCGCCCAACGTGCTCCTGGTGAGCCCCAAGGTGAGTGCAGCGACGCTCAAGGAATTCATCGCGCTCGCGCACGCGAATCCGGGCAAGCTCAACTATGGGTCGGCCGGGGCCGGCAGCGCGATCCACCTGACGAGCGAGCTCTTCAACAGGTCGGCCAAGGTCAATGTGACGCACGTGCCTTACAAAGGCGGCGGCGAGGCGATGACCGCGCTGCTCGGGAGCCACGTCGACATGGTGCTCACGACGGTGCCGAGCTCTCTTGCGTCCGTCAGCAGCGGCAAACTGCGCGCGCTGGCGGTGACGACCAGCGGCAAGCGCTCGCCCGTGATGCCCGACGTGCCGTCGATGAGTGAAGCCGGGGTCCCGGGGATGACCGTCTATTCGTGGTACGGATTCGGGGGACCTGCGGGGCTGCCGAAGGATGTCGTCGCGCGGTTGCATGCGGAAACGGTCAAGGCGCTGGCCGTGCCGTCGCTGAGAGAACGCTATCTCGTGCAGGGCAGCGAGCCCGTGGGCAGCGGCCCGGAAGCGTTCTCGAAGCTGGTCCGGGACGAACTCCGGCGCTGGGCCGGAGTCGTCAAGACAGCCGGGATCACTCCCGAGTAAGGTGCATCCGCTCTACAGTTTCGTCGCCGCGATAAGGCTACGCACGTCGCTGGCCTCGTCGAGCGTCCAGATCTGTTCGAGCAGCGCGTCGACGCGGGCCCTGGGAAGGAGGTCGCCCGCGAGCGAGCGGAATTTTTCTTCGAGCTCCGAGTCGGACATCGGGTTCTTGGCGTGGCCGCGGTGATACTCGACGCGGATCTTCTCGCGCCTGCCGTTCTTCAGCACGACTTCCAGATCGCATAGCATGGCTTCGGGCTCGCGAGCGTTCGCCTCTTCCGACACCGTGCACTTGATGCGGCTCACGAGATCGAGCAGCTCCGGGTCGTGCAGGTACGGATCGTCGAAATGCTCGTGCTCGATCGATCCGTACTTGAGCGCGAGCGCCGCCGTATAGGGCATGCTGTGGTCGGCCGTTTCGCGGTTGTGCGGCCGCCACTTGTCCGGGTCGCCCGCCATCATGAGCACCGCGGTCTCCAGCGTCTGGATGTGCACTTCGGCGATGTTGCCCGCATCTCCGACGCGCTCCCGCGCTTCGAGCGCAGCCTGCACCACCGACTGCGCATACTGCCCGAGCGGGTAGCGCTTGTTCAGGCACTCCATGATCTTGAACGGCACGCCGTCGCCGCCGAACGGGGCGAGCTCGAACGGCTTGCGAGTCACCGCGAGGAAATAGCCGCCGCGCCCTTCGAAGACCGGCGACGGGCCGCTCATGCCGCGCTGGGCGAGCTGCACGGCGAAAAGCGCGTTGCGGCTCGCGTTCGCATAAGCACAGCCTTTCCACATCGAAACATTGCCGATGCGCGTCTGGTAGAGCGCGACGTTCGCAGCGACGGTCAGGTTCAGCGCTTCGGTGATCTGCTGCCGGCTCAGGCCCATCAGGCGCGCCGCGCCGAGCACGGCCGACATCCCGCCTATCGTGACGTGGTCGATGCCCATGGGCTTGAAGTTGAGCGTGTCGCACATGCGGCAGAACATCTCGTAAGCGATCACCGTCCCGGTGATCAGGTCGCGCCCGCTCGCGTTGCCGACCTCGGCTGCCGTGATCAGCGCCGGAATGTTGTCGCTCGGGTGGCCTGCCTCGAGCCCGATGTAGCCGTCGTTATAGTCGCGGTAACGCACCATGACGCCGTTCGCAAAAGCCGCAAGATCGGGGCTCGTCTGCTGGCCGCTGAACAATACGGTCGCGGGTCGCTTGCTCGTCACCATGTCGGCCATGTCCCGCGCGATGCGGCCCGGTTCGCTGTCGTATCCGCCGAGGGCGCAGCCGAGGGTGTCGACGATCATGCGCTTCGCCTGGTGAACGACTTCTTTCGGCAGCGCTTCGTATTTGAGCGACGACGCGTACGCGCCGACGTTTTCTGCAATGGTAGGCATGAGCTTCCTTGAGCGGCTTGTTGGAAAATTCGACGAGTCCGACCGGCTTACACACACGTTCGGCTCATGGAGGAGACTGCGGTGCGGGTTCGAGGCAAGTGTACCGGACGTCCGCGGAAATTGGGACGGCCGCGCGCGCTCCTGCTAGTCTGCCGGGACGGCGGGAATCGCATCATCGCGGTGCCGGGTGCAGAGGGGCGTCACCGTTGTGGTGCGATCGCCGGGGAAACGGGAGCGGTGCGGAAATCTCCGGCACACACGGCGACCCATCGACGACGGACTTGCCCGATTATTGCTTAGCGCGCATGTTGCAAAGAAAATCGCGTCGACTCGTCAGTGAGATCGGAACGCCATCTATTCCAGGGAGCCGGATGATCTCGATCCGATCCCCCATCGTGAATCAACAATAAAGGTAACCCAAGTGGCTATCAGGATTAGCGTGCTCGGCGGCGTGGCCGCGTTGGCACTCGCAGCATCTGTTTCAGCCCAGACTTACCCGACCAAACCGGTACGGCTCGTCGTGAGCGCAGCGCCGGGCGGCGCCAATGACGTCCTCGGGCGCATCTATGCGAAGCAGCTCAGCGAGGTGTTCGGGAAACCTTTCGTTGTCGACAACCGCGCCGGGGCCGCGGGCAACGTCGGCGCCGAGACCGTCGCACATGCCCCACCCGACGGCTACACGATCCTCTACTGCACTGCCGCGGTCGTCGTCGCGCCTTCGCTGTTTCCCAAGCTCAGCTACCAGCTGCGCGAGCTTGCGCCGCTCTCGCAGGTGTCCAAATTTCCGATGGCCATCACCGTGCATCCGACCGTGCCTGCGACCACGATTGCGGAGCTCATCGCACTTTCGAAGAAGCGCGGCGGCCTTACGTACGGGTCGACAGGCCCCGGATCGATGAACCATCTCACCGGTGTGCTGCTGAACAATGTCTCGGGCATGGAGAACGTGCACGTGCCTTACAAGGGTGCGGGTCCGCTCATGATCGCGGCGCTTTCGAACGAGGTCGCAATGGGGACACCGACTGTGTTTTCAGCGCTGCCGCACGTACGCAGCGGCAAGGTCCGCGCGCTTGCGGTGACGAGCCTGAAACCGATGGCGGTGATGCCCGGCGTACCGGCACTCGCATCGACGTTCCCCGGATTCGAGACGACGCAGTGGCACGGCTACTTCACGACGGCCGGAACGCCGGCGCCGGTGATCGCGTTGCTGGGCACCGAGATCGTCAAGGCGCTGAACACGCCGGCATTGCGCGACGCAGTCGAGAACGGTGGCGGAGAAGTCGTCGGCACGACACCGCAGGAATTTGCGGGTGTCATAAAGCAGGACTTCGCAAAATATGCCAAGCTCGTAAAAATCTCAGGCGCAAAGGCGGATTAGCGTGACCCGAATCACAAACGTATTGATGCTGCTCGTTTCAGGGAGTGTTTGCGCAGCGACGCAGGCAGCCGAACCTGCGTATCCCACGCGTCCCATCCGGATGGTGGTTCCTTTCGCGCCGGGAGGCGGCTCTGACATACTGGCGCGAACGCTAGCCCCGAAGCTCACCTCCGCCACGGGTCAGACGTGGGTCGTGGACAACCGCAGCGGCGCCGCCGGCAACCTCGGCGCCGAGATCGTCGCCCGCGCCAATCCTGACGGTTACACGGTGCTCAAGGCGCTGAACACACAGCTCACCGCGAATCCGAGCCTCTACAAGCTTCCGTTCGACGTCCAGAAGGATCTGCAACCGGTCACGATGCTCGCCACGGCCGAGCACGTTCTGGTCGTGCACCCGGGCGTTCAGGCGAAGACGTTCAAGGAGTTCCTCGCGCTGGCGAAGCAGAAGCCGGGTGCACTTAATTACGCGTCGGCCGGCGCGGGCAGCGCAGTTCACATGGCCTTCGAGCTGCTGAAGTACCGCACCGGAATCGACTTCGTGCACATTCCTTACAAGGGCGGCGGGCCCGCCGCCCTCGCCGTGCTCTCGGGCGAGGCGCAGGCGATGACCGCGACCGCCGCGTCGGTCATCCCGTTTCTGTCGGCCGGACGTCTGCGCGCGCTGGCCACGACCGGACCCCGGCGCTCCAAACTTCTGCCGGAGCTGACCACGGTCGCAGAGTCGGGGTACCCCGGATTCGACACCAGCCAGTGGTACGGCATCCTCCTGCCCGCCGGGACGCCGAGAAGCATTACAGAGCGGATACACAACGAGATGATCAAGGCACTTCAGCAACCCGACGTGCGTGCAGCCCTGGTGAGCCAGGGCGTGGATGCCGAGACCACCACGCCGGAGGGGATGGCCGCCCGCATCAAGACCGAGACTGCAACCAACGCTGCGGTGATCAAGGCCGCGGGAATCCGCGTCGAATAAGAAACGACCAACGACCGCCTGCGCGCCCGCGGGCGGACACACTGGAGGAATGGAATTGAACGTCGTACGAATCAACAAGACGAAGAGAAAGCTCGCGGCCGGCGAGCTTGCCATAGGCGCGGTCATCGGGTCACCGGCGCCCGAGCTCGTGGAGATCGCTGCCGTTGCCGGCTTCGATTTCGTGACCTTCGATGCGGAACACGAGCCGCTCGACGACGGCCAGCTCGTCAACCTCATCAGGGCGGCGGAGGCGTTCGACATCACCCCTATCGTGCGGGTGCCCAAGGATCCGGACCGGCTGCTGCGCCTGCTCGACGCGGGCGCGCAGGGTGTCCACGTTCCCCGCTGCAGCAGCGTCAAAGACATGCGCGAGCTCGTCGAGTGCACGCGGTTTCACCCGGACGGGCAGCGCACCTTCTACCGCCTGGGCCGCGGCGGAAACTTCAGCCACGGCCTGGCCGACGACGAATGGGCGCGGCAGGCCAATGCGGAGCTCCTCGTCGTCGCCATGATCGAGGAGGCGTCGGCTCTGGAGCAGCTCGGGCCCATGCTCGCGGTGCCCGGCGTCGACGCGGTGCACATCGGCCCGAAGGACTTGTGGCAATCGATGGGCATGCCGCCGAAAGCGGAAGTCGACAAAGTGATCCAGCAGATCGCCAGCGCAGTGCATGCGGCGGGCAAGCAGCTCAGCATGCAGCATGCGCCGATCCAGGACCTGTCACCCCAGGTGGCGCGTCACCAGGAACTCGGTGTGCGCATGAGGAGCATCCCCCTGCTCGGCCTGCTCCTGAAGGAGGGAACAGCGATGGTGCAGAAGATGCGGGTCCCGGCCTCGTGACGTCTACACCCCGGAAGAGAATTGCGATGATTCGATACGCCTTCGTGCTGGCAGCGCTCGTCGCGTTTCAGGCGTCGGCGCAGACTTCTTCGCCCTTCGACAAGAGCTCGGGACGGGCTTTTCCGAACAGACCGATGAGGCTGGTGACCGGTTATCCGCCGGGCGGTGCAGCGGACTTCGTGGCGCGTATCGCCGCCGACGAGCTCTCGAAGGAGCTCGGCGTGCCGGTGATCGTGGACAACCGGCCCGGCGCGGGCGGCAACATCGGCGCGGAGACGGTCGCGAAGGCGCCGGCGGACGGCTACACGCTGCTCAACACCAGCGACAAGGCGGTGAACATCGCCCTCTACAAGAACCCGGGCTACGCCGAGAAGGACTTCAGCGGCGTCATCCGCATTGCGCGCGGGATCGTCGTGATCCTGGTGAACAGGGACTCGCCCTTCAAGAGCCTCAAGGACGTCGTCGGCTACGCCCGGGCCAATCCCGAGAAGCTCCTGAACGCCTCGGCAGGCTACGGCTCGTCGCCCCATCTCGCCTCGGTGCTCTTCGAGTCGGTGGCCGGCGTGAAATTCACCTCGGTGCAGTACAAAGGCGGCGCGCCGGCCACGCAGTCGCTCATGGGCGGCGAGACGCAGATCAATTTCGCCACCTCCGCCACCGTGATGGGTTTCGTGCGCGCCGGGCGTGTGCGCGCGCTGGCGGTCTCGACGCGCCACGCGTCGCCGTCGGTGCCGGGCGTGCCGGGGGCGGAAGAAGCCGGCCTTCCCGGCTATGACTTCAATGTTTCGTTCGGCCTGTACGTCCCTGCGGCAACGCCGCGCGCCACCGTCCACCGGCTGCATGCGGCCGCCTTCAAGGGGCTGTCGAAGCCCGAAGCGCGCGAGAAGCTCGCCCTGCAGGGCATGGACGTGGCGCTGTCGTCATCGCCCGAGCTGTTCGATAAGGAAGTGAAGGCGGAAGCCCCGTACTGGGAAAACCTGGTTCGAAAATCCGGTGCGAAGGTCGAGTAGCAGCCTTTGATGCCGCCGCCCACTGCAGCCGATACTGAAGCCCATACCCGCGTGAGCAGCGATCCCTGTCTCGCTCCCGCTCATGTCCTGTCGCGGGAGATTGCGGCGCGGCGCCTGTCGCCGGTCGACCTGATGGATGCGCTGCTGGCGCGGATCGCGGCGCACGATCCGAAGCTGCACGCGTTCGTCGAGGTTTATGGATCGGAAGCGCGGCTCGCGGCGGAGGCTGCGGACAAGGCGATACGCGCGGGCCGCGCGATCGGCCCCTGGCACGGGGTCCCGATCGCGATCAAGGACATCATCGACATCGAAGGACGACGCACGACCGGCGGCTCGGCGAGCCGGCTCGACCATCGCGCGACTTCGAGCGCGACCGTCGTGCGCCGCCTGACGAGCCAGGGGATGATCGTGCTCGGCAAGACGCACACCGTGGAATTCGCGTGCGGCGGCTGGGGAATGAACCAGCATCTCGGCACGCCGTGGAACCCGTGGGACGCCGAGGTGGCGCGCACGCCGGGCGGATCCAGCAGCGGCTCGGGCGTCGCGGTTGCGGCGCGCATGGCGCCTTGGGCGCTCGGCACCGATACCGGCTGCTCGGTCCGCCAGCCCGCCGCCTGGTGCGGCATCACCGGGCTGAAAACGACGATCGGCCGGATCAGCACCTACGGCATCCTGCCGCTGAGCCCCACGCTCGATACGCCCGGGACGATGGCGCGCACGGTCCGCGACGTGGCGCTCCTGTACGACCTCCTCCAGGGGCCTGACCCGCTGGACCGGCTCACGCAGAGCCGTCCGGCGGACGATCCGATGCCGACGCTCGAGCACGGCGTGCGCGGGCTGCGGCTCGCGCGGCTGCCGGCGGAGGAAAGGTCGGGCATCGCGCAGAACGTGCTCGATGCCTACGACCGCTCGCTCATGGTGCTCGCCGGGCTGGGCGCGGAGATCGTCGACATTACCCTGCCTTTTCGCCTCGCCGATTTTTTCTCGATGACCGGCATCATGCAGGCGGAAGCGTATTTCCTGAACGGTCGCATCGCGGAGGATCCCCGCCTGAAGCTGGACGAGGTGGTCCGCCGCCGGCTGCTCGCCGGAGCCGGCCTCTCGGCCTACGATTATCTCGCGACACTGCGCCGGCGCGACGAGATGAAGCTGGAGATGGAAACCGCGCTGGCGGGGGCGCATGCGTTCCTCACCCCGACCACGACAACTGCGGCGGTTCCGCTGGACGAGGTGGACCAGAAGGAACAACCGACCCGGATGGTCCGCTTCGTCAACATCCTAGAGATGTGCGCAGTGGCGCTGCCGAACGGCTACACCGCCGGGGGTTTGCCCACGTCGCTCCAGATCGCGTGCCGCGGCTACGACGAAGCGCTGGCGCTGCGCATCGGACACGCGTACCAGCAGGCGACCGACTGGCACGAGCGCCTGCCGCCCGCGGTCGGGTGCCCCGCGGGCCGCGAGTCTCCATAGGTCGCGGGCGCGCCCATCCCTGCCCTTCCGATCGACGAGCTTCTCAACTCCGGAGGTCTTCATGACGGCAATGACGGCGGCATCACGCGTTCATCGGTTCCGCACGCGCGGCCTTCCTCTTCTCGGGCTGTTGCTGGCGATGGTCTCGGCCACCGCGCTCGCCCAGGACTACCCGTCGAGGCCCGTGCGCATCGTGGTGCCCCTGGCGGTGGGCGGCACGTCCGATCTGCTGGTGCGGTTGCTCGCGCAGCGCCTGACGCCGATGCTCGGTCAGCAGGTGATCGTCGACAACCGGCCCGGCTCGGGCGGACAGATCGGCGCGGAGCTCGTCGCGCGCGCGCCGGGCGATGGTTATACGCTGCTCTCGGGCACCATCGGCGTCCACGCGGCATACGCGATCTATGCCAAGCTGGCGCACGACCCCGCCAGGGACCTGCAGCCGGTCATCATGCTGGCGGAAGTGCCGAGCGTGCTGGTCGTGCACCCGTCGATGCCTGTGAAAAGCGTGAAGGAATACATCGCCCTCGCCAAGGCGCGCCCCGGAGAGATCACGTTCGGCTCGGCGGGCAGCGGCTCGTCCACCCACATGTCCGGTGAGTTGTTCAAGTACATGGCCAAAGTGGATGTGACCCACGTGCCTTACAAAGGCAGCGGACCTGCGTTGTCCGATCTCCTGGGCGGTCATATCCAGAGCATGTTCGAGAACCTGCCGACGCTGCCGCCGCATATCGCTTCGGGCAAACTGCGCGCCCTCGGCATTACCAGTAAGGCACGCGTGCCGGTGCTGCCCGACGTGCCTACCATCGCCGAGGCCGGTGTGCCCGGTTACGAAGCGACGGCGTGGTTCACGATCGCAGCGCCGAGCAAGGTGCCGGCCGCGCTCGTCCAGAAACTGAATGCGGACTTCAACCGCGTCCTCACGGCTGCCGACACCGAGGCCCGCATGCGCGAGCTGGGTTTGACACGCCTCGGTGGATCGACCGCGGACGCGGCGAAACACTTCGCTTCCGAAACCGAGAAATGGAACAAGGTCATCAAAGCCGCGAAGCTGCGGGTGGACTGAAAGGAAACAGATGGAATCCCTCGAGCAAAAAATATCTGCGGCCGTCACCGAAGCGATGCCTTTGGCGAAATCGGTGTTCGAGACGCTGGCGCGCGATACCGCGGACCCCGCCGGCGGGGTCACGCGCGCGTCCTATGGCGAAGGCGAGCAGTACGCGCACGGCCTGCTCGCGCGCACCGCGCGCGAGCTCGATCTCGAAGTGAGCGCGGATCCCGGCGGCAACCTGTACATGACCCTGCCCGGGCGCGATCGCACCGCGCCCGCGTGGTTCGTGGGATCGCATCTCGACTCGGTTCCGAAAGGCGGCAACTTCGACGGCGCCGCGGGCGTGATCGCAGGCGTCACGGCGTTACGCGCGATCCAGCACGCACAGATCACACCCGCGCGCGACATCACCGTCATGGGGGTGCGCGCCGAAGAGACCGGAAGCTGGTTTTCCGGATCGCACGGCGGACATCTGGGCAGCCGTATGGCGCTCGGGCTGATACGTCCCGAAGAATTCGAACAGGCTATCCGTGTCGACAGCGGGCGTCCGCTGGGCGAGCACATGCGCGAGTGCGGGTTCGATCCCGAGGCCGTCCGCGGCAAGCCGCCCCACATCGATCCCCGGCGCGTCAAAGGTTATCTCGAGCTCCACATCGAGCAGGGCCCGGTGCTCGAGCGTCGCGGCATCCCCATCGGCGTGGTCACGAGCATCCGGGGCTCATCGCGATTGCCTGACGCGCGCTGCCTCGGCGCGTACAACCACAGCGGCGGAACACCGCAGGAGCTGCGCCAGGATGCCGTCGTCGCAACCGCGGAGCTGATCCAGGCAGTCGACGGCAAATGGCAGGAAGTGAATGCGGCGGGCAAGGACCTCGTGTTCAACTTCGGCAGGATTTATACCGACGCGAAGATCCACAGCCTCGCCAAAGTCCCGGGCGAAGTGTCGTTCTCGGTCGACATCCGCAGCGGCGAGCCCGACGTGGTGGCGATGATGCGCGAGTTCGTGCTGCGAAAAGCGGACGAGATCGCTGCGCGCCGCAACGTGCGTTTCGAGCTGGGCCGATTCGGCGTGAGCGACCCGGCCGTTCTCGATGCGGGCCTGCGCCGCGACCTGCACGCGGGTTGCCACGCTCTCGGCATCTCCACCCTCGATATCGCGAGCGGCGGCGGTCATGACGCGCAGGAGTTCGTGAAGGCAGGCATACCTGCCGCGATGATATTCGTGAGCAACGACCACGGCAGCCATGTGGCCGAGGAGGCCATGAGGCTGGACGACTTCGAGCTCGGGACGCGGCTGCTCGCGTGGCGGCTCGCACGCGAAGATTGAGTGCCCTCACCCATCGGGAGTAGCGAATGAAGATGCGCCATGCAGGGACAGTTCTCGCGGCAGCCGCACTATGGTCGGGCATCGCCGCCGCACAAACGTTTCCGACCCGGCCGGTACGCGTCATCGTTCCATGGGTGCCCGGCGGCATCAATGACACGTCCGCCCGCCTGCTCGCCCAGCAGATGTCCGTGAACATGGGCCAGCCGGTGATCGTCGATAACCGCCCCGGCGCCGCGAGCACGGTCGGGACCGACATCGTCGTCAAATCCGCCGCTGATGGTTACACCCTGCTCTACACCGACCTCACCGCGACCGCGATCAATGCCACCGCCTATGCGAAGCTCCCCTACGACACCGTCAGGGATCTCGGCCCGGTAACCATGGTCGGCGTATCGCCGATGTTCCTCGTCGTGCATGCCGGGGTCCCGGCGAAAACTGTGCAGGAGCTCGTGGCGCTGGCCAAAGCCAAACCGGGGCTCACTTACGCGTCCGCGGGTAACGGCAGCACCTCGCACCTCATAGGGGAGATGTTCCGTGGCGCGGCGAACATCGATCTCGCGCACGTGCCTTTCAAAGGGTCCGGCCAGGCCGCCGTCTCGCTCGTCTCGCGCGAGGTGGCCCTGCATTTCTCGGCGTCACCGCCCATCCTGCCGCACATCAAGAGCGGTGCGCTGCGGGCGCTGGCCACGACCCTGCCGCGCCGTTCGAGCATCATGCCGGACGTCCCGGCCCTCGCCGAGAGCTACCCCGGAGTGCAGATTTTCATATTGAGCGGGATGATGGGGCCTGCCCGCATGCCCCGCGACCGGGTTGCGTACCTGGGCGCGGAAATCGCCAAAGCGGCGCAGGCGCCCGAGGTGCAGAAGCGCTTCGATACGCTGGGCCTCGAGACGAAGACCAGCACTCCCGAAGCGCTCGGCACGTTCGTGCAGACCGAGATCACCCGCCTCGGCAAACTGATACGCGACACCGGCACCAAGCTCGACTGAGCCCCGATGCCGCTGCGGCGACGGAGGTGAAAGACGACTACAGCACTCCGCTGCGGATCTCTTCGGAGATCTTGCGGTAGAGGTACTGGCCGTCCTCGAGCTCGCCCGTAAACCGGCCGTCCTCGACGACGACCTTGCCGCGCATCACCGTCAGCGACGGCCAGGCAAACACTTCGTGACCTTCCCACGGCGAATAGTCCTGCTCGTGGAGCATCGCGTTGGTGATCGTCAGGCGCTTCGACGGGTCGAGCACCGCGATGTCGGCGTCCGAACCTGCGGCGATCGCGCCCTTGCGCGGGTACATGCCCATGATCCTGGCGGCATTGGTCGAGACGAGGTCGACGAACTTCTCGAGCGTGTAACCGCGGCGCCCCACCATCTCGGTATACATGAGCGCAACCCTCGGCTCGACGCCGACGTTGCCGCCGGTCGTGTCGTCGATGCGCTTGCCCAGGGTCTTCACATTGAGCGAGCAGCACACTTCGTCGGTTGCGACCGTCTGTATGGTGCCGTCGACGGTGCCGGCCCAGAGCTCGTCCTGGTCTTCCTGCGACTTGATCGACGGATAGGTATGATAGATCTGTCCGTTCGGCCGCTTGTAATCCTCCGACGTGTACATCAGGTACTGGTGCAGGGTCTCGCCGTAGACCGGCATTCCCAGCGCGCGCGCTTCGCGGATCGCCGCGACGCCCGAGGCTGCGCTCACGTGCATGAAATAAAGCGTGATCCCCGGCACGTTCTCGGCCAGCGTGAGCACGCGGCGGAACGACAGGTCTTCGGAGAGCGCGTTGTGCACTTCGGCCAGGTTCTCGAAGCCGGTGCGGCCTTCGCGTATCAGCTTGTCGTACATGTGCATCACGATGTCGTTGTCTTCACCGTGCATCACGCACATGCCTTTTTCCTGCGCGACGACTTTGAACACTTCCCAGATGTCGCCGAAATCGACCATGCGGCCTTTGCGGCTCGGCGTGATGTCGGTGGTGAAAATCTTGACCGTCGGATAACCCGAGCGCAGCGCCACACCGAGCTGATCGAAGATCTCGGGCGGCAGCGCGCCTTCGACCATCAGGTGAAAGCTGTAGTCGCAGTAACACTGCTTGGCCCAGTCCTCATGGCGATCGGCGATCGCCTGCTGGATCGTCTTGCCGTGAGTCCAGCGCACGAAATCGATCAACGTCGTCGTGCCGCCATGAAGAGCCGCGCGGCTTACGACCGAAGGCGGGTCGGTATGAACGATCGTGCCGTCGGGCTGCGGCGAATACCACTTGCAATGCACGTGCGGATCGATGCCGCCGGGCATCACGATTTTTCCGGTGGCGTCTATGACGCGCGCCGCGTCGCCGCTGCCGAACGTGCCCGCCGCCGCTACGGCGGCGATCTTTCCATCCTTGATGGCGACGTCGCACGCCGCCACGCCTGCGGGTGTGACGACGCGATCACTGCGAATCAGGAGATCGAACATGGAGTGTCCTTGTAGTTATGGCCGTACGTTACCACGCGCCCCGCTCAGCGGCGCAGCAAGTCCGTCAGCTCGCGCACGCTCGTCCACTGCTCCGCGCGATCGATGGCCTCTTCGACTCGCGCCGTACTCTCCGGCGTGAGCACGTGGCCTGCGAGCTCCCGGAATTTTTCGCGCAGCTCGGATTCCTCGAACGGCTGGTTGAAGTCGCCGCGGTGGCTCTCACACGCGTGCGTGCCCCGGCGTCCGTCCTTGAGCGTCACCGTGACGCGGGCGGGGCGCAGGCGCGGGGCGACGGCGCTCATCGCCGCGTCCTCAGTCACGTGCACGCGATGGCGCAGCGCCGAGATGGCGGGATCGCTCAATGCCGCGTCGTCGATCGCGGAGTGCCCGGCGCTGCCTTTCACGACCATCACCGCCGCGACGTGGGGCAGCGAATACTTCGACGCAAAAAAGTTCGGCGGATCCGGGTTGCGCATGACCGACGCGAAACGGTAGGTGGCGACATCGATGCGCTCGATGTCCTCCGCTTTCGGCCTCAGGGTTTTCAGGACTTCCTGCAGCGAATCGAGCGCCGGATGGATCGGATTGCAACAGGCATACAGCCGGAAGTAATTCCGGGTGATATGCCAGCGCGTGCCGAGCTCGTCGAGCAATCCTTCGGGCTTGAAGCCGTCGCCGACGAGGCTGCTCAGCGCCTCCTCGACGGCGTCGTCCTGCGCCGTGAATCCCGCCATTGCGAGCTCCGGTGCCAGCGCCCCCGCGAAACCGCTCATGCCGCCCGCAACGTTGAGCGTCGTCGCGCCTGCGACCGCGTTGGTGTAACTCGGGGTGAGCACCAGCGTCGTCGCGATGCGCATGGCGCTGCTCACCTGCGCGGCATTCAGGCCTCGCATGCGTGCGCCTGCGGCGGCCGCCGCAAGCAACGCAGCCTGGCCGTTCTGATGCGCGAGCGGGCGCGGAGTGAACGCGGTGTTGAGACGGCCTGCGACGTCGTAACCGAGCAGGAGCGCGGCGAGCAGGTCGCGGCCGGTCCCGTTGCCGGACTCGGCCACGGCGAGCACGCCGGGCAGCACCTGCATCGCGGCCTGGCCGGAGACGAGGCGCAGGCCTTCGCAAAGCTCGATCGCACGGCCGGCGATGCCGTTGAGCAGCGCAGCGGTTCGCGGATCGTTGCCCGGGAAGCCCCGCGCGTACACGGTCGCGCCGGTGCCCGCAGTCGGCGCTAAACGCTCGCGCAACTGCTGCACTTCGGGTCTGGCGGATCCGGCGAGAATGACGCCGATCGTGTCGAGCAGGACGAGCTTCACATGCTTTTGCACGGGCCCGGGTATGTCCTCCCACTGCGTTTCTGCGACGAACTGCGCGAGTTTTTCGATCTGTTGCCCCATGGATGTCCTTGTCTCGTTCTTCTGCCGTTACTCATGCGATGCTATCGTACCCTTCTTTCGGAAGGTCTCATACGTAGGTAACCCGAGCTTCCCCTGCGTAACATCCTCGGCTCGCGATGCTCGCTTCGGGTCTCCCGGCGTAGCGTCATGCCGGCAGCGGGCCTCCCTCTGTCGCGAACCTTTCACGCACCACGAGCGAACATCGTGGGCGTCTTTGGTGCATCGTTTCGAGGGTAACGCGTTGGGCGTTAGGATGTCGCGCTTTGCAAAACGGGCACAGCCGGGCTCTTCAACAGGGAAGGACACCATGAGCATTACCAGACGTGATGTAAAAACGCTGCGCACGATGCTGTGCGTGACGATCGCAGCGGCTGCGATGGGACTGGTCGCCGGTGAAGCCGCGGCGCAAAAATGGCCCGAGAAACCGGTGCGCATCGTGACGCCTTTCGCGCCGGGCGGCG
>JAQGMV010000159.1 GCA_028292225.1 Betaproteobacteria bacterium
ATGGGCCGTTTCGGCAAGCCCGAAGAGATCGCCGCCATGGTGGTCTTTCTCGCGTCGCACAAGGCGAGCTACGTGAACTGCCAGTCGATACTGGTCGACGGGGGTATTGCGAGGGGGCTGATCTGAAGACCGCTGCCGACGCCTTGCGCAAGCCTCGCTACCTCGAGCTCGCCGAAGAGATCGGAAGAGGCATCGAGACCGGAACTTTCGCAGTCGGAACGTTGCTGCCGAGCGAAGCCGAGCTTTGCGAGCGCCACAGTGTCAGCCGCCACACGGTGCGCGAAGCGACTCGCGTGCTTCAGGAGCTCGGCCTGGTCGCGCGTCACCAGGGACTGGGCACACGCATCCAGGCCGCGAAGGCGGCGTCGCGCTACGTCCTCGCGATGGATGCGATTCCCGACCTCTGGGAATACGTGAAGAACACCGAACTCAAAGTCGTTCGGCGCAAGCTCGTGCGGGCGAAAGATGCGCTGACGCCGCTCCCCGGCGCCGACCCCGGCGACACGTGGCGTCTCCTCGAAGCGATCCGGTACGAGAAAACCGGCGAGCCCATCGCGTGGAAGCAGGTGTACATCGATGCACGCTACGACGCCGTCGCCGGCGACGTGGGCAAGCGCACGGTTCCGGTGTATTCGCTGATCGAAGAGCGCTACGGCGTCAAAACGGAAAAAGTGCGGCAGGAGATCAGCGCGGTCGCGATCCCCGAGGAGGCCGCCCGCGCGCTCAAAGTCAAAGCCGGTTCGTCAGGCCTCGCGATCGTGCGCCAGTATCTCGGCGCCGAGGACCGCGTCTTCGAAGTGACGCTCAGCATTTACCCGGCGAACCGCTTTCGCTACAGCGTCGAGCTCAAGCTCGAATACGGCAGATAAATCGGGGACAGACCCCGATTACCGAGGAAGCGCGCCGGCGCGACGCGCCTATCCCGGGATACTTCGGCGGCGTAGTCGCGCGGTCGAAATGATACATCGAAGATCTCACATGAAGCTCAGCGTTTCGCTTTACCGCTTACCGTTCACGGCGTTGTCGTGCGTCACCGTCGGCGTCACGAGTCTGCACATCCGGCGACGCGTGTTGTGAAACAGCGAGCGCATCTTCGCGGTCCACGGCGTCTTGCGCGCCAGCAGGCCTTCGGGGCTTTCGAACGCGTCCGGGTCCGTCAGCTCGTAGGCGGTGAGGTATCGCGGGTTGCCTGAAGTCGCGGTGTAGCGGCGGGCGCGGAGGACGCCGGGCACGGTCACGAGCCGCGGCAGGTGCTCCTTGTCGTACCACTCGTTGTATTCGTCGACGATGTCATCCGGGATGTCGGTGTGGACGATGTAAAGCCACGGCGTGTCGGTATCGGAGACCCGGCCGACGTCGCGCATCAGCCGGAAGTTCATGCGCTCGCGATTGTCGCCGTAGAGCCGCCGCATGCGCTGGGACCACGGCGTCGGGTTGTTCACGATGTGCTGGAAATCCGCGGCGGCTTCCACAGTCTCATCCGCCGTTTCGTACCACGCGAGGTACTTGAGCGGCGCATCGTCGACGCGATAGCGGCGAGCGCGCGCGAAGCCGGGAAGTGCTGCGACCTGGCGCAGATGCTCGAGGTCGTACCAGGCGTTGAATTCCTCGTCGTGCGCCGGTTCGACGTTCAACCAGACGGTGATCAGCGCTTGCGCGTCGGCCACGTCAGACCGCCGCGGTGCCGCGAACGGTCGTGCGGTGCATCAGCCGGCGCAGCGGCAGGTCGTAGTCGAACGTCGCCTTGTGCTGGACGGCGGCGTTGTCCCACATGAGGAGGTCGCCGGGCTGCCACCGGTGGGTGTAGACGAACTCCGGCGTGATGACGTGGCGATAAAGCTCGGACAGCAGTCGCTCCGAGTCTTCAGGCGACATGCCGACGATGTGCGAAGTGTGCGCTTCGTTGACGAAGAGGCCTTTGCGCTTGGTCACCGGATGCGTGCGCACGATTGGGGTCTCGACGTCCGGAACGCTCTTCAACTGGTCCTCGGTCAGCACGTGCTCCTGGATCACGCGTCCGCCTTGCGCCTGCTCCTGCTTCTGCGCCGCGATATTCTTCGAGCGATAGAAGCGATAGCTGTGCACGTTCTTCAGCCCGTCGATGCGTTGCCTGGTCTCCTGCGGCAGCGCCTCGTACGCCGCGGTGGTGCTCGCGAAGCTCGTGTCGCCGAGCACTTTGCCGTCCTTGACCGGGACTTCGAGCGAGTAGAGCGCCGAGAGCATGCTCGGCTCTTCCTTGTACGACAGATCGCTGTGCCAGAACCGCCCGGCGTCCTGCGAGCCGATCGCATTGCCGTTCTCGTCGAGCAGGTTGGAGACGATCAGGATCTCGGGGTGGCCTGCGAGGCGGCTCTCTTTGCGCACGTGCTGCTCGAGCACGCCGAAGCGCCGCGTGAACGCGATCTGCTGTTCGGGCGTGAGCTTCTGGTTGCGGAAGAACGCGACTTCGTTGTCGAAGAACGCCTTGGCGATTTTCGCAAACGTGTCGTCGGTCAGCGGTTTGGACAGGTCGACGCCCGAGATCTCGGCGCCGAGGTGTTTGCCGATGCGGTTTATGGTGATCATCGAGGAGCAATCCTTAAGATGTGGGCGCGTGGCGCCAGGAAAGAGCACTTGTACGGACAAGTCGATGTTAGGGCCGGCGGCGCCTCAGTGTCAACTTGTCCGGACAAGTTGGGCGGCGCACCTTTTGTGCGGCGGGCGAGTCGCCGGAGCCTCACCGCCGAGCCGCTACAATGCACGATACCCCCAAGCACCCCGCAGGAGAAAAAAAGTGAAGCTCTACGGTTCGCCGACGTCACCCTATGTACGCAAAGCCCGGGTCCTGATCAGCGAAAAAAAGCTGCCCGTCGCTTTCGTCGACGAAGACCCGTGGCCCGAGGACAGCAAGATCCCGACGCGCAATCCGCTCGGCAAGGTGCCGGCGCTCGAGATCGAGCCGAACAACTACCTGTTCGAATCGGTGCTCGTCGTGCATTACCTCGACCACGTCGACGGCAAGACGCTCACGCCGAAGGACGCCGCAGGCTACTGGCAGG
>JAQGMV010000173.1 GCA_028292225.1 Betaproteobacteria bacterium
TTCCTCGAGGTTCATGAAAACAATCGAATCCGTTTGCGCGTGTCCCGTGCCTTCGCCTGGATACCCGCGGGTCCGATCATGCGCTACGTGAAAGCGCAGACGTCCGAATACTTCAAGCATTCCTTCGATGCGTCGGGGGAGTTCATGCGCATCGTCAATGTACGGGTGTCCGAAGAGGGGCGAGCGGCATTGCTCAGTCGAATCAGAGCAGATCGCCCGTGAGTACCCGGATCAGGCTTGCACGATCTCCTCGATCGTCGCAGGCACGGCGCTTGCCCACTACCGCGTGCCGGGGGCCGTCAATCTCACGTGCGGCGTGATCCACATCACGGTCGCGCTACTCGATCGCCGCCGGCAGTACGTACTGCAGAGTGCGGCGCCGGCACGAAATGAGTGCTCAGGTAAACCGCCAGCAGCCCGTTAACGTTGTAGCCGTCACGCGCTTGTGGATCTTGTAACCCCAAGGCGCGATCGATGTCAGTGCAGGTGCGACAGAGCGCCACACTGAGATCACCCACTCTCGCGGACGAGACGCAATGCTGTCTCGCCCGACCACCGCGCAACTTGATCGCGGTGCCGGCGTCTTCTCGCCATAACACCGCATCCTAAGTCCCGCCCGCTCTGGGCAGCTCTCACGATCACCTTGCAAGCACGACCCGGCACGTTCTCGTACGTCCGAAAAGCTCCGAGCAACGACGCATCCGCGCGTCGTCCGGATAGGGCCGGCGAGTGAACGCCGTGGCGCGTCCATCAATTACGAGACACGAGGTCCTGTTGAAAACAAAGCTCTTCGCTCTGGGTGTCCTGGCTTTGAGCCCGGGTGTCTTCGCACAGCAACCACCCACCGGAGGCGGCCAGCTCCAGCAGATTCCGCCTGCGCCCGCTCCTGAGAGGTCCGCACCCGAAATCCGGATCGAGACAGGCGGCGCACCGGCTGTTCCCGCGGGCGACCAGATCAAAGTCGTCGTCGACAGCCTGCGCATCACCGGAGCCAAGGTCTATTCCGAGGCTGAGCTGCTGGCGCTTACGGGCTTCACGTCCGGGAGCGAGCGCTCTCTCCTGGACCTGCGCGCGATGGCTTCGAAGATCGCCGACTACTATCACCGCAACGGCTATTTCGTGGCGCAGGTGTACCTGCCGGCGCAGGACATCAAGAACGGCGTCGTGACCTTCGCCGTGGTCGAAGGGGAATACGGCCGGGTCAGCGTTCGCAACCAGACGAATCTGTCGGACGGCCTCGCCTATGGATTGCTCGAAGGCCTCGATGCCGGCGACACGATCGCGATCGCTCCGCTCGAGAGCCGTCTGTTGCTCCTTTCCGACGTGCCCGGCGTGAACGTGCGATCGACGCTCGTTCCCGGCGCGTCGGTCGGCACCTCCGACCTGATCGTGGACGTGACGCCGGGTCAGCGCGTGACCGGCAGTCTCGAGCTCGACAATGCAGGCAACCGCTACACCGGAGCCTGGCGTGTCGGCGGCACGGTGAACCTCAACAACCCGACAGGGCATGGCGACGTGGCCAGCCTGCGGGCGCTGACTTCGGGCGAAGGGCTGACCTACGGCCGGGCGTCGTATCAGACTCAGCTCGGCAAGGCGACCGTGGGGGTTGCGTACACGGCGCTCGAGTATCGGCTCGGCAAGGAGTTCGACAGCCTGCAGGCACACGGCACGGCGCAGATCGCAAGCATTTACGGCAGCTACCCGCTGATCCGCTCGCGCAACACCAATCTCTATGCGGTCGCCGGCGTGGACGCGAAGACGTTCGAAGACAAGACCGACGCGACTTCGAGTGTCACCGACAAGAAGGTCCGCGTCGGGATGATCGGCCTCTACGGCAACCATCGCGACGGCATCGGTGGCGGCGGATTGAGCACGTATTCTCTGACTGCGAGCGGGGGCAACGTCGACATCGAGACGCCCGCGGCACGCGCTGCGGACGCTTTGAGCGCGCGCAGCAACGGTGGCTACGGCAAGCTCGGCTACACTGCCGCGCGGTTTCAGAATGTCACGTCCACCGTGTCGCTATACGCGGCGATATACGGCCAGCTCGCGTCGAAGAACCTCGACATCTCGGAAAAGATGGTGCTGGGCGGCGCTTACGGCGTGCGTGCGTATCCGTCGGGCGAAACGTACGCGGACGAAGGCTATGTCGCGACGCTCGAAGCACGACTGCTCCTGCCGAAGTTCGCGGAGCGCCTGCCCGGGCAGATGCATGCGATCGCCTTCGTCGATACCGGCGCCGCCACCATCAACAAAGATCCGTGGGCTCCCGGCACGAACCACCGAACCCTCAGCGGCGCCGGTGTCGGGCTCACGTGGGCGGACTACAACAACTTCGTCGTCAAGGCGTACTACGCGCACAAGGTAGGCGGTGGCGCGGCGACCTCGGCTCCGGATTCGAGTGGCCGCTTCTGGCTCCAGCTCGTCAAATACTTCTGATCGCTGCAACCGCACCGATCAATGCTGAACAACGCCTGCGGGCGTAACGGGACACCATGAACCGCTTCTACCGATCGATCTGGAACGACAGGACGGCTACTTTCGTTGCCGTCTCCGAACTCGCCGCGAGCCGGGGCACGCGATCGTCGACCGCTGCGTCGTCGGCGCCTGCGGGCGCCCGCTTCGCGCTGAAGGGCCTCGCGGCTTGCGTTACGTTTGCGTTCGGCGCAAATGCATACGCGCTCCCCGCGGGCGGCGCAGTGTCTGCCGGCAGTGCGACGATCGCCGGCGGGGCGGGCAGCATGACCGTCACCCAGTCGACCCAGAACGCAGCGATCAACTGGCAAAGTTTCAGCATCGGACAGGGCGAAGCGGTCAGGTTCGTGCAGCCCAACAGCGCGTCGGTGGCGCTCAACCGGGTGCTCGGCTCCGATCCTTCGAGCATCCTCGGCAGCCTCTCGGCGAACGGCAAGGTGTTCCTGGTCAACCCGAACGGCATCCTGTTCGGCCAGGGCGCGCAGGTCAACGTGGGCGGGCTGGTCGCATCGACGCTGAACATCACCGACGGCGACTTCATGGCGGGAACCTACAGGTTTTCGGGTGGAGGCACTGGCGCAGTCCTCAACCAGGGCTCGATCAACGCGGGGGGCGGCTATGTCGCCCTGCTCGGCGCGAACGTCAGCAACGAAGGCGTGATCACGGCGAACATGGGCACGGTCGCGCTCGCTGCGGGCAACGCCGTGACGCTCGACGTCGCGGGCGACGGACTGCTCAACGTCACGGTGAATGAAGGTGCGGTGAACGCGCTGGTCCGGAACGGCGGCCTCATCCGTGCGAACGGCGGCCAGGTATCGATGACCGCGCAGGCCGCGGGCAACCTGCTCAACACCGTCGTGAACAACACCGGGATGATCGAGGCGCAGACCCTCGAGAGCCACAACGGCACGATCCGCCTTGCGGGCGACATGCAGAGCGGCATTGTGAACGTCGGCGGAACGCTCGACGTCTCCGGCAGCGGCGCGGGGCAGACCGGCGGCACGGTCCGGCTCCTCGGCCACACCGTGAATGTCGCGGATGCGACGATCAATGCATCAGGTGATGCCGGCGGCGGTCTGGTGCTCGTCGGCGGCAACTTCCACGGCGCAGGACCCGAGCAGAATTCTCAGCGCACTTCGATCGGCGCCGCAGCGACCATCAATGCGGATGCAATCACTGCCGGCGACGGCGGGCGCATCGCGGTATGGTCGGATGGCGACACCGCGGTCGCGGGCGCGCTGAGCGCGCGAGGCGGCGCGGGCTCGGGTAACGGCGGCTTCATCGAAACCTCCGGCAGGCACGTGTCGCTCGCCGAAAGCATGCGCGTCAATACGCTCGCGCCTCGCGGCAACACCGGCCTGTGGCTGCTCGATCCGTTTCCCGACCACATCATCGCGACGGTCGGGGGCGACGAGACGCCGGCGCAGGTGACGCTCAGCCTCGCAACCACCAACCGCCTGATCGTTACGCCGCGCGACATCGTCGTCGTCGACGCGGTGACGTGGACGACGCCGCAAA